>JBBFLE010000002.1:0-300000 GCA_037481695.1 bacterium | reverse complement strand
AAGGATTTCATTATTTACGAGCTTCACGTGGGCACATTTAGTCAGGCCGGCACCTTCCATGGGGTCATCGAACTTCTGGATGATATCCAGGAGTTGGGAGCAACGGTTATAGAACTGATGCCTGTGGCGCAGTTTCCAGGGGATAGAAACTGGGGATACGACGGTGCATTTCTATTCGCTGTTCAAAACAGCTACGGAGGACCTCAGGCTCTCAAGGAGTTGGTGGATTCCTGTCACAGAAAGGGTGTGGGCGTGATCCTGGACGTGGTTTACAACCATTTGGGCCCTGAGGGGAACTACCTGATGGACTTTGGGCCTTACTTCACGGGTAAATATCAGAGCCCGTGGGGCCAGGCAATCAATCTGGACGGTCCTGGAAGCGATGAGGTGAGAAGGTTCCTGATTGAGAACGCCCTTTTCTGGGTCACCCAGTATCACCTGGATGGACTAAGGGTGGATGCCATTCATGGAATGATGGATTTCTCAGCCAGGTTGTTTCTGCAAGAGCTTACAAGCTGGGTTAGACGTCGTGCTCAAGCTCTGGGCAGAAGCATTCAGTTAATAGCTGAAAGCGACTTGAATGACTCCCGTTCGGTCAAACCAAGGGAGGCAGGAGGGCTCGGATTTGATGCCCAGTGGAACGATGACTTCCATCATGCCCTGCATGCATTGTTGACCGGGGAGAGGTCTGGCTACTACATAGACTTTGGGCGCCTTCGAGACCTGGCCAAGAGTCTCAGGGAAGGTTTCGTTTATCAGGGCCGATTCTCCCGCTACAGGCAACGCCGCCACGGAAGCCCCAGCCGAGGCATGAAGCCTCACAACCTGGTGGTATTTTCGCAAAACCATGACCAGGTGGGGAATCGGATGCTTGGGGAACGTTTGAGTTCTTTGGTAGACTTCGAAAGGTTGAAACTGGCGGCAGGGATTGTGTTGCTCTGTCCTTTTGTGCCCCTTCTCTTTATGGGAGAAGAATACGGTGAGACAGCGCCTTTTCTCTACTTTACAAGCTTCGGGGATCCGAACCTGGCCGAGTCGGTACGCAAGGGACGTCAGGAGGAGTTCTCGGCTTTCAGATGGGGCGGGACAATAGCCGATCCCCAAGAGGAGGCTACTTTCTTTAGCTCCAGGCTCCAACACCAAAGAAAATTCAAGGGATCTTGCGCCGTGCTCTTGAGGTTCTACAAGGAGCTGGTGAGACTCAGAAAAGAGCTTCTTTCTGGGGAAGAAGAGCCTTGCTGGGATACAAAGGAACTTGTGTCTGAGGAAGTTCTTATTCTGGATTCTTGGGCACGGGGAAGACAGGTAAGAAGGATCTACCATTTCGGCAAGGAGGCCGGTGAGGCCACAGTCAAGTTTAAAAAAGGCATCTGGCTCAAACGCATGGACTCCTGGGAAATCAGGTGGATGGGGCCTGGAAGCTCCATCCCTTCTAAATTGGAATCACCAGGAGAGGTTTGCCTAAAGCTTCCCTCGCAGGGGATGGTGGTTTTCGAGGAAGTGCATGAGCATGAATGAGAGGTACATTTGCATTCATGGACACTTTTACCAGCCTCCTAGAGAAAATCCCTGGTTAGAGGCTGTGGAGGTGCAAGACTCGGCGCACCCTTATCATGATTGGAATCAAAGAATCACTGCCGAGTGTTACGCTCCCAACTCTGCGGCCAGGATCCTGGACAGGGAAGGACGCATTGAGCAGCTAGTCAACAATTACAATCGCATGAGCTTGGATTTCGGACCCACGCTTTTGGCTTGGATGGAAAGGGAGGAACCGGAGGTATACCAGGCCGTACTGGACGGGGATAGAGACTCCAGGTGGAATTACTCGGGCCACGGCTGCGCCCTTGCCCACGCCTACAACCACATGATACTGCCTCTGGCAAATTCCAGGGACAAACGCACACAAATCCTCTGGGGTATAGCCGATTTCCAGCACCGTTTCCAAAGGGAGCCGGAAGGGATGTGGCTTCCCGAGACAGCAGTGGATCTGGAGACCTTGGAAATTCTTGCAGACCAGGGGATCTTGTTCACTGTATTGGCCCCGTCTCAGGCATCTAGGATCAGGCCTTTGGGTGGGGGAGAATGGTTGGATGTGAGGGGGGAGAGAATTGATCCAACCATGGCTTACAGGGTTAACCTGCCTTCGGGAAAACGGATCAGCGTTTTCTTTTTCGACGGCCCTATCTCCAAGGCAGTAGCCTTCGAAGGAATTCTTTCCAACGGGGAGTTTTTTGTAAGAAGACTACTAGAGGGGTTTTCTGAGGAAAGAAAACGAGCCCAGCTGGTCAGTGTAGCCACCGACGGTGAGTCCTACGGTCATCACCATCCTAGGGGAGACATGGCTTTGGCTTATGCTCTACACTATATCCAATCCCATAAACTGGCTCGTTTGACCAATTACGGGGAGTTCTTGGAGAGACATCCCGCTGCCTGGGAAGTGGAAATTCTGGAGAACACCTCCTGGAGTTGTGCCCATGGGATTGAGAGGTGGCGTTCTGACTGCGGGTGCCGGGCCGGAGGACCAGAAGACTGGAACCAGCAATGGAGGGAACCCTTAAGAGAGGCCTTGGATTGGCTTCGGGATGAATTGGCCAAGCTGTTCGAAACCAGGGGACGAAAACTGTTTCGAGATCCGTGGGAGGCCAGAGATCAATATATCAGAGTGATTTTGGACCGATCTCCCTCCAATGTGTCCCGTTTTCTAAGAGAGCATTGTATTGATTCCCCGGGACGTTCCCAGCGAGTAGAGGCCATCAAGCTTTTGGAGATGCAACGTCATTCAATGCTCATGTACACAAGCTGCGGGTGGTTTTTCTCCGAAATTTCAGGCTTGGAAACGGTCCAAATCCTTCAATATGCTGATCGAGCCCTACAGCTAGCAGAGGAGTTGGAGAGCAACGGCCTGGAAGAAGGTTTTCTAAAGCTCTTGGAAAGGTGCCGCAGCAACCTGCCCGACAAGGGAAACGGTCGGGCAGTCTTTGAAAAAATGGTTCGGCCCGTGCGGGTGGATCTGCTCAACGTGGGAGCACATTACGCGGTTAGTTCCCTTTTTGAAAGTTACAAGAAGTCCGATAGGATCTTTTGCTATTCAGTGGACCAAGAAGACTCGAGGGTCTTGCAAGTGGGAACAACCAGGCTGGCAGTGGGGAAGATCAGGGTGGGATCTTTGATAACCGGGGAGTCCCAAAACCTGAGCTTCGGGGTAATGCACCTGGGCGATCACAATATTTGGGGTGGCGTGCGCAAATTCCAAGGCAAAGAGGCGTATTCCCGGATGGTTAAAGATGTAACAGACCATTTTTCCATGGCTGATCTTCCCGGAACCATCCGTAACATAGACGCCCACTTTGGGACGTCAACTTACTCCTTGCGCTCCCTTTTTCGTGATCAGCAAAGGAAGATTACCGCCCAGATTCTCCAGGTGAACCTGGAAGAGGCGGGGTCTCTTTACCGTCAAATCCACCAGAGGAATGCACCACTCATAAGGTTTCTAAGAGAGCTTAGCTACCCGGTTCCTGAGGCCTTTGTTGTTGCTTCCAGAATGTCGTTGGAGGGGACCTTAAGAGACATGCTTCGTTCTCTGTCATTGGATCCGTCCACCATGATGACGGTGATCCAGGATGCTCACTCCAGCGGTGTCAGCCTAGATGGAAGTGGTTTGGGCTACGAGATCGGTCATGCTCTTTCCCAAATGGCAAGAAGGTTGGAAAAGGATCCGATGGACCTGGAGCTCTTGGAGCGTTTTTTGGCTGTGTTGGATGTCTTGGAAATGATGCCAATAGAGGCGGATCTATGGGATGTGCAAAACTCATGCTACAGGTCCATCCGTTCAGAGATTCCAGGCCTGGAGCTCATGAGGAACCGGGGTGACCAAAGAGCTTCATCCGCCTTAGCGCTTTGGAAAACAGTGGCTTCCAAGCTGGGCATAAAGGTAGGCTGATGGGGGCGGATGGAGGAGCATAATTGTGAAGAGACAGCACCTTGAGTCGAAGCAGATTGAGGCTTTGGGAGGCGCTGGCAGGTCTTGTCCACCTGAAAAAATGGGATCAGGAGGAAGGGCATTGAATGAAGATTCCCATTGCATGTTATCGCATCCAGTTTTCTCCTGGGTTTGATTTCAGGGCCTTGGGGAATTGCTTGGACTACCTGCAGGAACTTGGTATTTCAGACATATACGCTTCTCCCATATTCAGGTCCAGGTCAGGGAGCGAGCATGGCTATGATGTGGTTAATCACGAGGAGATCAACCCCGAGCTTGGTGGGCAAAGCGCTTTGAGTAGGCTCCTGCATGAAGTAAGAAAGAGGCAGATGGGCTGGCTGCAGGACATAGTTCCCAATCACATGGCTTTTGACAAAGAAAACAAAATGTTAATGGATGTGCTGGAGAACGGGCAGGCCTCTGAGTATTTTGGTTTCTTTGATGTGGATTGGGAACATTCTTATGAAGGAATCCGAGGGCGAATCCTGGCTCCTTTCTTGGGGCAATTTTACGGAGAGTGCCTGGAGGCCGGGGATATCCGGCTGGAATACAAAGATGGGGGTTTCTGGGTCAGCTACTTCCAACAGTCCTATCCGGTTCGGTTAGAGTCCTACTCCACCATTCTTTCCCATGACATAGATAGACTCAAAGGAGTCCTGGGTGAGGAACACCCGGACTTTCTAAAGATTCTAGGCATATTATACGCCCTTGGGACACTTCCCGATGCAAACCATGTGGAGCAAAGGAAGAATCAGGTTCGTTTTGTAAAACGCATTCTTTGGGAGATCTACCAGACCAATGGTGCGGTGAGGGAATTTTTGCACAGGAATTTGGAAGCTTTCAATGGGGATCCGGGGGATCGTTCCAGTTTCTGGCTGTTGGAAAAACTTCTGGCCGAGCAGTTCTTCAGGCTGGCATTTTGGAAGGTCGCCTCAGAGGAGATCAACTATAGAAGGTTTTTCAACATCAATGATCTGATCTGCCTGCACGTGGAACAAGAGCAGGTCTTCGAAAAAGTACACGAGCTTTGCTTCTGGTTGCTGAGACACGGCCAGATCACGGGGCTGAGAGTAGATCATTTGGATGGACTTTACGATCCAGAAAGGTATCTGCTTAGGCTTCGTGAAAGAGTGCAAGGGGCCTTTGTGGTGGTGGAGAAAATCCTGGCCTTCGGTGAGGAAATTCCAAAGTCCTGGCCTATTCAGGGAACCACAGGTTACGACTTCTTGAACATGCTCAATGGATTGTTTTGCCAAAGTGAAAACTGTGCTGTGATGGACAAGCTATACAGAAACTTCTCAGGCACGGAAGTGGAGTATGCTGCACTGGTTTGCGATAAAAAAAGGCTCATAACAGGAAAGCACATGGCCGGAGACATTGACAATCTGGCACGCTTGCTAAAAGGGGCCTGCAGTAGAATGCGGTCCGGCAGTGACCTTACCCTCTACGGACTGAGGCGTGCCTTGGTGGAGGTCATGGCTCACTTCCCGGTCTATCGGACCTATATGAGTCCGGGCAACTGCTCTGCAAGCCCTGAAAAGTACGTGCGTTGGGCAATAGAAAGGGCTTTGGAGTCCAATCCTGCCCTTTCTCATGAGCTTCTTTTCATTCAAAGGTTCCTTTTGCAGGATTGGGGAGAAGAGGCTTCCCAAGAAAACAAGGAAGAAGGATGGCATTTCGTAATGCGCTTCCAACAGCTCACCGGACCTTTGATGGCCAAGGGGCTGGAAGACACGGCGTTCTATGTATATAACCGTTTCGTTTCCCTCAATGAAGTAGGGGGCTTCCCTGAGAGATTCGGTATCTCAGTGAATGAATTTCATGACTTTTTGGCCAGACGTTTTTCGCTATGGCCCTACTCATTGAATGCAACCTCCACCCACGACACAAAAAGAGGGGAGGACGTGAGGGCCAGGCTCAACGTTTTATCGGAGATTCCGGATCAGTGGGAAAAGCATGTTCGCCTCTGGAGTCGAATCAATTCCAGTAAAAAAGTACAGGTGAAAAAAAAGCCCGTGCCCGATAGAAACGATGAGTACTTCCTTTATCAGACCTTGATAGGGGCTTTTCCTTTTTTTGAGAGAGAGATCCCGGATTTCTTGGAAAGGCTAAAGACATATTTCGTAAAGGCTGTCAGAGAAGCCAAGGTGCACACGGCCTGGCTAAAGCCAGACGAACAGTACGAAGCTGCATTCCTTGGCTTCTTAGACAAGATCATGGAGCCCAGAAAGCAGAATCCGTTTTTGACTTCTTTCTTGCCGTTCCAAAAGAGAATTGCGCACTACGGTGCCTTGAACTCTTTATCTCAGGCATTGCTAAAGATGACTGCACCTGGGGTGCCGGATTTTTACCAGGGGAGCGAGCTTTGGGATTTGAACCTGGTAGACCCAGACAACCGTCGGCCGGTTGACTTCCAGTTGAGGAAGCAATATTTGTCTGAGATAAGGGAGCGGATCGCAAGAGAGGACCCAGAGTTACTCATCCGTGAACTCCGGGAGAGCAAAGAAGACGGACGCATAAAGCTGTTTCTTATCCACAAGGTGTTGGTATTGAGACAGGCCAATTCAAAGCTCTTCCTAGATGGGGAGTATATCCCCTTGGAGAGTCAAGGCATCTGGCATGCCAACTTGGTTTGCTTTGCCAGGAGATGGAAAGAGAAATGGGCTTTAGTGGTGGCTCCGAGACTGCTGACACAGGTGGTAACAGCTCCGGAGTTTCCTTTAGGAAAGGATGTCTGGTTGGACACTGCTATCTTGCTCCCAGCAGAGGCCCCCAGCTCATGGCAGGAAATTCTCGGAGTGACTCGAGCCAAAGCAAAGGACAGATTGCTCTACGTGGGCGATGTACTTTCACGCTTCCCTGTGGGTTTGGCAGTCGCAGGTCATTGAGAGAGTCCAAGTAAAATGTCTGTCCTGCAAGATGACAAAAGGTGTGGAACCCTTGCAAAGAAAGCAGAAGAAAAGTACCTGGTGAGAGGGTAGGACTCGATGGAGCAGCTCTGAAAATCAAAGGCTCCTTTAATTCTTTTGGGGCGGGAAGTGAGATGGAGAAAGGGTCGGGAAAAGAACTGAAAATAGTGGGACTCATGATCTTGTGCCTAGTAATGATGTTTCCCCCAGCAGGAGCTGCACAGGAAAGCAAATTGGAAAAAAAGAGATTTACGAATTCGCTGGGCATGGACTTCATCAAGATCCCCCCGGGAAGTTTCATCATGGGCAGCCCCGAGAAGGAGCAATTCAGGAACCCTGATGAGACTCCCCACCTGGTGAGACTGAGTCGTGGCTTTTTCATGCAAGAAACAGAAGTAACCCAGGCCCAGTGGAGGGCAGTGATGGGCTCCAATCCCTCTTTCTTCAAGGACTGCGGGGACAACTGCCCAGTGGAGAGGGTCTCCTGGAACGATGTGGCCAGATTCCTGGAGGCTCTCAACAAAAGGGCAGAGGGTATTTACAGGCTGCCCACAGAGGCCGAATGGGAGTATGCGTGCAGAGCAGGAACCAAATCTGCCTTTAGCTGGGGGGATTCCCCTGATTGCACAAGAGGCATGTTCAGCAACAACCCCAGAAGAGGAGTGGCCAGATGTCTCAATGAGGTGTTGGCCAGAGGCCTCAAGGCTGGTTCTCCGGCCCCTGTTCGCTCCTATGCTCCAAACCCTTGGGGACTCTACGACATGCACGGCAACTTGTGGGAGTGGTGCCAGGATTGGTACGGGCCTTATCCCCAGGATGAGCTAATCGATCCCCAGGGCCCTGCACAAGGCACTTTCAAGGTAAGGCGAGGCGGCAGTTGGTTCAAATACGCCACCTTTGGCCGCTCGGCCAACCGCACCTGGGCTCATCCAGCCAGCAGATACAATACCACTGGCTTTAGACTGGTAAGAGAGCTGGACTAGAAAAGATTGTTTCCCAGGATGGGTGAGGTTGGGCATCATGCCCCCAAGCCCCAATACATTTTCCTTATTTTCAGCCCACAGCGGGAAAGGACCAGATCGGGAGAATCAGGCTTCCTTGGAGCAAAAATCCACTAACGAGAAGATATCATCAGTCTAACCCGCATTTTCCACTGCTTGTGAAGGGGCCAATGCGGACTAATGGGTTTCACTGTAGCTTAGCTTTTGATGAAGTGCCCTCATGCGCCTGCTCAGCTCCGCGCATATGGCAATGGGAATTCCAGGATGCTCTGCCATGAGCCTATGAAAGGCATTTCCCTCCAGCCTGAGCAAAAGCCCATCTCTGGAATCAGCCCTCACGGTGGCGGATCTGGGCCCGTGATCAAACAGAGCCATTTCTCCGAAGAAGTCCCTGGGGCCTATCTTGGCTATGGGCAAAGGCTCGCCCTCTCCCATGGATTTGAGAACCTTAAATTCGCCTCTTACCACCAGGAAAAGGGCCTCACCAGGCTCCCCCTCACTTACCACCGCCTCCCCAGGCCTGCAAGAGTATTCCACCATTATCCCTGCAACTGCAAAGAGATCCCTAACCAACAAAGAGGAGAAAATGGGCACCTTTCGCGTGTAGTCGGCTTTTTCCATGAGGCTGAGAGACCCCCCTTCCCCTCCCAGGGCCTTGGATGGCGACTCAGCCTTACTCAGGCTCTGGTAAGCCTCACGCACCATGGGATCGCTTTCCGGGAAAAAGGCCTGAAGCGTGTCTCTATCCATGGGCTGGTCTTTCATCTCCCCAAAGAAGTAAACGGCCAGGGCCCGGGTGACCGGGTCCTCCTCGGCCTGGAGAAGAGAGGCCAGTTCCTGCTCAGAGATCCGCTTAGGATCAGGAATCCTCAAACGCTTTCGGGCCAAGGAAAGTTTCTCTTCGAGGGGTATGTTTTCCAGGAGGGGTATCAGCAGTTTTCTAACTCCAGGGTTAAGAAAGCTCTCCAGAGCCTCCAGTGCATCTTCCACCTCCCTGCGTTCTGTGGAGCCCAGGGCCCTGAGAAGCACATGCATGCCCTCGCCCCCTCCTTGAACACTTATGACCCTCAAGACGGTCTCCTGTACAGAACGGCTTGTCTCCAAAAGATGTTGGCTCAATAAATCCGCAGAGAGTCCCCCTCCTGAGGCTCTAACCCACAAGGCCGCTGCTATCAAAGTGTAGGCCCTTTGGATCTGTTCCTTTACAAACTGGGAAACCTCTACAGGCTTGGCTTCCATTTCATCCAAGAGCACTAGGGCCTCCTGCCGCACCCTCCTGGATGGGGAAGCCAAGGCGATTATCAACTCCCGAGCCGCATCAGCTCTTCCCCTCACAGCTTGTCGCGCCATGCTTCGCACCTGCGGGTCTTCATCTCCCATCAAGGATATCCAGGTGGCCACAGGTACTTTTTCACCGCAGGAAGCCATCATTTCCGCTGCAGCTCTTCTTACTGTTTCATTGGGGTGTTTCATGGCCTGGCTGGCCAATTCCAACAGCTCGGGATCACAACTGCGGGCCAAAGCTCTTAAGGCCAGGCTGCGAAACTCTGGATCCTCAGAACTTGCCCACCCGTGAACCTCTTGGGAGAAGCTTGGATCAGCACTCCTGGCCAAGACCTCCAGGGCCATCTTGATCTTGGGGCCCTGCCCTGAGTCCAAGAGCTCCCTCATGAGCCGGCGGCACTCTGAAATCCCTTCCTGACTCCTCCCTGCCAGGATCCCGGCCATGGCCTGTATCCTGACCACAGGATCACTGTGGTTCAGATATTGTTTGAAGATGGGGTAAGAGGAATCAGGGGCCAGACGGGCAATAGCTTCCAACAGAGCGCCCAAAAGTTGGGAATCCGAGCGAGCCAGCATGTTTTCCATAAGGGAGATCACCTCCAGGGTGCTCTCATCCTTGGGCAGGCTTGCCAAGAGCTTTTCCTGGAGAGCTGGGGACCTTCCAGGTAAGGCCTCCACCACCCAGCGGGCCCATCCAGGCGGCTTCACCAAGCACAATAGCTCGGCACAAAGCAGTGTCACCTCTTCCCTGGGATCCTTGAGCCCCTCCCTCAGGGCCTCCACGCTTCTGGTGTCCTGTCGCACCGCTTTTAGATCTATCTGCTCCAAGCGCTCCCAGTCTATTTGCCTCTCCAGCAGCACTTTGACTAGCATGCTTGGGTAATTTCGGCGGATCAGGAAGCTGGTTAATATCCAGATGCCCACAAGGGGCGCTGCCACCAGGGATAAGAATTGTGGTAACACAACGCCCTTGATGGCTATGAGCAGCCCAGAGCCAGCCAGATCAGAGCAGCGCACCACGGTGCCTCGCAGGAACACCCTGACCATGGCCCGCGTATGAGGGGGAAAAAAGTTGTAAAGTATGGCTCTGGCGGGATTGTTAAGGGCTGTCTTGAGAACCTCTGTGCTGAACCGGGCGTACATGGCTGCCAGGATGTCAAAGCGAAACATCAAGGCAACAAATGCCAGCAGATAATTGATGGGATGTAAAAGAAGACTGTTGGGGACTCCCCAGCGACTCAGAAGCCTGCCTGAGAAAAGAAGAGAGGCGAAAATGAATGCATTGGAGATACCTCGAAACAGCCCCAAAAAGTGAAGCGTGTCCTGTTCTGTGCCGTAGGTGATGTCCACAACTACATTGAATTGGTAGGTAAGTATCGGGAGAACCATGTTGGGTATTGCCACCAGAAGAACCATGTAACGCAAGAAAGGCGATTGCTTCCAAAATACACGGGCTTCTGCAATGGTTTCAGAGAACTTGGGCTTTTTCTTCTTGCGGCGTCTGTCAGTGCGAGGTTCCAGGGGAGTTCCGAGCACCCTCTCGGTACCCTGGTTCAAAGCAGCAGCCAGGAAAGTGCCAACCACAAACACCCAGAGCACATTGTCCACCCCCAGCCATCGAGCCACATTCCCTGTAAAAACGCTCCCCAAAGTGGTGCCCAGGATTCCTCCTGCTGTGATGAGGGTGAAAAGCCGCTTGGACTGCCTAGTGGTGAACATGTCGTTTAAGATGTCCCAGTAAAGTATGGGCAGGGTCCCGATGGCCTGGCTCTTGAGAATGAAAAGGATGGGATAGATAAGAGGAATGTCCAGGGGGATCATCAGGCGGATGGCTGCCACACACAGACCGAAGAAAATAAGTAGACCAGTGAAAACGGGAAGGGTTCTGTATTTCCCCATGAGAACCCCCACCGCATTGATTACCAGGAAGGTTAAGATGGACTCTACGAGAAACACGGTGGGGAGGTGCTCCACCCCGAATCTTTTTAGAAAAGCGGTCTGGGAGTAGTTGTTCACCAGTACGGAGCTGACCCTCATGGCCAGTTGGATGAGGGTCACCCATACCAAAAGGCGCCATTCTTCTGGATAGACCCGAAAGACCCTCTGAAGCAAAGAGGCCACTTCAACAACTCCCGCAACTATGAAGACCGCCCAAAGGGATTGGCAAGATTGTGTTCGCACAGCGTCGAGATGTTGCTCATTTTGATCTCCTATGACCGGTTGGGTCAAGCGGACTTTGACACCCCCCGGAGCCTTGTGGTAAGACATAGACCGGTTTTGAGGGAGGAGCAAAAGTGGAAGTCCGAACCGTTGGTGTGGTGGGGAAAAAACGTATTGATCTGGTGGTTCGCACGGCTGAACAACTGGTGGAGTGGCTTAGAGCCAGGAAAGTGGAGTGTCTGGTGGAAGAGGATCTGGCGGTTTGCTCGGGCCTACTGGTGGGATGCCCCAGGGAAGAGCTTCCTTTGAAGGTGGACTTGCTGGTGGTATTGGGGGGTGATGGCACTCTGCTGAGTGCGGCACGTCTTTTGGCCGGGAGCCAGGTGCCCCTCTTGGGGGTTAATGCTGGGGGACTCGGTTTCCTGACAGAAGTGGCCTTGGAGGAGATGTTCCAAGTGTTGGAGAGGGTGCTGGAAGGGCAGACAACTATCACCCAAAGAAGCCTCCTGGAGGCAGAGGTGTGGCGGGAAGGGAAAAAGGTTGCATGCCAGAGGGTCCTAAACGATGTGGTGGTAAACAAAGGAGTACTGGCGCGGATCATAGATTTGGAGACTTACATCGATGAGAATTATCTGACTACTTTTAAAGCAGACGGCCTAATAATAAGCAGCCCAGCAGGATCAACAGCCTACAATCTTTCCGCAGGAGGCCCCATAGTGCATCCGGCCCTCGGCTGTATCATACTGACCCCCATCTGTCCCCATACTCTCACCAATCGCCCCATCATCCTGCCGGAGGATCGAACCATCAGGGTTTTCCTTGGATCCGTTCACGGAGCAGAGGTATACCTGACCTTTGACGGCCAGGTGGGTTACAGGGTTGTAGAGGGGGACGTTCTGGAAGTTCGTACCAGCCCGCATAGATTGTCCCTTATAAAATCGCCCCATCGTAGCTTCTATGAAGTGCTCAGAAGCAAGTTGCGCTGGGGAGAGAGATGAGGGAAAGACCCTAGCTCGCAAGCCTAGGGTGCCTGGGGCTTTGAAAGAAGGCCTCCTGAACCCATACTCTTACCATGAACATAAACTCAATTCTCGGGTAAGCCCAAGGCTTGCCTGAAGGGGTGATCATGGGGAGCCTCTCTTGAAAAAAGGAATCTGTTCTTGGAGAAAGATATGTTCAGTCAAAGGTATTTTTGCGATACCATGCGGTACCATCACTTCTTGGTGGAAATTATGTTCGTGGTATGGTTGGCCTTGTCCTCCAAACAGAGGCAAGAATGCTGGGGACTCAGGCCAAAAGCTTCTTGACATGGCAAGGGGAAGCTGGCCTGTTTTCGAGATGGGCAGTATGGATCCGAGAGATTTGCGAAATACTCAGCATGAAGCAGTCTCTTTGGTCAATATGGGCTGGATCTAGGGGTTCTCAGAAGAATCCCAGATAATTACCAGCCCCAAAATGGTGTGGGCCGTGCTAGAGTCTTTGCACATAAGAAACCTGGCCATCATAGATGACTTGGTGGTGGAATTCGGGCCAGGGTTGAACGTACTTACGGGAGAGACTGGGGCCGGGAAATCCATTCTCATAGGGGCCATACAACTCCTGCTGGGCGCAAAGGCAGGGGTAGAGATGATCAGACAGGGCTCTGAAGAGGCTTCTGTGGAGGGGTTTTTCCGGCTTTGGGGGGATTCCAAGGCTGTGAATCGATTGAGGCAGAAAGGATTTGAAGTACAAGACGGGATAGTGGTCCGGCGTACCTTGATGAGATCGGGCCGAAGCCGGGCTTACATCAATGGACAGATTTGCACATTGCCTCTTCTAGGAGAGCTTTTGAGAGACATGGTGAACATTTACGGACAGCACGAGCACCAGGGTCTACTCCAGCCTGAAAGACATTTGGATCTGTTGGACGAACATGGCAGGCTCATGGGGCTCAGGGCAAGCTGGGAAGATCTCTGGAACCATTGGATCGCCCTGGGTAAGAGGATTTCGGAGGCAGAGAACCAGCTAAGAGAGGCCCAAAGCAAAAGAGAGCTTTGGGAGTTCCAGCTCCAGGAGATAAGACAAGCAAAACTGATCCCCGGCGAGGCGCAGAGCCTCGAGCAGGAAAAAAATTTTCTTCTCAATGCCGAGAGAGTTCAGAAAGCCTTGGGAAGGGCCGAAGAGGGACTGTACGGAGAAAGGGGTTCTGCTCTGGAGCGCGTGCAGATGGCCATCAGGGAGCTGCAACAGCTGGTGGGCATGGCTCCGTTCCTGGAGGATATAGTAAAAGAGCTCAAGACCGCTGAGGTTCAGCTGGAAGAAGCTGTAAGTGGAATCAGGGATAAGGCCCGAAGGATTCAATGCGACCAGGGCAGGTTGACTCAGGTGGAAGAACGTTTGGAGGAAATCCAGAGGTTGCGCAGGAAATACCGGGCTGATGTTGAGGAACTATTGGATCTGGAAAAGGATTTGGAAGAGAGACTCAGAAAAGGGGATCTGGGGGAGGAAACTCTGGCACGACTCAGATCAGAGATGAAGGATTTGGAACTTAAACTTTGTCATATGGGGAAGAGCTTAAGCCAGGCAAGGCAGGAGGCAGGCCAGCGCTTGGCCCTGGGTGTGCAAAGAGAACTGCAAGATCTTGGAGCTGACAGACCGGTCTTTGAAGTCTTGGTGAGCCAGCTTGAAGAGGGGGTCTATTTGGGAGAGGAAGGTCTGTATGCTGGTCCAAGAGGAATGGACAAGGTGGAGTTCAGGCTTTCCATGAATGTGGGGGAGCCTCCCAGAGCTTTGTGGAAAATAGCCTCTGGCGGGGAACTCTCCAGAATCATGCTGGCCATGAAAAAAGTCTTGGCAGAGGCCGAAAGGGTGCCTACCTTGATATTGGATGAGATAGATGCGGGAATCGGGGGGGCAGTGGCCCATGCCTTGGGGGAAAAACTGGCATTTATAGGAAGATCACATCAGGTCTTATGTGTCACTCATCTTCCCCAGGTGGCATGTTTTGCCCAGCATCATTTCCAGGTCAGCAAGTACATAAAGGGGGACAGGACCATCACTTCCGTATCGCCTCTGGACAGAGAGGGCAGGGTGGAGGAGCTTTCCAGGATGTTGGGGGGGAAGCTGATAAGTCCAAAGGCAAGGGCTCACGCAAGGGAGCTTCTGGAAAAGGCAGGTAACTGAATGGGAGAGCTTCGAAAAGCTACGGTCAAAGATGCCAGGGAAATTCACCGGCTATTGGAAACATATGCTGCACAGGGTTTGCTTTTACCCAGGCCCCTGTGGGACATATATGCCCACATTCGGGAGTTCTACGTTTGGGAGGAACAGGATTCTCTGCTGGGGGTATGCGCCCTACACGTGGTGTGGGAGGATCTGGCAGAGCTTCGTTCGTTTTGCGTTGTGGAAAGTTGGAGGGGTAAGGGCATAGGTCGGAGGCTGGCCCAGGCTTCCATTGAGGAAGGCCTTGGTTTGGGGGTGTGCCGAATCTTTGTGCTTACCTACGTGCCTGCTTATTTCGAGAAAATGGGTTTCAAGAGGGTGGAAAAGGCCCAGCTGCCCCAGAAAGTATGGGCCGACTGCATCCATTGTGTGAAATTTCCCGAGTGTGATGAGGTGCCTCTGCTCAAAGAGTTCTGTTGAGAGGACCCTGTGAGGTCCTGGGGGTTCCTCCGATGAATCGGTTTCACTGATCAATGGGGTCTGGTCCTGTGGAGGCAGCCCCACCCTTGTGGGCCCCCGGGCTTGTGCTATAATCAAGATCTTGCGGGTTGGTTAATAAATGTAAGAGTTTGGGGGTGGCATCCCTCAATGGCCTTGGAGATAAGACAACAGCTGCGCTTGACTCAGCAGCTCATAATGACACCACAGCTTCAGCAGGCATTGAAAATATTGCAGATGCCAAGGCTGGAGCTAAACAACGCCATCCAAACAGAGCTGCGGGAAAACCCTGTTTTGGAAGACATGGTGGGCTTGCCAGAGGAGGAATGGGACTCCCATTCAAGTGAGACTGCTGGGCTCAAGGTCCCCAGGGAGACAGCCAAAGAATTCTCCCTGGAGAAGATCCCATGGGATTACCCGACCGTTCCATATCATGAGCTGCCCCAGTATGAGGATGAGGATGAAAGACCCTCCCTGGAGCAAACTCTTTCCAGGCCTGATAGCCTCACCGATTACCTCATATGGCAGCTTCGTTTGTCCGACCTGGAAGGCAAGGCTCGAAGGATAGGGCTTGAGATAATCGGTAACCTCAGCCCAGACGGCTATTTGCAAACCGATTTGGAGAGCCTGGCTTCCCAATGCCAGGCCACTGTTGAGGAGGTGGAAGAGGTTCTGCTTCGAGTGCAGGATTTTGACCCTCCAGGCATCGGCGCAAGGGACCTGCGTGAGTGCCTTCTGATTCAGGTGCGTCACATGGGGATGAAAGGCACCCTGGCAGAACGCATAATAATGGAATGCTTGAAGGATCTTGAGAACAACCGCATACCTCAAATAGCCAAGAAGCTCAGGGCCACGGTGGCCGAGGTCGCCCAGGCAGTGGATTGGATTAGGGGGCTGGAGCCTAAGCCCGGTCGCCTGTATGCCACGGAGGATGCTCAATACATCACTCCTGATGTTTTTGTGTTCAAGTTTCAGGGGGAGTATGTGATAGTGCTCAACGAAGACGGGCTTCCCAAGCTCAGGGTGAGCCCCTTCTATGTTCGTTCCCTGTCCAACAAGGATTTGCCGAGGGAAGCCAGGTCCTATATACAGGAGAAGATGCGTTCGGCCTTGTGGCTCATCCGAAGCATCCATCAGCGCCAAAGGACCATTTACAAGGTCACCGAGAGCATCATGCGTTTCCAGAGGGAGTTCTTGGACCGCGGAATAGATTATCTGCGCCCTCTGGTCTTGAAGGACGTGGCAGTGGACACAGGATTGAGCGAGTCCACTATTTCCAGGGTCGTGACCAACAAGTACGCGCACACCCCCCAAGGTCTTTATGAATTGAAGTTCTTCTTCAACAGCAGCATTTCCAAGTCCGACGGCGAGGCAATAGCGTCTCAAAGCGTCAAAGAGCAAATCAAGCGCTTGATCCAGAAAGAGGAGCCCCACAATCCTCTCAGCGACCAGGAGATCGTCGAAATATTGGGCAAACAAGGCATTCACATAGCCCGCCGCACGGTGGCCAAGTACAGAACCGAATTGGGTGTGTTGCCCTCCAACCGCAGGAGGAAGATATACTGATTCGGCGATTCGCAGGTCAGCCAAAGATATTTTCAAGGCATATTTACTTTTAGAGAGGTGAGATCATGCAATGTTCTTTTACCTTCCGGCACATGGACTCCGACGAGGAAATAAAGAATTACGCCCGGGAGAAACTCCAAAGGTTGGAGAAGTATGTGGATGCACCCATGGACGTGCAGGTGGTTTGTACCCAGGAAAAACACAGGCACCGGGTGGAGGTGCTCTTGAGAGCCGATGGCTTGTCAGTGGCCGGGGAGGAGGAGACAGTGGATTTTCTTTCGGCCATTGATGCTGTTGTGGACAACCTGGAGAGGCAGCTCAAGAAACAAAAGAAAAAGTTTAAACAGTACAAAGAGGGCAACGAGGACAGGGGATGGCGCTTCAGAATGGAGGTGATTGCAGGGGAGGTAGAGGAGGAAGGAAAAGAGCCGCAAGTCATAGTAAGCAGAAACGTCTTCGCAAAACCCATGTCCGTGGAGGAGGCCGTAATGCAAATGCGGCTTACGGATAACGAGTTTGTGGTCTTTACAGATTCCAATACAGGGCAGGTAAATGTTCTTTACAGGCGAAAGGATGGGAATCTGGGTCTGATCAAGCCGGAGGGATGAGTCTCCCTGTGGGAATTGGGGGCCGGGGATCTGCAAGAAGCAGTGAAATGCATGAGCGGAAAGGCTTTTTGGGGGTGCCTGAGCCCATGGGATAGAATGTGTAGAGCACTGAAGCGCAGAAGGGCTGTGTTAAGGATACAGGGAATCTAAGCACTTTTCAGCACAGCCGGGAGTTCTGCAAGATGCCAAAGCGGTGGCTGGGGCGCGCCATAGAACCATAAACAGGTAACTTGAATGAAAATAGCAGATATCTTGATACGTGAAAGAGTCATTGCCGAGCTCAAATCCACTGGAAAGCAGGAAGTAATCCAAGAGATGACCGCTGTTTTGCCCAGCGAAGTCATGGATTTGGATCGGGTGGTGCAGGTCTTGATGGAGAGGGAGAGGCTTGGCAGCACTGGCATCGGAGAGGGTGTGGCAATTCCTCACGGAAAAATCCCTGGTCTCAATTCCTTGATAGCGGCCTTTGGGCGCAGCAGCAAGGGAGTGGAGTTTGAATCCTTGGACGGGAAGCCGGCCCATCTTTTTTTCCTCCTGGTGGCCCCTGAGGATTCGGCTGGGGCCCATCTCAAGGCCTTGGCCCGTATTTCAAGGCTTTTCAAGGACGGGCAATTCCGCAAGGTTTTGATGGGGGCCAAAGGTGTGGATGAGATCTATGAGGCTATCTTGGAGGAGGACCAGAAGTACGGTTGAGGTGGCCGGCAATTTGCGGGGAGACATCCCATGCACTCCATCCACGTGGAGGATCTGCTTAGGAAGGGCAGGGAACCCCTGGGTCTAAGGCCGCTGGCGGGCTTGACAGGGTTGGGCCGAACGATTTCTTCGTGGAAGGTCCTGCGTCCGGGAAAGGCCTTGGGGAATCAAGGCATGAATCTCGGGGCCAACCGACCCCTGATCTTAGGGACCACAGAACTGGAAGTCCTAAGAGGTGTTTCCCCAGGCAGGCGCCGAGCCCTGTTGAGAGAGTTGACCCTCATGGAGGTGCCTTGCCTCATTTTGGAAGGTTCCATTGCTTGCCCCGAAGAGCTTGTTGTTCTGTCTCAAACCAGCGGTATTCCTCTTTTTTCCAGTTCTCTTTCCGGCACCAGGCTGAAGCGGGAAATGGGCAAGCTCCTCAAGGAGCTTCTGGGCCCCCCCCTGCACATACAGGGTGTGTTGCTAAGGGTTTTCGATCTGGGTGTTCTCATAATAGGCAAAAGCGGTATCGGCAAGAGCGAATGTGCCTTGGATCTCATTGACAGAGGGCATTGCCTGGTGGCCGACGATTTTGTGGAGCTATCCATAGATCCAAAGGGAAAAGTTAGGGGTAGAAGTCCGGAACTCATCCGCCATCACATGGAGGTCAGAGGCCTGGGAATTCTCAACATAATGGATTTGTTCGGGCAGGACTCGGTAATGGAGGAAAGCCCGGTGGATCTGGTGGTGGAGTTATTGGAGTGGCAGCAGTTCCAGGACCAGGACAGGACTGGTCTGGTGCGCCGTACCTTCACTTTGCTGGATAGGGATCTGCCGCTATTGAGAATGCCAGTGAGTCTTAACCGGAACATAGCCATCTTAGTGGAGGTGGCTGTAAGGAATCATCTCTTGAAGGTGAGCGGCCGAAGCCCCATCAGGAGCCTTGACCGCAAGATCCAACGCCGTCTTCAGGGCGCTGTTAGGACATGAAGCAACTTCCCATCCTGGTGGTGACCGGCCTGTCTGGCTCGGGCAAGACCACGGTGATAAAGGCCCTTGAAGACCTGGGCTTTTTTTGTCTTGATAACCTTCCCATAGTTCTCTTGCCCAAGTTCTTGGAGCTTCGCATTTCATCTTCTTCTGAGATCAGCAAGGTGGCGGTGGTAATAGACATAAGGGCCGGGGAGTTTCTGGAGGAGGCTCCGGGCATCATCAGGGATCTGCGCTCCCAAGGATACCAGATAGAGGTGCTTTTCCTGGATTGCGAAGATCAAGTCTTGATAAGGCGTTTTAGTGAGACCAGACGCACTCATCCTTTGGCCAAGGGTATGACCCTGCTGGAAGGAATCCAGAAAGAAAGAAGTCTACTGGCTGAACTAAGGAACATGTCGGATTTGATCATAGACACCTCTTCATACAATGTGCATCAGCTCAAAGAGGCCATAGAGCAACATATGCGATCCCCTGCCTCCAGGAGGCTTCAGATCCTGGTGCAGTCCTTCGGTTTTCGCTACGGTGTGCCCTCCAACAGCGACTTGGTCATGGACGTGAGATTCCTGCCCAATCCTTACTTTGTGGAGGGCCTGAAGGAAAGGACAGGACAGGATCCTTCTGTAGCCAATTTTGTCTTGGAGAGGGCTGAGACTCAGGAGTTTATCAAGAGACTTCAGGATCTGGTGGAATGGCTGCTGCCATTTTATGTAAAGGAAGGCAAGACTTATCTGACGGTTTCGGTGGGCTGTACAGGTGGTCGGCACAGGTCTGTAGCCATAGCCGAGAGGCTTGCTTGCTTTTTCCGCGGGCTGCATTACAGCGTCAACCTGCACCATAGAGATATTCACAAGGAATGAGGGGCACAGACAATGGTGGGAGTGGTCATAGTAACGCATTGCGACCTGGCTGGTGAACTCCTTAAGGCCACCCGTCTCATAGTGGGAGAGGACAGGGCCGTGGAGGCCATGGAAGCCCTCTCTGTTCAGATGAACGAAATGAACGAGGAGTTGCGAAAGAGAATTGGGGCTGCCATCCGCAAGGTGGATCGAGGTGAGGGGGTCCTGATTCTGACAGACATGTTCGGTGGTACACCATCTAACCTAAGCCTTTCCTTTCTCCAAGAGGGAACGGTGGAGGTGGTCACTGGGGTGAATCTGCCCATGATGATCGCTCTGGGCAACTATCGCGAGGGAAAGAACCTAAAGGAGCTGGCGCAGTTTGTGGCCTCCTATGGCCGCAAACATGTCAATTTGGCAAATGAGATCCTTCAGAAGCGCAACCCCTGAGCCCCCTGAGAAATGTGAAACAAAGGGCTGGAGCTTGAGAAGCATGCAAGAGGGTGACCTGATCCAGGTCATGGAAATAGAAAGGGCTTGCTTCTTGTCGCCCTGGTCCGAAAAGATGTTTTTGGAGGAGTTGGAAAATCCTCTTTCAAGATGCATGGTGGCGGAATCCTGTTCAGGCATGAGTAAAGAACTGCTTGGATATATTTGTGCCTGGTTTGTGGCTTCAGAAGTGCACCTGATGAATTTGGCAACTCATCCCAAGGCGCGAGGGCGGGGGATTGCCAAAGATCTTATCCAAGAGGTGGTGGAGCAAGCCAGGATTTCTGGGGCCTTGCGAATGATCCTGGAAGTAAGGGAATCCAATCTGGCGGCTCAATCCTTGTATTCATCAAAGGGATTCAGAAAAGTTGGGCGAAGGCCCCGCTACTACACAGACACGGGGGAGGATGCCCTTCTCATGGAGTTGGCATTGGGATCGGGCGATGAGAGTGTGCCGAGCAAAGATTGATCTGCTCCAGGAGGTGCAGCCTGGAGCTTTTCTTCTGGGGCTGGCGGCCCCAGGTATATCCCATGAGGCCAGACCAGGGCAGTTTTATATGCTCAAGATTGGAGAAGAGGCCGACCCTTTTCTGCCCAGACCTTTCAGCTGGCTCAGGAGAGGCCCGCAAGCATCTTGCAACGGGGATCGAGTGGAGATTCTTTTCCAAGTGGTGGGCAAAGGGACCGCTCGCCTGGCCCGGATGCCTCTGGGCGAAGAACTGCAGGTCTTGGGCCCGCTGGGCAGGGGTTGGGAATTTGACACTGGTGGTTTTCCTCTGCTGCTGGGGGGAGGCATAGGTGCCGCTTCTTTAATATCTTTGCTTGAAGAATTACCCCCAAAGCTCCGCTTGGATTCCTGGGCCTTGGTGGGTGCTCGTTCAGGCAATCAGCTGTGGTGCGGCGAGGAGATGTCCAGGATGGGAGCCAAGGTCATGCTGGCCAGCCAGGACGGGCTAAAGGGTTTCCATGGAACGGTCCTGGAGCTCTTGAAGCATGAGCAGGACAGTCTCTTGCGTGCAGGTACAGAGGTCTTTGCTTGCGGCCCGTGGGAAATGCTGCGGCAGGTTGCCCTGTGGGCTTCCAGCAAAGGATTGCCTTGCCAGATCTCCGTAGAGACTCCCATGGCATGCGGAGTGGGTGTTTGTTTGGGTTGTGCGGTAAGACTCTCGGGATCCAGGGGATATGTGAGAGCCTGCCAGGAAGGTCCGGTTTTCAGGGCTGAAGAAATAGAGTGGGACTGAACAAATGCACGATGCGGCCCCAGACCTAAGGTGCCGGTTGGGAGGGCTCACATTGCCCAATCCCGTGCTGGCAGCCTCGGGCACGGCTGGCTATGGCACAGAAAGGCTGCCAGGCATTGATGTCAATCAGCTGGGAGCCCTGGTCACCAAGGGCATTTCACTGGAGCCTCGCCCCGGGAATCCGCCTCCAAGGATAGTGGAGACCGCCTGCGGCATGCTCAATGCCATCGGGTTACAAAACATTGGTTTGAAAGTTTTCTTGGGGGAACATCTGCCCCTGTTGAGAGAATCGGGTCTGAGGGTCATAGTTAATGTTTTCGGTGAGACCGAGGAGCAATACGCGAGGCTGGCTTCCTGCCTGGGCAATGAGCAGGGGATATTGGGTCTGGAACTGAATGTTTCGTGTCCCAATGTCAAGAAAGGCGGAGTGGCCTTTGGCCGAGATCCTGAGACACTGCACCATCTGGTCAAGAGGGTGAGGGCAGAGACATCTATGCCCCTTTGGGTAAAGCTGACTCCTGACGGGGTGGAGCCCCTTGAGGCCGCGCAGGCCTCATGGGAGGCAGGCTGCGATGCTTTGACCGTGGCCAACACTTACCTGGGCATGGCCGTGGATGTGGAGAAGAGAAGACCCCGTCTTTCCATTGGAACCGGAGGACTCTCGGGCCCTGCCATTAGGCCACTGACGCTTTATCGGGTGTGGAAAGTGGCGGCAGCGGCGCCTGTGCCGGTGATAGCTTGTGGGGGAGTGTCATCCGGAAGGGATGCTTTGGAATACTTGATCGCTGGTGCAAAGGCGGTGCAGGTGGGTTCAGGAGCCTTTGGAAATCCGCGGCTCTACCAGGAAGTCTTGATTTCCTTAAGGGACTACATGATCAGGCACAAAATGGCCACTTTGGAGCAGCTTTCAGGTAGCCTTGAGGGCATGCCCTGATGGAGCCTAAGGTCTGATTCTTTCATGAGTGATGATTGCAGGATTTGGAGTCTGATGGAACCATGAATTACTAATGGGCTTCTGATCCTATGGGCAAATCAGATTCAGAAGCATTTTTGCCAAAGGCTTAAAAATGAGGTCTCCAGGGGTGAGATTCTTGGTCTTGGGAAATGGTGAAGATGAGTTGGTGACTACAAGAGAAGGGGGGATATGCGAATGGCGCAAGCGGTAATCAGACAGTTCTTGGTGAGCCAGATGGCAGTTTTTGCTTACCTTGTGGGTGATCTGGAAAGCGCAGAGGCTGTGGTGATAGATCCTGCTGCAGGTTCGGATGAGATATTGGCCGAGGCAGATCGGCTGGGTGTGAAAATCAGCAAGATCATCAACACCCACGGGCACGTAGACCATGTGATGGGCAACGCACGGATGAAGCAGTTGACAGGGGCCCCCATACTCATCCACGAGGCAGACGCCTCCTGGATGCACCAACAACCTGCTTCCATGTTCCAGATGTTTGGGGGAACACCTTCTCCCCCTGCAGATATGACTCTCAGGGACGGAGATCTTATTCGAGCAGGAGGGATCCAGCTCCAAGTGATCCATACCCCGGGCCATTCTCCAGGAGGCATCTGCCTTTACATGCCCCACGCAGTGTTCACAGGGGACACCCTTTTTGTGGGGGGGGTTGGAAGAACCGATTTGCCGGGTGGGTCTTGGAAGGTCCTGCTGGACTCCATACAGAGGAGGCTCTTTAGCCTGCCGGGGGATACAGTAGTTTATCCGGGCCACCATTATGGGCCATCACCTACGAGCACCATACAAAGGGAAAGGGACACCAATCCCTATCTTTAACCCATACTGAAGGCTCTCAGAATCCGGGTAAGCTTAAAGATATCCTGGCATGAACTCCTTCATAATCTGATGCAGCCTGATCTTTATGATGAGTTCCTTCCAGCAGGAGGCCTGAAAATGGTTTGAATAACCGGGTATTCGGGGGCATAGCCCCCAAACTTAACCATCTCGGAGGGTATCTGGGCTAAATGCCCAGGACAAGATCATAGGTGTCTCAGGCAGGATTCAGTTTGTTTTTTTTTTGGCAAAGCGGGCCTTGTACCCTCTCACCCATGGCAGCATCACACCAAAGCCCTTCAACTCAACTGCCCAGGTCATTCAGACAGCCCAACAAGCTCCATAAATGGACAACTAGAAAGGGCTCATCAGGTGCAGGCGCTCCTTATTATCTTTAGATGTTTTTGTAAGTCGTTGTCTGAAGGGTCCAAGGAAACAGCTCTTTCGGCAGCTGCCAAAGCTTCCCCGTTTCTTCCCAGGCAAAACAATGCCCAGGCTTTGGCATCCCAGGCCGTGGGGTCCTGGGGGTCTCCTGCCACAGCCACCTCTGCCCACTGAAGGGCTTCATCAAGATTCTCTTTTTTACGCGCCAGAAGCCTGGCCAGCAAACCTGCGGCCCTGGGGGAGCCTGGCTCCAGCTCCAGGGCCTTCCTGTAGTCCTCTTCGGCCTTGCTCATTTCCCCTTTGGATTCCAGCACAGATCCCCTGGCAAGTCTTAGATCTGGAAGGTCCGGGGCCATCTGGACCGCCCTGTCCAGGTCTTCCATGGCCTGCTGTTCCCTTCCCAAGATGAGATGAACCGTACCTCTGGACATGAGGGGATCCACCCACTTGGGAGCCAATTCCAAGGCCTTGGTGAAATCCTCTAGAGCCAGGTCATAGTCACCGGAGACCAGGTGTGCATGGCCCCTGGCATTGAGCACATCCGGCATTTGGGGCTGAATCTCAAGGGCTCTGGTAAGATCCCTTATGGCCTCTTCATATTGCTCTAGACAGAACCTTGCCAAACCCCTGACTGCATAAGCTCCCGCCCAATCAGGGTTAAGCTCTATGGCCTTGCTGTAATCCTGCAGGGCCTCTTCCATCATGCCCAGATTAGCCTTGCAAACACCCCTGTTGTACAAAGCGCGGGCTTGCCCCGGATCCAAGGATATCACACTGCTATAATCCTCCATGGCCCTTTGAAACTCGCCTTTGGCAAAACGGGCGCTTCCCCTAAGGAAGAGGACCTCTGGGTCATCTGGAATCAACTCCAAAGCCGCGCTGCAGTGAAGCTCAGCCTCCTGGAATTGCCCAGCTTCCAGGCACCTGCCCGCCAGGGATGCCTCCGCCTTGGCCTTCTCCCATCGTTGTTGCTCCTCCATGGATCCCCCTAGAATCAGCCGTTATTGTTCCTGCCCCCAAGCAAATGGACCATAATCCAGAATAAGCAATTGGGGCTGAATCCGGCCGTGTCTCCAAGGAGTCAGCCCGCATGCAAAAGGGATCATTTCCAAAACATCTCTCAAAAGATGAGCTTGCACATGAGGCTTGAAACATCTTTTTAAAGTTTAGCTCAGCTTCTTCTGTTTATCACCTCCCCACCGCCCGCGCCTTAGACGTGGAAGTTCCTACCCAAGACTTTCTTGCTTACGCCAGCCTGATCCAGGTGCATGGTGATTCCTCCCAAGAAAAAGGGCCAACCTGCCCCCAGGATCATTCCAGTGTCAATATCCTTTGGGCTGGCTACTACCCCTTCCTCAAGAATTAGATGGCATTCCCTGCAGAGCACCTCCAGGGTTTCATCCAGTATTTGCTCCCGTGAGCGTTTCACAGGGGGATCCTTTCTTTGCCACAGAGCCACCACCTCGGGATCTTCGCCGAAACCCTTTTCTGTTAGGGTGTAAAAAGACTTCTTGCCTGCCTCCACCAAACGCACAAGATTCTGGCTAACGGGAAAACGATCTGGAAAGGCCTCATGCATCACCCGGTTCACATGAAGCCCCACTGCTGGGCCTACAAGTCCCATAAGAGTGAAAGGCCCCATGGGCATGCCCAAGGACCTGATAGCCTCATCAACTTCAATGAAGGAGCTGCCTTCGTCAGCGGCTTTGATTGCCACTCCGGTCCAGGCCGTAAGAAGCCTGTTGACCAGAAAACCAGGGGAGTCCTTCACCAGGACCGCACTTTTCCTAAGCCTCTTGCACAGCTCGAAGGCCGTGGCCAAGGCCATATCCGAGGTTTGAGCGGCCCTTATAACCTCCACCAGGGGCATCACACCCACAGGATTGAAGAAATGAATGCCCACGAGCCTTTCGGGATGCTTGAGCTTGGAGGCCATCTGGGTCACCGAGAGGGAAGAGGTGTTGGTGGCCAGAATGCAGGAGTCCCCTACCACCTCCTCAGCCTCCCCGAAGACCTTCTGCTTTATCTCCATCTGCTCAAAGACCGCCTCCAGGACCAGACTGCAATCAGCAAATGGGGAGTAATCCAGGGTAGGATGGAGCAGACTCAGGAGGTAATCAGCCTTGGATCGATCCATGCGATTCTTTTGCACCAGCCTGTCCAGTTCCCCTTTTACATGCTGCACTCCTTTTTCCAGGAATTCCTGTTTTACGTCTTTCATTACCACAGGTACCCCAAGGTTTCTCAAAAATAACACTGCCAATTGAGAAGCCATAAGCCCTGCGCCTATGAGGCCCACCTTGAACACCGGGACGGGTTGTGTGTCAGGCCGCCCCACCTGTTTCTTTACCCTTCTTTGAATCAGGTCGAAGCTATAGACCGAGGCCTTGAACTGGTCAGACACAATAAGCTCTGCCAGGATTTCCGTCTCTCTTGAGAATCCCTCATCCAGGCTCCAGTGCAGGCTTCCTTCCAGAAGCTCCAGTGCTTTGTAAGGAGCCTTGGGTGCGCTTCTGACTCTCTCCCAGACGAAGCTTCGGGCCTTTTCCAGGGCTTCCTTGGCCTTTGAGGGGTCTGGGTTTTTTCTTTCCACCTTCTGCGTGCCCTCAAGTAGACCCATGGTGAACTTGATGGTGTCATCCAAGAACTCCACGGGCTCAAAGAGCCTGTCGGCCAGTCCCATATCATATGCCTGGGGGCCATTGAGCATCCTGTTTTGGCTGAGGGGATTTGTTATGATCAGCTGCAAGGCGTTTTCCATTCCAACCAGTCTGGGGCTGAGCTGGGTGCCTCCCCATCCAGGGACCAGACCGATGAAACACTCCGGGAAGGCCACTGCAGGCACACCCCTAGAGATGGTCCTGTACTTGCAATGGAGAGCAATTTCCAGACCTCCGCCCATGCATGCCCCGTTTATGGCGGCCACAGTGGGATAAGCAAGCTCCAGAATTCTCTTAAATGCTGCGTGACCTTGTCTGCCCGCCTCCAAGGCTTGCTGATAGCTGGAGATGCTGCCTGCGTCGTTAAGATCTGCCCCTACGCAAAAAATATAGGGTTTTCCTGTTATTATCAGGGCTCGGACCTCGGGATCCGCCTCTATTCTGTCCAGGGCACGGTTGAGGCTCTCCAGGGCCTTTGCCCCAAGGGTGTTGGGCTTTCGGTAGTCCTCACCGTTATCCATGGTAAGGATAGCGATTCTGCCGCAGGGAGAGTCGTACAAGTTGACATAGAAGTTGGTCACCAGTTCAGCCATGACTGTCGCTCCTTTCTGGGGAAAACTCGGCCTATGCCATTGTCCCTGTGTGAAGGGAAGTGTCCTCCCACCGGGACTAGTTGTTGGCCATGCCAGCTAGCTCCAAGATCTGCCTAAATCTGAGCAGACTCTTGCCAAAAAATGAGGATCTCTTCTTTCCTCCAAGACCTGGAGTTGGGCCAAGCTCAAAGCATCCTGGGCTCTTGAGGCCAAGCCTTGGGAAATTCCTAGCACTGGCTTATGATCCAGGTCATCTTTGGAGGTTTTCCCAAATCACTGTTCCTCCCTGGCCCAGTCCCACACACATGGTTGTCATTCCATATCGCACATCTGGTCTCTCGGCAAAGAGATGCATCAGATGAGCCATCAACCTAGGCCCGGAGGCTGCCAGTGGATGTCCAAAGGCAATGGCGCCTCCCCAGGGATTCAACCTCGAATCTTCCTCTTTCAAACCGAATTCTTTCATGAAGGCTATGCATTGCACGGCAAAGGCCTCGTTGAGCTCTATTATCCCCATGTCCTCCATGGAAAGGCCTGCTGTTTTCAAAGCCTTGTGGGTGGCTGGAATGGGCCCCAGGCCCATGACCTCTGGTCTGACGCCTGCATAGGCAAAGGAAACCAGGCGCATCTTTGGCTTGAGCCCCAATTCCAAGGCCTTTTCCAGACTCATCAGAAGACAGCCTGCGGCTCCATCATTCAGTCCAGAGGAGTTCCCGGCAGTCACCTTGCCTTGGATCCTGAAAGGCGTTTTGAGATCCCTTAGGGCTTCGAGGGTGGTCTCAGGCCTGGGCTGCTGGTCTCTGTCGGCCACGATCCATCCCTCTTTGGTGTAAACAGTCATGGGCACTATTGTGAGCTTGATCTTTCCCTCCTGGATGGCTTTGGCTGCCTTACGTTGGCTCCACACGGCATACCTGTCAGCCTGCTCCTTGGTGATTTCCGGGAACATGTCAAAAAGATTCTCCGCAGTTGAGCCCATCACAAGGGCCGATGGATCCACCAGCTTTTCAGCCAAGAAACGCGGATTGGGATCTGCTGTGGCCCCCATGGGGTGGTGACCCATGTGTTCCACCCCTCCGGCTATGGCCACATCGCATGCCCCCAGGGCAATCTCGGCTGCAGCCGTTGTAACTGCTGTCATGCCACCTGCACACATCCGATCCACAGCACATCCAGAGGTGCTTGCAGGCAGTCCTGCCAGCAATGCTGTGGTGCGCCCTATGGTCAGTCCCTGATCCTTCTCCTGAGTGGTAGCACCCCACACATTCTCCTCAACCATATCCGGTTTGAGCTGAGGGTTTCTCCGAAGCAATTCCCGGATGACCTTGACCACCATATCGTCCGCTCGGGTCTGCCAGAAGAAACCCTTCTCGCCTGCCCTTCCAAAAGCTGTTCTGCAGGCATCCACCAAAACCACATCTCTTGCTTTCATGGGTTGATCCTCCCATTGGGGTTCGATAGCCTCGGGGTCCTCACCTGGAAGGGCCTCAAGGCAAAGCACCTTGGAGGTGCAAGGGCTTGGCTGGTTCAGCCCCCATCATTCAGAAAGATTGCTTACACGGACCCATGGGGTCTGGATGTAAAATTAAGGATTCCACCAAGAGCATGACTCCAAAACTCCTTGGGCTTGGGGGCCTTGGCCCCCAAGATGTCCTGAGCTGAGTGATGATCCGCTTCAGGCTGCGGAAAAGGCTGTCTCTGGGATTTCCAGAGGAGTCTTGTCGCCGTTTTTTATGACTTGCGCCTTGGCGGGGCTCAAGGTCAGAAAGGTGTTTGCAAAGTAACGGGCCGAGGCTATCTTTCCTGCATAAAAGGAAGCCTCCCGGTTCTCCCCCAGGAAAGTGGCCTTGGATTCCTCAGTCACACCTTTTTCGGCCATCAGTTTCTGAAGCCTTTCATGAGCTATGCTGGCCTGCCAAAGCAGCTGCCAGCCTATGACAAGGTCCCCGAAAAGCTCCAGGAAGGGACAGGCGTAGAGCACCGGCACAGTCAGGTCCTCCCTTGCCTTGGTGGCAAAGAACATGGCCACCTCGGCCACAGCATTCTTGGCTTTTTCCAGCAAGGAGATCTCGGTGCCCAAGCCTTCATGATTCCTGCAAGACTCAATGAACTGACTCACCTCTCCCAGGAAGCTCATGAAGACCATGCCTTTTCCCATGCCCAATTTGCGGGCCACAAGGTCCAAGGCCTGTATGCCGTTGGTGCCTTCATATATGGAGGAGATCTTTATGTCTCTTAGAAACTGTTCCACGGGATACTCTCTGATGTACCCATATCCGCCGTGCACCTGAAGTGCTGTCTCCACGACCCTGAAGCCCATGTCTGTGCTGTAAGCCTTCACCACAGGTGTGAGCAGATCCACAAAGCCCATCCAACGATTTCGCTCGGCTTCGCTCTGGGCTGTGCGGGCCCGATCCGTGCAGTAAGCCACAAAATAGATCATGCCCCGCACCCCTTCTGTGATGCTCTTCATGAACATGAGCATCCGTCTCACATCGGGGTGCCTTATTATGGGCACCCTGGGAGCCTCCGGATTCCTGAACTCCCTTATGTCCGAACCCTGAATCCTCTCCCTGGCATACTTCAAGGCATGTAGATACGCCGTGGAAGCAATGGCCAAGCCCTGGAGACCTACCCCTATGCGGGCTTCGTTCATCATCTGGAACATGATGCGCATGCCTTCGTTTTCTTCCCCCAGCAATTCCCCAATGCAACGACCCTCGTCCCCGAAGTTGAGCACACAGGTAGGAGAGCCATGCAGCCCCATCTTGTGTTCTATGCCTCCCACGTGGACGTCATTGGGTTCCCCCAAGGATCCATCGGGGTTGACCCGGATCTTGGGCACTATGAAAAGGGAGATACCCTTGGTGCCTGCCGGGGCTCCCTCTATTCTTGCCAGCACAGGATGGATGATGTTCTCTGTGAGATCATGGTTGCCGTCGGTGATGAAGATCTTGGTGCCGGTGATGGAAAAAGTGCCGTCGGGATTCCTCTTGGCGCTTGTCTTCAGGGCTCCCACATCACTTCCAGCCTGGGGCTCAGTGAGGCACATGGTTCCGGCCCATTGGCCTGAGAACATCTTGAACATGTACTTTTCTTTCTGTTCTGGTGTTCCGTAATTTTCTATGAGCCTTGCGGCCCCGTGAGTCAGACCGGGGAAGGTGGTGAATGCGGGGTTGGCAGCCACAAAATATTCATTGCAGGCAATGCCCAAGACCGATGGCATCCCCTGCCCCCCCACTTCGGGGGACTCGCTCATGGCTATCCAACCGCCCTCGGTGTAAAGTTTCCAAGCCTTATGGAATACCTCTGGCACAGCCACCAGGTCTCCGTCTCTCTTGGCACCCTCCCGGTCACCAGGAACATTGGTGGGCATGATGTCGTTAACAGCCAGTTTTTGGGCTTCCCGCAGGGTCATCTCGAAGATGTCTCTTGAGAAATCCGCATACAGAGGTTCCTTACAAAGCTCTTCCACTTTCAGTTGTTCAAAAAGCACAAAGGCTGCATCCTGCTCATCCACCAGTAAGTTCGCCATCTTGTTTCCCTCCTTTTTCTCTTAGGTTTCTTTAGGAAGAAGGCCGCGAATCTCTTGCCCACCAGCCTCCGGGGGCTTGCACAGGCTTGAATGACTGAATCATCATTCAGTAACCTGCGCACCCTATCATGAACAGATCTAAGCTGTCAACCGGTCAGAAGCGCCCCTGTCATTAGCACGTCAAGACCTGTCATTAGCAGGTCAAATGGTGCTCTGAGTGCTTTCCTGGGGCACTAGCCTGGCATAATAGACCTCTGTGGTGGCATAATCCCAAACCACGATGAGATCCTCCATGCCATCCAAAGCAGGGATCCACCTGCAGGTACTGGCATCCACAAAAAGCAGGATCCACCGCATCTGCTGATGAGAGACCCCTAGGATCTCAGCCGCCTCATACCACTTAAGCCTGCCGTCCATAGCCCTCAAAATCACTTCCTGGATCTTCATGGCCCGCTCCATAGCAGCTCTGGGGTAATAGTAGGTCTCCATCCTAAGGCCCTCCTTTCCATGAGCCCCTATCCTACCCCCATAACCGCAAAAAGCGGACACATCACTTGCTATATCAACCGGACATTTCACATGCTAACGACACAAGACATTTTTTTGGGTTGCCTGATCCTACAAAAGAGTTTATGGTGCCCAAAAAATCAACTGAGGAGAAGAGCCATGAAACGCGCGGGCAGGGTGCTGTTGGCAGCTTTTTTTTGTCTCGTAACTGGCATTTCCTCACCTCTACACGCCGCAACTTGGGAAGACATAGTTGGAACATGGTCAGCCACCTATCACCCTTCCTTGAAGGTGTCCGGCTATTTCACGGACAAGTCGGTTTCATACGGGGATGTCTCATTCTACAACAGTTTTGATCTGCTGGCATATGAAAACGACAACGGAAAAGTTAGGTACTACCACGGGGCTTTTCTTATTGAAAATGGTAAAAAAATTATAGCAGAATTGAATCGAAATGAGTTCCTAGCGGTCATAACTGAATGGATTCAAGAAAATGCTTCAAGGGCAGGCTATACTGTTACAGACTTAAGCTATGATATCTCCATTTTTAAGGTCTCAAAGTGCAAGATAAATGAGCGTAATATGTCTTTAGGTAAAGTCAAAGTGACCCTAAAAGGCACGGTCAGTGCATATGTAGACGGCGTTTACAAGACTAAAAAACTCTCTTATAAGAGCGTCATCACTTTTGGTCCAAAGATTTCAGGCGATCCACCAACCTGGGTGGATTGAAACTGTGAAAGACCGGGTGGTTTTTGAGACTATGGGCCAATGCTCTTAAAGCCTCCTGGCGCCTGGCTGAAAATCCGAACCCTGTGTGCAAGGCTCGGAAGCCGGCGCCAAACGAATCTACCAGTGTCCCTCCAGTGTGAGGAGCCTTGCCGGTAAATTGCATCTGGATCCAAGCCTTGGCATTTGGGCTCCTGCACGCAGTCGGCTACATGCAGTGCTTTCCAGGACCCACAGGCCAAGCTCATCAAAAGAGGCCGGGAAAACATGATCTTCTTGGCTGGCCTGGGGTGCTCAAACTGGCCACCCCTAGAAGGACTTTAGCCCTGAGGCTTTTCCCGGAGATGGCGGGGTTCATGCTGAGATATCATATGCCGGAACATTTCCCAGAAGCATCGTTCACCATAGGTGAATAATGCAGGATAGAGCAGGCAGGCTTCAGCCTTTATGAGCGGTTGATAGAAGTCCTTGGTTTGAGGGGGGTCGAGCTTGATCTGGCTGGAAAGCATGTGTAGCCTAGGGGGCTGAGGGTGTTTTTGGCTGGGGGGAGTAATGGAAGGCCGGGAGAAAATCAGAGCCAGTCTCTTGGGAATCGGAGCTTTTTTGGGCCTTAAGCGCAGCACCATCGGTGTTTTGAGCATGGTGGTTTTGGTAGGCATGGGGGAGCGCATGGCCGAGCGCTTCTTGCCCATATACATGCTGGCTCTTGGGGGAGGAGTATTGGCGGTGGGAGTTCTCCAGGCCATGGACAACCTGCTTTCGGCCCTTTATTCCTTCCCCGGAGGGTATCTATCGGATCGCATCGGCATCAGGCGTTCTCTGATGATCTTTAACCTGGTGGCCATGTGCGGTTTTTCCATTGTGATCCTAGTGTCTGCCTGGGAGGCGGTTCTGGTGGGAGCTGTCTTGTTCATCTCATGGTCAGCCATCTCCCTTCCTGCCACCATGAGCCTGATCTATCGGGTGCTGCCAAGCCAAAAGCGCACCATGGGTGTGAGCATGCACTCTCTTGTAAGGCGGATCCCCATGGCCCTTGGCCCTCTCTTGGGAGGCCTGTTCATAAATGTCTGGGGGGAAAGAGACGGGGTTCGTCTGGCATTTGGGGTAGCCTTGATAATGGCAGTGGCGGCCTTGTTCCTTCAGCAGAAAATGATAGAGGAAGACCACCGCGGGGAAGATGGACCAGGCGGGATCAAGGGGGACCTTGCCTCTGGTGAGAAAAACCCCCTGAAGCTGCTTAGTTTGATGAATCCTGCCATGAAAAACCTGCTGGTCACAGACATACTCGTCAGGTTCTGCGAGCAGATCCCATATGCCTTCGTGGTGGTATGGTGTATGAAGATGATCCCAGAGCCGGTCTCGGCTTTCCAGTTCGGGATACTTACCAGCATAGAGATGGCCACAGCGGTCCTGGTGTACATTCCAGTAGCCTATTGGGCGGACAAGAGCACCAAGAAGCCTTTTGTGGTCATAACCTTCCTGTTCTTCACGCTTTTCCCCTTGGGGCTTATGTTCAGCCAATCCTTCGAGTGGCTCGTGGGAGCCTTTGTCTTAAGAGGATTAAAGGAATTTGGAGAGCCTACCCGCAAGGCCCTGATCATGGATCTTTCTCCGGATCATTGTAAAGCCGGGATGTTTGGGCTTTACTACCTCATCAGAGACGTGGTGGTCTCTTTAGCGGCCATGGGAGGCGCGTTTTTGTGGCAGGTTGCCCCCCAGCTGAACCTCCTGACGGCCTTTGCCTTCGGACTTCTAGGGACCATCGGGTTTGCCATCTTTGGACGGGATGTGGCCTTGCCGCCCGGGAATGGGAAAGACTCATGACTTGCTCCATCCTACTGCCAACAAAAGGATGCCCACAATCAGGTGGCCCAAGGCGAAGCTCCAGAAATGGAAAGGCTCCTCCTGCCTGTAGATCCAGCCTCCCCAGTAATTCTTCCAGGAGCGGCCGAAGACCCTGCCTGAAAAAAGGCCATAGACACCGTTGGCCAGAAACAGTAGGCCTATTGCTTCTATAAGAATCCACATACTACGGGAGCTGCCGGTGGAGGTTCCTTTCAAAAGCATCCACCCCAGGGCGCCCAGGCAGAAAAAGATTGTCCCAACAAGAATTTTTTTCAGCATGGGGGAAATAATAGAATCTGTTTTTCTGCAACACAAGAGCAGAAGCCGCGCTAGCCTTCACCTGGAAAAAGCTTTGGCCATCAAAGCAATCTTTCAGGTTGAGAGCTCTTAGAAGACCAGAATATAATTTGGGAAAAAGAGTCAACTGCTAAAGGAGAAGATGGCCTGGAGCCGTGGCTCTTGGCTGGGGGCAGGATGGAAATATCAGGTCGTGCTCACCGAAAAATGGCTATGAAGGCGGCTATTTTTCTTGTTGCCATTTCGCTTGGTTCCCTGGCCTCGGCCTCTTATGATTTGATGGATGAGCAGTTGGCGGCAGGGGCCGAGGTCGTAGTTCGTGCAAAGCTGCTTTACTTGGAAGGAGCGGACAAGTATGCACGATTTAGAGTCAGAGTGCTCAAGGTGTTCAAGAGTCCTCTGGAGACGACTCTGGCCAATGAGCTGTCTGTGATCGCTTACAGCTGGAGGCCAGGTGTGCCTGAAGGCGAGTCCACACTTTACCTGGAGCGTTACGACGATCAGAGAAGTCCTGTAGTTTGGAAGCTTGTGGGCGGAGAGGCTTGTACCGGAGTGAGTCACAATAGAAGGTGATGCTCACCTGGCCAGGGTGACATGAAGAGCAGGGGTGATGCTGGCCAGACAATTTGATGGAATCTTTGAAGTAGAGCGGCCTTTGGGAGTGTGGGCTGAACACAGAGTTCAGGACTCTGGAGAAGGGAAAACCCAATGGAAAGGAAACGTGTTGGTATAGTGGTGTTTGACAATGTCGAGGTTCTGGATTTTTGCGGTCCTTTCGAAGTATTTTCCGTCACCCGGCTGAATGAACACAGAAGAAGGGAAGAACCATCGCCCTTTGAAGTGCTTCTGGTGGCAGAAAAGAATGTTCCTGTGGTCACAACTGGTGGCATGAAGGTGATTCCAGATAGCAGCTTTGATAACTGTCCTAGGCTAGATATCCTGGTTGTCCCTGGTGGGTGGGGTGTCCGCAAGGAGCTCAAGAATCCAGCAATGCTAAACTGGCTGCGAAGCCGTGCCTCGGAGGTGGAAGCTTTGACTTCGGTTTGTACAGGCTCAATGCTACTCGGTTTTGCCGGATTGCTTGACGGGCATCACGCCACAACTCACTGGCGATCACTGGATTGGATGAGAGAGTCATTTCCGGAAGTGACCGTTGAGTATGACAAACACGTAGTCGAAGATGGGGCTGTAATAACATCTGCGGGCATCTCTGCCGGAATCGACATGGCTCTCAAAGTTGTTGCTCGTTTTTGTGGAGAAGAAATTGCGAGGGCCACAGCCAGGCATATGGAATACCCCTACCCTGATAGCAATGCTCGTAGAATCAGACTTGGGGGATAGGAAACAGTTTGGAGCAACGGCTCAGGTTGATCTGGGCCTTTGGCCCCAGCAAGCGCCAGGGATTTCAGGAAAACATCATGGAAAGCCTTCCCAGGAAGAGCTTGCAGCCTTGATCTTCTCTGAAGATCTTTCCAGGTCGAATCCCCGGGATCAGGCTGTGGTAAGAAAGACCCGGGTGTATGTGGTCTGGCTGATTTGGGTGTACTGGCTCAGCGTGAATTGGAAAAACCTTTTTTGGGAATAAGCTATGTTACCGAGTCCCAGATTGGCTCGGTCATTAGACAGAGGCAACCAACTGTGGGACTGGCATTGGAAATCCGGCCCTGCTTGCAATGCGCCTCTGCCTTCTTTTGTCTGTGGCCTCCTGGAGCTTACGGTCTTTTCAGCGAAGATCTCCTGGTCAGAACTTACTAGAACTGATCCCCATCCATCCCACAAACGAGCAAATATCAATCCCTGTTCGCCTAGAGCAATAGCCTACAAAATCCACAATACCATTCTTGCAATTTCCTTCTTCCTCCCAATAGCCCAAGTGTTATCACTAACATAGAAAAACTCCAATTCCAGCTGAAGCAGAACACCCAAAAATGGGACAGGAAGCGGCACAGTCACAAGCAGTCCTGCTGGAATTGACTGCGGTGAAACGTGCGATGCTGATTTTAACGAAGGAACGGGTGTAAGCCTGACGGCGATTCCTGATAGCGGCTCAAGGTTTGTGAGCTGGGGTGATGAGTGCGGTTCCTGCGGGACGCAGACCATCTGCAACATAACCATGGATGTGGACAAGGCCTGCAGTGCGACATTTGATTTGTCACCGGTAAGCGGTCCTGATCTTGTGGTAAGCTCTCTGACAGCGCCGGAATCAGCAAGACCGGGAGGTTTAATACGTGTAATGAACTCTGTGACAAATCAGGGCACCGAAAAAGCAGGCCGCTCAAAGGTGGGTTTTTATCTGTCCGCCAATGACGACCCGACCATAGGCCCCGAGGATCTATTGATGGGCTCAAGGAGTGTTCCCCCGCCAGCGGGTCCGCGAAAGCTTGCACCGGGCAAGACATCCAGTACCAAGAAACGACTCAGGATCCCGTCAGACACAGTGGCTGGCACATATTATGTCAAGGCAAAGGCTGATCATCAGGATGTGGTCCAAGAGACAGATGAGACCAACAATATCCTTGTGAGCGGGGAGATCAATATTCAGTAGGACATAGAACCGAGATGGTAATGGGATACCAAACAGCCGGGGCGCTCGTGCTTCGGCTGTTTTTCTTGGGTTGATGCCTGGCAGCATATTTAAGAGGATTACGATCCCTGGGCTTAGCCAGCACGGAGCACAGACTGAAAAATCGAGCCACCAACAAAGCTCATTACACCAGCCTCCATGCCCTGTGCTCCAAGTTCTATTCCGGATAAACCCAAGAGTCGCGATCGCCTTTGTGATCGGCGCTGTTTCCCTCAATTTTGCAAATTTTACATGGGATGTGTCCGGTAATGGCTTGTTTTTACATTCCGAGCATTCCGAGGTTTGCCCTGCATGTAGGAAGGAGACTACGATACCTATGACGATTCGTTTCCTCAAGAAAGTTTCTCCGGGGTAGGAGCTGTCGGCTACAGAGCTTTGACTGCCGAGGAATGTTTTGGGCACAATTTACAACTGGTTAAAATGAACGAACTAACAAACGTCGTTCCCGTCAAGGAGGTCAAAGATGTCTCCCTCGATGATTGGGCCAAGTTTTCTGATACGGAGGTGGAAGGAGAAGTTCCCGCGCCAGGTCAAGGAATTGGAAGAGGCGGGGGAGCTGAGGGAGTTTGCGGAGGAGATGTCGGACAGGGCGGCAGAGATGTTGGCGGACCTGGTGTCCCGCCAGGGGGTACCGGCGGAACTGGCACAGGAGCTGATACTGGACGACTTGGACAAGATGTTTCTAGAATAGACTGACTGATCCACGAAACACTTTCAGTAAATTGCAGAATCAAACTTGGTGGAGGCTAAAGTCATTCATGGCGAAGTCCTCGATCAGCAGCGAGTCGGGCTTTAGGTATCGCCTGTGCCCAAAGCCGGACCATGGTCCCATCAGTTCCTCTACTTCGCCACGCCCCAGAGGTGGGTCAATTAGATGAAAACCAGGTGGGTCATATCCGTGAAAAATCAGCCCTCAAAGTGGGTCAGTTACCTGAAAGCTCACATAAGTTTTTTACCCAAAAGTGCTTTGAGCTGATTTGGGTAAATAATGCCTTGCGGAAGCGGTGGTGTAAAAACTTTTGTGTAAATTTTTGGGACTAGAAAAAAGGGCGCTTTTCCTTTAAAGAGGGGTTGACAAGATAAGAACCTCAAAGAAAGGAGAAAGCGCCCATGAAGATGGAACTGAGTGTGACAGAAGTCGTGGATGTTTTCAAGGAGATTCAAAGGCAACCCAGGAAGATCTTCGAGATGATCCGGCTGGATGTGCGAGAGTTGGTGGGGAGGTATTTGTCTGAGGTGATGAAGGCCGAGCTTACCCATTTCTTGGGAAGGGAGCCCTATGAGAGAAATGGACAGAGGCCCAATTATCGTAATGGTTCTTATGGTCGAAGATTTGCTCTGAAGGGGATTGGAGAGGTTCATGTGAATGTCCCCAGGGATCGCCGGGGTGAGTATCAGACCCAGGTGCTTCCTCGTTGTCAGCAGTATGACAGGACTTTCACAGACAGATTGTTAGAGTGGGTGTAATTGCTTGTTATCAAGGACGAATTAGGGGTCAAGCTTGTAGAACCCAACCGTCCTTGAATCGGTAGCCCAGGGCTGCCAGGATCTGCTCCTGCAGGGGGGTGGGGTCATCCACCCGAACCTCTGGGGTGCGTGCCTGGGGATATAGTGATATGACTCTATTGAGGCTGTGCATCTCCTCCATAATGGCCCTGCCCGATAATCCTCCGCCAACCTTGAGCTCCACGAGCCTGAGGGCAGCCATGGCCATCACGCAGGTAAGCAGGTGACAGCGGATCTTGCTGTCGGTCCAGTGGAACAGGGGATTGATGCGAATGTGGCACGGGGCCTTGCTGACCCGAAACTGTTTCTCTATGCAGTATCGGTCCAGGCAGGCCTGAACGATTTGCTCGGTGCTCCAGTCGTGGTGGTCTGTCACGATGATGCTCTTGCCCATCATGGCCTGGGTATGATGGATCTCACCCAGATCCTTGGTAAAGCTCATGGCATCCTTGGTAAAGCTCAGCTTGTAGAAGCGATGCCCTATGTGGAGGTGATCGCAAAGCCTTCGGTAGCGTGTGGCGATCTGTTTGGGGCTTCGCCACTGAGGCTGTTTCTGTCGATACTTCCTTCTGTACTCAAGAAGCTCCACGCGAAGCTCGGCCATCTTGCGTTGGAAATCATGGAGCTTCTTGCGCTTGGTGATAGGGTTGAATGTGACCACCACGGTGCGTGGCTGACCCCAAAGCTCCCGACAACAACGATACCCCAAAAGCTGATCCTCTTCTCTACCCATGGCCCGAAGCTTCTGGTTTTTTGGGGTATCGAGCACCTGGAAATGCTTGGGATCGATTGTGGCAAGATCCTCCACGAAGTAAGGGGAGTAGGTGGTGATGAAGTGGATCTGCCCCCTGGTGTCGAAAAACGCCAGGTTCTCCTCGGCATTCATCCCCTTGTCGAACACCACCGTGAGCTACCTCTTGCCTTCGCTCAGCCCCACCATGACCCCAAAGAGCTCATCCATGACCTGATGGAATAGCTTGGAGTCATGGAGGTTGCCAGGATACAGGGTGTAATACAGGGGAAGTTGGCTTTGTCGGTCCACCAGCAGCCCTACCCCCACTTGACGCAGGTGGTGCTTGCCTGCCTTGTTATGCCCCCGTACGGCCAGTTTGGATTTGGTCTTGGTGGCCATATAGGTGTAGTAGTTGGTGGTGTCGAAAAAGAGACTCTCAGGACTCTCCCCCCTTTGGCTCCAAAGCCTCTGGAAAAAGCGCCTGCCAATCTCCTCCACCTGGGCCTCACCCACCCGATCCCACTTCTGCCAATAGCGCTCCGAGCTCAGTTGGCCCAACTTCACGGGTCGGATATCCTGGATGGCTGTCTTGCGATACCACTGCTGGAGAGATCGCTTGCTTTTGGGCGCAATGAGCCTGTTGACCCACGCGTAGAAGAAATACTGTCCCACCGTGGGCCCGGTCTCATTGCGCGCCCTGGGCACCACCGAATCCACGATCCCAATGGTGTCCAGCTCCTGCTCGATGAGGTTGGCCACGAACAAGGCTCCATATGGAGCACTGGATTGCCTCAGGGGCCTTGTTCCAGCCTCGGCCTGCTCCAGTCGGGAGGCGATGCTCTGTGCGGTCCCAAGGTACTTCTGCCACTTGAGCTTCACCTTACCGCCCACACGGTGGGTCTCACGCAGGTACCAGTAGGTTCTACCGCCAGAGGTTTTCTTGTATAGATGAGGCATGAAAAGGCAATATATCACTGGTAATACGTGTCAGGCAAAAAGTGAAAAATAGCGCCAACTAGAAACAAAAAAATGTTTCATCACATGGGTTCTACAGGGCAAGTAAGGCTAACTCAGCAAAATTATTTTGGAAAAAGTTCACAACCAGGCCTGTCTGTGAAACTACTGTGGAACAGCTTGGGCTTTGGAGGGACAGCGGCGAATGACATTGTCAGGAGTCGCTGGCCCGAAGAAAGCCCCCGACAAGGTGGGGGGTAGTTTACTCCCAACTAATCACATAGTCTGTAGCTACGAAAGTGAAAAGCGAGCCAAATGATCACGGTAAGTTAGGGCAGCAAGTGTCAAAGTCGGATTCGATCAGCAGGAATCAGAGTCTCCATCGAGATCCTTTCCCGTGGCTGCCTACTGTCCTGGCTTGCCCACTGGGTCCCGTGGGCTGGACCATGAGCCGTGGTGGGCTGGTCCAGCCAAGGCGCAAGACAATTTCTTTTCTCTACTTGCGTTCTATCTTGAGGAAATGTTCCCTGTACACCTGCAACTCTATCTCTGTGAAGAGGTCGTCATACATGGTTAGTTTTGCAGGCTCAGGCTTGTATGTGCTGCCCATCAAGCCGCGCTCTGCCAGATCTATCCTGGCCCTGACTTCGGTGCGCTGTTTTCCCAAGGGTTTGATCTCTGCCGAGATTTTGATCCTTCTGTATTTGATCTCTACGGGCTCTGTATCTATCAGGCCCTGTTGAAAGTCCTGCCTGGTCAGCCTGTGGCCTTTTTGCTCCAAGAGCGAAACCACGGCCTTAAAGACAATATCGTAGGGAGCGTCGTATGTTCTGGATTCCATGTCCCTCTGGCTCACTGGTTCTAGGCCTGCACAGCCTCCCATCAACAAAAAGAGCGCAGCAGCCCAGCCTACTGTCTTGTTTTTCCCCATGTTGAGGCCTCCTTGAGGTTCTCCAAAATAGCTTCCACATTCCAGTCCACAGGGAGCCTCACCCTTCTGCCCTCTTTGGTTTCGTAGATCAGGTAACCCTCCCTGCAGCCAAACTCGAACAGATCCCGGGTGATCTCCACATCCTTGCGGCAGTAAGCCACAAGTTCTTCCATGCGACCCTGTTTAAACCAATCCACTGCCTGGAGGCCATCGGCGCTTTTTCTTTCACCCAGAGTATTAAATGCCAGGTGCTCCAAGCTAAGCCTAAAGCCCAGCCGGCCCCTCAGATCATCCAGTATGTCGAAGGTGGGAAGCTGCTCCAATGCCTCGGCGGTATATGCCGAAAGCACCCTGTAGTCAAAGGATCTGATATTGAAACCTACTATCAGATCCCCTTGCTTGAGCATGGCTACGAGCTCCCCTACTTGTCTTTCATGGAAGCTTCGGAATTCCTTGTTCTTGGTGTCATAAATGACTGCCACCGAAAGCCTCATGAGGTGTTTGTTGGACCATCCTCCCACATCCTCGGCCGTCTTCTGGGTCTCCAGGTCAAAGAAAAGAACCCTGGGGGCGTTTTTTCTGGGGGTTGGGATTCCCTGGATCTCCGGCAGGGCATTTTCCTCCTCTGAATTTCCGACACATGATGCCACTCCCAGCTCCTTGGGACTGACTTTCCCCATGAGAGCCTTCAATATGAGCAAAGCCGCCTGTTTATCCAAAGGTTTGTTTCCCGAGCCGCACTTGGGGGAATGGATGCAGCCCGGACATCCCTCCTCACAGTCACACCCTTCCAGGGTTGACAGCACCGCATCCAGCAGTTCTTCCAATACATCGTATGCCCTTTCGGCCAGCCCCACTCCGTCAGGGTGCCCGTCATATACGAAGATGGCCGCCTTGCCCAGCTGGGGATGGAGGGGAATGCTTATTCCCCCTACATCCTCCCTGTCGCACAAGGCAAACAAAGGGAAAAGGGCTATGATGGCGTGTTCCAGGGCATGGATCCCTCCCATGAAATGGGTGCCCGACTTCTGTACGGCCTCCTTTATGAAATCCTCTATCTCCAGCCAGATCCCCACGGTTTCGAAGACCACAGGGGGTAACTCCAGAGGATGCACGCTCAAGAGATCCTGGCCTGAGATGCGCCTTTTCTCATATCCGGTGATATGCTCTGTAACCTTCAGTCTGCCCTGGCGCAAAACGAAGTTCCCTATGGGCCTGGATCTTTGCCTCTCCAGGATCTCGGTCTCTTTCTCTGAGCGGGCTCTTGTATAGTAAGACGTGCGAACCGGCTTGACCCTCACGTTCTTTGTTTCCAGCTCCAGTCTTGTGACCAGGTAGTGCTCTGCCCGGTGCAGGTAGATGGCACCCTGGTGGCACTCGGTCAGAGTTCGTATGCCTGAGTTTTTTCCCACGACCCTGCGGGTTTTTTCCTCCAGTATGGTGAAGGTCTCGCCAGCGGCCCGGATGTCTACCTCCCTTTGGGGTCTGCGCTTGGTACTGTACCATTGCCTGCCTTCAGCGCTTCTTAGCAGGAGGTGTTCCCTTTCCATCTGACTAAGAAGGCCTTTGAGTTCTCCTTTGAGGTCAAAGACATCCCCCTCTTCCCTCAAGGGCAACTCCGAAGCAGCACATATCAGGTGTCCCTTAAGCACTACCCTGTTGCCTGGGTCCACCACGGCTTTCTCATACCCGCTTTCAAAGAAACGATGGGGGTGACGCATGAAATACTGGTCCAAGGCATCAGGCTGGGCCACCAATATCAAGAGGGAGTCCCTGTCATTTCTACCCACTCTGCCTCCCCTTTGCCAGGTCTGCACTATGGTGCCCGGGTAGCCCACCAAAATGCACACGTCCAGCCCGCCGATGTCTATTCCCATTTCCAGGGCGCTTGTAGTGATGACTCCATACAGTTCTCCGGAAGCCAGTTTGCGCTCGATGTCCCGGCGTTCTTCGGGCAGAAAGCCAGCCCTATAAGAGCTGACCCTTTGGGCCAGCTCCGGTTTGTCCTGTATGAGCCAGGTGTGCATCAACTCAGTGATCTTGCGGGCTTGTGTGAAGGCTATGGTCTTGAAGCCCTCCTGGAGGGCCAGGCGGAAAAGCTGTACAGCCATAGTGTATGGGCTTCCCACAGGATTCAAGAAAAGCACGTGTCTCCCGGCCTGGGGCGCTCCGCTTTGCTCAATCACCGAGAAAGGCAGTCCTGTGAGGGCCTCTGCAAACTGCCCTGGATTGGCTATGGTTGCGGACAAGGTGATGAATTGTGGTTTGGATCCGTAGAGCTGGCACAGCCTTCTGAGCCTTCTTAAAACCTGCACTATGTGGGAGCCAAATATGCCCTTATAAGTGTGAAGCTCGTCTAGCACCACGAACCTCAGGTTTTCCAAGAACTCCTTCCATTGCTCGTGGAATGGCAGGAGAGAGAGGTGCACCATATCCGGATTGGTGATAAGGATGTGGGGTGGCGATTCCTTGAGTTTTTTTCTTTGTGTGGAAGGGGTGTCGCCGTCAAAGACAGCCGTGCGAATGGTTTGGTTTGCCCCGAGAGCCCTTATCCATGTTTTTGCCACCCTTAGCTGGTCCTGTTCCAGGGCTTTCAAGGGGAATATATACATGGCGCGGGCCAAAGGATCCTCCAGGATGGCCTGAAGCACTGGCAGGGTGTAAACGAGGGTCTTCCCACTTGCGGTGGGGGTGGCCACCACCACGTTTTCACCTCTGTACAGTCTCTCCAGGGCTTCTGCCTGGTGGGTGTAGAGGCCACGAATTCCTTCTTCGGCCAGGGCCCTTTGCAGCCTATGGTCTAGAAGAACCCAAGGTCTCTTGAAACAAGGGGCTTGGGCCGGCAAATACCTGTGGTGGGCTATACTGGCCGAGAAACCCCTGTGGGCCTTGAGACGTTCCACAAATTGCTTTACGTCTTCCACGGCTCAGGCAGCCTCACGTAGGCTGGCATAACGGAGCATATGGGAAATCACCTTGACTGCCGTCTCCGGATAGGCAAAGCAAGGGATCCCGTGGCCTTCTAGGAAATCTCGGCATGCTTCCAGATGCTCTTTGGCCCCCAAGAGGGAGAAAAACACTGGCTTGGTATTCCTTTCCCGTATCAGTTCTACCAAGGGCCCATAGGATTCTGGGCCCTCTACAGCAAAAGAGATGAAAACCACAGAGTGCACTCCGTCGTCCTCCAACAGGGCCTCAAGAATGGTGGTGGAGGTGCGCTCAAACCCATGTACCATCATGTCTGGAAACAGGTCCACAGGATTTGCTGCCTTGGCCGCTGTGGCGATCACTTGAGACAACCTAAGCAATGTGCTTTCACTGAAGCGGGCCACCTGAAGCCCTTGCCTTGCGGCCTGGTCTATGCTCAAGATGGCTTGGGCTCCGCTGTAGGTCACAAGAGCTATTTTGTCTCCCTTGGGAAGGGGCATGCTGAGAAAGCCCTTCAGGGAGCTTATGAGTTCCTCTATGCTTTGTACTCTTATGACTCCTGCCTGCCTAAGAGCCCCATCCATCACCCTGTCCTCCACAGCCAGGCTGGCTGTGTGGGAACTGCTGGCCATGGCCCCCTGTGGAGTTGTGGCCCCCTTGAGAAGAACCACTGGTTTGTTCTCAACAGCCCTCCGTGCTGTTTCCAGGAAGCGCCTTCCCTCCCTCACATCCTCCAGGTACATGCCTATGATGCGGGTCTGACTGTCTGAGTTCAGATATTCCAGGGCATCGCACTCGTTTACATCCATCTTATTGCCCAACCCTATTCCCTTGGAGAGCCTGAGCCCTTCCATGGAACTAAGGTATCTGAGCAGAGCCCCAACGAAGATGCCCGACTGGGCTGCAAAGCCCACAGAGCCAGGTTGGAGCATGCGGGCTGTGGCGAAATAAGAGGTTGTGAGTCCAGTGGAGGTATTCACCAGTCCCAGCGTATTGGGGCCGAAGCCCCTCATGCCGCAAGAGCGGAGTATCCGGTATACCTCATCCTGGATGCGCGCTCCCTCGGGGCCTGCTTCGGCAAATCCTTCGGCAGAAATCACAACCCCCTTGACCCCCTTTTGGGCACAGGCCGAAACCGCCTGGGGAACAAACCTAGGGGGGATTAGCATGACGGCCAGATCGATCTGAAAAGGCACTTCCTCCAGGCTACGGTAAAGCTTAAGTCCGTTTACGCTTCCTCCTTGGGGATTTATCCCTGCCACCGGACCTTTGAAACCAGTATTCTTGAGAACCTCCAGAAGCATGGCTCCAGGCTTGGATGGATCCCTGGATGCACCTATGACTGCAACGCTCTTGGCGCCCAAGACCTCTTCCAGATTCACCATGATTTACATACCTCTCTTTCGGGAACAAAGACCTTGCAGAAGATTATGGGGCAAAACAGTGGGAAGTCAATGCGCTGCCCTATCCGGCCCAAAGGGATCTCTATTGTCAGATTGGTTGCCAAGATTTGAGCACAAATGATCTTGTCCTAAGATGTCGTGAACTTGGCTGGTAGTGTTTACCTATCCTCAGTAATGCGGGTCTGTAACCTCTAGAATGTTTCTTGCTCAATCGGTCTTGGCGCCTGGGGCTTTGCTGGCCGAAAGAAATGGCACATCTCTTTGAGCCAAAGGTTGACATCCCCCCTGGCCCTCAAGGATAATTGGCGAGTTCCGGGCTGTACACACTCGATGTCTGCTACAGGGATGCCCAGTTTTCTTTTGGCCTTGGGGCCGGCTTCCACTGCCAGGAAAGGATATCCATTGCAGGCTCTAAAGAGTAACAAAGCATGGGATTCATCTCTCATGGGGGCCTTTGTGTTGGCTGCGGGTTTGGGTCTCTTGCTGTTGGTACCTTGGGGAGGAGCCCTGGGGTCGGACTGCGATGGTAACACCCTTGAGATCTTGGAATGTCTGGAAAAGAAATACAAGGAACTGGACTCCAAATTGAACCACCTTTACAGGCGTATCCTGGATCAGCTGGGCCCTTCGGCAAAACAGACCTCCCAAGACCGCAAGGCCAATGTTCGGGATCTGTTCGTAAAAGCCCAGAAGGCATGGATCAGTTTTCGCGATGAGGAGTGCAGGGCTCGCTACAGCTACTTCTCAGAGGGATCCATGGGAAAGCTGGAGCTGATGGAATGTCAGGTGGAGCTTACCAAGGAAAGGCTCAGAATCTTGGAAAACTGGCTGGATTTGCTAGATCGCTAAGAAAACCTCCTTGAGCAAATGAAAAGAGGAGATAGAGTGGGTATTTGGGGGTTTGCGTGCTCTTGGGGAGGAGGGAGCTGATTCTTGATTTTGACAGACTTCTTCTTCTTCTTCTCCAATCAAAGAAGGCCATTTGTGGTATTTCAGGCTAACTTGAGGTATTGAGAGAGCATGAGGGTATTTATAGCTCTTTTTTACTTCTTTGCTTCAGTACTGGCACCAAGCGGACTTTTGTTTCTAGGAGCAATTTTGGCCCCACCAAGGCTGATCCTGGACCAGGAGATCCTCCATAACATGGAGGCCGGCAAGCTGACGGGCATCTTTCCAAAGGCTGCAGTCAAAGAGAGATTCCACTACCCCGGCGCAGTGGCCGCAGTGATGGGGCGTCAAGAGGGCGGCACCATAAAGGCTTTCCTGTGCGAGGGGGAAAAGCAGGCAAAACAATCCTTTGAGACCTACTCCAAGAATGTGGCACAGGAGGCCGGTACAAGCCAGTTTAGCGGCCCCGGTTATCATTCATATGAGCTCCATAAAAAGGGGATTGCTGGCAGGGTGGAGCGCATAGGTCGGGTGATCCTTCACGCTGAAGCCAAGGACCCTGTTTCAGCAGAAAAGCTTATACAGGGCTCTGGGATCATGCGCCCCAACCCAGAGGCCAATTGGTTGACAGCTTTTTTCGGGACAAAGACATATATTCCTCACATGGTCATTTTAGCAATTCTTTACGCAGCAATACAATTGCGCCTCTGGAATCGAGTGACAGGCTGGGCAACGAGGGTTCCAGCCAAGCCAGGGATCGAGCCCGTAAGCGAAGAGGAGCTCAGAAGAAGGCTCTTGGCAATAAACGAAGAGGACGTCCCGTTCAGGGTGGTGGAAGCAAAAGGCAATAAGTTAGAGGCCACCTGGCGCCTGGCAGACGCCAAGTGGGCAGGCATCATGACCCTCAACAAGGTCAAGGAGGTAAGGACCTTACAGCTCAGACTGTCAGATAAGGAGAAGATTTGCCGGGCCTTGGACATAGGCAAGTCCGTCAGGTCCAGTGGGGACGGCCTCGAACTGGGATTTTCCATGATGGGATATTTCTTCCGTGGAGTGGCACTGGCACAGTGGGAGTACGAGGCCCAGTACGGCTTTACCTTCCGGGAAGGAAGGATTCGTTTTGAAAAGGTCTACGAGTACAGATTTGACAAAAGGGAGCTTGAAAGGCCCATCGTGGAGGTGATCACCTCAAGCGGTTGGCAATACAGGCCTGTACTTTTCATATCAAAAATATTGGGTGGCTGATGGACAAGAAGACATCCAATATTTCTAGGCTGGATGATTCCATATGATGGATGAGGTTGGGGGGCATGTCCCTGCCCATTCACTGCACTTACCCATGTTCAGGCCCAGACCAGCGAAAAGGACCCGATAGGGAAAATCAGGCGGAATCATCCAGTAATCCTCAATAATTCGGGCCAAAAGAGTCATTTCCCATTTTTCCGGCTTTGGCGGTGTTCTTGAGCCTTTCCAGCTCCAGAATAGCACGAAGATTCAATCAGCCCCTTTACAGAGCCTGCTCCACCGAAAATCGTCCCTGACGCAACTCCTCCACCAGTTCTAATTCATTTCTTATTTCCCTCTGAAATACGGTTACCCATCTTCCCAGCTCTTCCAAACTATGCGCGTCGCTTCCCGCGACTTTTGCCAGGCCCAGCCTCAGGGCCACCTGTCTTGCCATTTCGTTTTCGGGTTGGGTGACCTTGCAGTTTCCTATCTCCACTCCATCCACATTTTGAAACAAGGGTCTGCGGCAGGCCTGCTCCGGGCTTACCTGAAGTTGAGTTATTCCAAAAAGAAGAAATCCCCTGAAGGGGTGAGCCGCCACCATGAAGCCCCCTGCAGCCAGGACCTCCCTTCTGAGTTCCTCTATGGGCACTATGTTCTTTATGTCCCTCGAGAGCCCGAATACAAGCACATCTCCTTGGTTGGTGGTTACCTCCATTCCACGCAATATGCGCACATTTTCATGAGTCCTTTGCAGCTCTTCCACTTCTTGTTTGTCCCACATGATTCCATGTTCTGTGAGACAAACGCCTTGAAGCCCAATACTTTGGGCTCTTTCCATGAGCTGTATTGGGTCTATGGAGCTGCACTGAGATCTTGGGGATGTGTGCACATGAAGGTCTATTCGCATGCTGAAACCCACGATGGAGTTTTATGGTGAGGCCATACATCTGCCAGAAAGCTCTGGGTGGGAAGCGCTATAAGCCTGAGCCAGCCATGAGGGGTCAACATCCGGAGTCTCCTTGATCTTGGCAAACACATCATGGGCCATGCAGGCCGCATCCAGGCATCTGCCGCACTCCACCAATATCTCGGCAAAATGCTGGCAGCCCTTTCGGCCCACTTCCTTATTGATTCTGGAGATCCAGCCTGGTTCCCTCAAGGACATCCCCACTGCCACTTGTAATATGTCCTCTGCCTTGGGGCACACAGGAGTCGTAAATCTCTTCATCCGGCCTCGAATGGCCTGGACCACACCGTCCGATATGCGCACATCCATGAGAATTTCCATGGCATATATGCGGTCTTCAAGCATTCCGTGAAAGCGAACCAGATCCTCTTGAGGGAATTCGGCTCCCACGAGCATGGTTCTGCTAAAAGAGATCATCCGGGTGTCTCCTTTGGGATCAAGTCAAAGTCGCCCTGGCTTGCCGCCTTGGGACTGGACCAAGAAAACAAACGCCCATTCAAACAAGACCTTGCATCAGTGGACTGTCCTCGGCAAAGGCCACACAGCTTCTCACCAGGCGGGGATTGAGTCTTAGCATGGCCTGGAAGCTCTCCCTTTTTTGCTCCTCTGTACCTGTCTCAGTGGCCTGGAGCTGGGGCACGGTAAAGTGCAGTATCACGGCATTACAGCATTCCAAGACCCCTTCTGCCAGCTCCGGGCAGCCCGAGGGGCCTCCCACTAACCCCTCCACTATTTTTCTCAACCCTGCTCCCACTCTTACTCCCACAACCCTTGAAAGCAGCTCTGGAGCAGAACTGCACTGCTTGTAGGGAGATCTACGGATGGTGCCTGATGCGGCTCTTATCTCGAGATCAGGCAGTGTTACAACTATCTCCAGAGCTGCATCCCAAAAGGTGTCCGTAAGTCTCCAGGAAACCCTAAGAGAGCCGTCTTTTTCCTGGCTCACGTCCATCACCTTGTTCCTGAGGAAGCTCAAGATCATTATGAAACCTCTTGTTCAGGGAGTGCCCATGCGCCTTCCCAGCTCGTAAGCCGCCTGAAGGTGCTCAGGATAATTGAGGATCTCACCTTTCTCGTCCACCCCTCTCACCAGCAATTCCTCGGCATACTCCATGTCCAGTGCGTCGAAGAAATACTTGACGGTTAGCTTCACACCCTCAAAGAGCTTCTTGCCCCTGGTGGCTCCCACAGATATGAAGGCGCCCTTTCTTGCCACAGGGGACTCCACACGCCTGCCAAGAACATATCTGCGGGCCCATCCGGCCTGGCACCTGTCTATAAAAGCCTTGGCATGGGCTGTGACACTGTAAAAGAATATGGGCGAGGCCAGAATGAGTCTGTTAGAAGAGTCTATCTCCGAGTAAAGCGGAGTCATGTCGTCTTGGATGGGGCAAAGCCCGGTTTTCTTACATTCATAGATTTCAAGGCAAGGTGTTATATGAAGCAGCCTAAGCTCAACCTTCTTGACCTGGGCACCAGCGGCCAAAGCCCCTTCTATGGCCTTCTCCAGCAGGATCTCTGTGTTACCGCCCTTTCGAGGACTACCCTGCACGGCCAAGAGCTTAATCATGATCTTCCTCCAGATTCCCCTGCCTAATTAGGGGGATTCTAGGTGAGGGAGTGGACTCCTGTCAATTCTGCAAACAAGGCCAAGGGAGACTTCCCCTCATTTCATGTCTTCTTGGGCCAGTTTTAGAAGTGTCTCCTTGTCCCAGCTCTGGGGGCCTACGAACCTGCCCGCCAGCCTTCCGCCATGATCCAAATAAACTGCAGTGGGCAGAGCCCTAACACCCCAACTGGAAGCAGAGTTCCCAAGCTCATCCAGAAAAACAGGCAGAGTCAAGCCCTCCCCAGCCACGAGCCTTCTGAGTTCATTCTTGCTGTCTCTGACCGCCACTGCAATGAGCCGGATGGGTTGATCCCCCACCTCCTTATATAGCTTTTCCCAGGAAGGCAACTCCCTCCTGCAGGCCGGTCACCAACTGGCCCAGAAAACCACCAATGCAGGCCCTCGGAGCTGCCCTGGGATGCTGGCCGTTGTACCGCCCAAATCCCTGACCAGGATCTCAGGGGCTGATTGGCGATGTGCCGAAGGGAAGAGCTCTCGTGGGCTTCTGAGCCCTGAGTTGACCAATCCCCCTCGAAGCCACATCCAAAAAAAGAGCCCTCCCAGTAAGATCAGGCCCCATAGAACAACACGTTTCATTTCATCCTCCCTCATCATTGAGACTCAGAAAACAGGCTCCCCAAGGAGCATGGGGTGCACCAACTAATTTCCCATCACGCGACCATCGGATATTCTTGTGATCCTTTTTGCCATGGCTGCCCACTGCTCGCTGTGGGTGACCATCACTATTGTCATTCCTTGACTGTTGAGCTCCCCGAAGAGCTCCATGACTTGCTCGGCAGTGGCTGAATCCAAATTGCCTGTAGGCTCGTCCGCAAGAAGAAGCACTGGACGGTTCACTATGGCCCTTGCAATGGCCACTCTCTGCTGTTCTCCTCCTGAGAGCTGGGCAGGCAGCCTTGATCCCTTGTGGTACAGGCCCACCTTTTCCAGGGCCTCCCTGGCCAGTTGCTTCTTTCGGCGGGAAGGCATGGGGCTGTTCACCAAAGGTAGCATTACATTTTCTATGGCTGAAAGATAGTCCAGAAGCTGGAAGCTTTGGAATACGAAGCCCATCTTCTCCCTTCTGAACTCGGCTCGCTGCTGGAGGGGCAGACAATAGAGTTCTACATCCTCCACCCAATAATTGCCTCCACTTGGAGAGTTCAAGCCTCCCAACACGGTCAGAAGCGTTGATTTCCCTGAGCCTGAGCGCCCCATTATGGCCAGCCAATCCCCTTCGGGAACTTCCAGGTCAATGCCTCTTAAAGCCTCCACCACACCAGGCCCATGGCCGTATCTCTTGACTATTCCCTCAGCTCTTATCAAGCACATGTCACTCCTCCCAATTTCCAGCCTGGATTGCTCCTGTAGCCCCCTCATTGGGGAGGCCCGAAACCCCACAGCACCTCCAGGTAATCCCTCTGGAACCAGGGTGGGATCTGAAATCCCCAATCTGTTTGCTTTTTAGCATGAATCAAGTCATTCATTCATATCCTCGATACAACCCTGACTTTGCGCTTCTTTGGAATCATGGCGCCTAGTGGCTGCGAATGGCCTCCGCAGGATCCAATCTGGATGCGGCCAAAGCAGGGTAAAGGCTGGCCAGAAGCCCCAAGCCAGTTGAAAGGGCCACAGCCCCCAAGGCCAGCTCCGGCTGGAAAAGAAGATGGGCTGCACTGTGGGAGTGCCCCTCTGAGAAAAATGGTAAGGCCACCTTGGCCGAAAGCATGCCAATGCCATATCCCAGAATTCCGGCCAAGAAAGAGAGGACTGCTGCTTCCGTGAGAATGAGTTTTGCGATTTGTTTCTTGGGAAATCCAATGGCTCCCAGAACTCCTATCTCTGATGTACGCTCTCTTACACTGGCCATCATGGTGACAAACACCACCAGGGATCCCACCAAGAGCACCAGCCCCGAAAGACCCATGGCCACCCTTTGCATTTGTTTCATGGCTTCAATGCGACCCTCCACCACCTGTTTGATGGCCTGCACCCTAGCCTCTGGCAGCACCTTTGAAATCTGGGCCACCATCTCTTCTATGGGGCATCCCGCGCAAAGGGCCGCCACCTCCACCATGCTTATTTTTCCCTCTTTCCCAAGGGCCGATTGAACCTCTGAGAGAGGGGCGAAAGCCATCAGATCCTCCTGGGACCCGGTGGGCTCAAGGACCCCAGAGATCTTCCATCTGGATCCCAGAATGGACCATTCCTCCCCCGGCTTCAAACCCATTATTCTTGCAGCCTCTGCTCCCAGTACTACCTGACCCTGAGTAGGATACTCCCCATTTATTCTCCACCAGGGCCTAAGGGCGCCCAAGGAGCTGAATTCCATGCCGGCCAGAATAAGCCTTCTGTCCCCATGTGCCACAGCTCCCAGCAGCATGGGGCCCACGGCAGCTATATTGCGAGCATTGGGAATGCTCAAGAGATTTCCCAATTCCTTCTGCTGGAGTTCCTTCATGTCAAAGGAAATGCTCCCCAAGGTAATTCCCCCGAAAGACAAGGAGAGGTTGTCTGTGGCAGGGGTTATCAGGATATTGGCCCCGTAAAGCTCCATCTTGTGCTGTATCTCCATAGTGAGGGCACGGGTGAGGCTTAGAAAGCCCACAGCAGCCCCCACGCCTATCAAAAGACCCAGGAGCACAAACAAGGCTTTGGCCTTTTTTCTCTGAAGTCTTTTCCAGACCATGTCCTGCATCTTCATGATCTGCTACCCCCCCCAAATAGCCCGCATCATTCACGATGAGTGAAAGATTCAGGCTAACTTATTGATATTCTGTGATAAATGTTGTCCTGATCAAATGCACTCTGGTTCTTCACTCTGTGGTTTCCCCCTGGTTTTTCACCTTAGAGCAACTCCATGTGACTGGGGCTTTGGGCGTAGCCCCCAACTTTATGGGCCATGGCTAATAAACCTGGTTGGTGGATCTGAAGTATCTTGCGCCTTCCTGAAGCTCCTTCAGCTCTATCACCAACTCCTTTCCCTCAAGCCGGGACTGCAAGGGGTGTGGATTGCAGCCCCCTCTGTACAGCCCTATGTCTTGATTCCGGAATGTACGTCCGCAGTTCTTGCAGACCATGTAATTCCCATCCTGAACATATCCCTTTCCCTGCGGCCAACAAACATCACAAGCATCCAGTGCGGCCCGAAAGGTCCCGTCAGAGGTCTTGATGAGGAAGAACCTAACTGTGGTATTGTCAGCTAATCTGTAATGGAAGTGGCGGGCCTTGCCCTCCTGAAAGTCCTTAATCGAAAGCCGCCACTGGTCTCCCTTGACCTGGGGTGAAGAGGATGAATCCCCAGGGGAAAAGCATCCAGATGTAAGGCCCAATGTGGCCACCCCTGCAATGAGAATTTGCAAAACAGCTCTCATCCCACTCCGAGAGAGTCTATTGTGCCTCCTGTGCCCATTTTCATAAGCGGTCTTGCCACAAGAGTCTTTCATGCTCTTAGAATCTTCCATGGAGTTACTCCTCCCAAGAATTTGTTTTCTTGTCCTTTACCACTTACAGATGGAAGGCCATCTTAGAAAACCCAAATGAGAACCCTCCACCTGATGCGGACTCCAACAAGTCCCCAATAGCGTTTCTGACCATGCTTGGACAGATATGCTTTGGGCCCAAACTCCTATGCCAGGCTCATCAGCCTTGACCCACAGGATCATTCTTTTTGCCCTCACAGGGTAGGCCAAGCCTACCTGAAAACCGCTGCTCATAAACAGTAAGGGCTAATGATCCAGGCCTCAGATCGACAGTTCAAGGAGCATGGGTTGCCTGGCAGATTTTTGGAATGCATGAGTAGGAATTCAAATAAGCAGAATCTGATTCAAGAGGTACACTTGTCTAGGTGTCTTGCACGGCTTGTAAGACAATGGATTGAGGTTTTGAAAAGACCCGGTCAAGAAAGCCTTCTCAGAGAGACACTCTGTCTGGGGAAACTGTTGGCCCGAAGAAGTGTGAGCGAAAAGGAGCTTTCCTGATTCCGGGATGGAAGGGCTACTGCAACTTTGATGTGAACCACAAGGAGGGTGAGAGAGGTTTTCTGGATCTTTACCTTGACAGCAGCACTCTGCTGGGTCTTGCAGCGGAAATAAAATGGCCTCTAATGAGTTGCAAGGAGCTTCTTGAAGGGCTGGGGGAACCTGCAAGAGCCAGATGCAAAGCCACCCAGCCGCAAACATACTGACCCATCTCATTTTTTTTCTGGAGAGCTTTCCAACAAAAGCCATATGCTTCCTCTGGCGCCCTTGCCTTGGGTATTTGCACCCATTGATTGCTAAGATAGAACCTGCCTTAGAGATTGTCAATCAATATTCTCGGAAATGCTCATGTGATCCATTTTTTCTTGACATCAAGCCGGGCTTTGAATTACCAATTGCCTATCACCTACTCATGCTTCAGAAAATAAGTTGCCGGTTGAGCCCAATGTGGGGTGCCTCCATTTCAGGGCAAAAGGCAATGGCTTGCGTTGCGAGCCTGTTGATGATTCTTTTGCCTCTGTCAACTGCCCGGGCCCAGGAGTTTCAGGGAAAGATAGTCCACATCCAGGGGGAGGTGCTGGTGGCCTCCTCGTCCCAAGGACCCTGGGTAAAGGCCAGGACAGGCATGTCTTTGGCAGAAGGGGATATGGTGGTAACAGCTAAAGGGGCTCGTGCCGCCCTCCTTTTCCAGGACCAAACCCAGGTACAGCTCCACGAGCAAAGCCGCATCCAGATAAAACGCATGGGAAAAGTTGGGTTCCAAGTGCAAAAGGCAGGCAGCCGGCAAGGCTTTTTCAAGCCCCCCCAGAGCCTTTACAAGCTTCTTGGAGGACGGGTATGGGTCAGGGCGCTGCATCCTGTGGACTGGGAAGTGGGAAGTGTGATGGTGGGAGTGAGAGGAACTGACATGGGCCTCATGCTGGATGAGTATTCGGGAGAAGGAGAGATATGGATCCTGGCAGGCCAGGTGTACCTAATCCACGCCTGGGGCCAGACCGTACTGGATTCAGGGCAGAAGGCCAGCCTGAGCCCTGCAAGACCTCCCAGAATAGAAAGTCTGAGGCTTCACCCTGCACAGAGTGTTCAATGGGTCTTGAGACATCCCATATGGATCAGCCCTTTGGATGTGCGTCTGGAAGAGGAGGAAACATGGCCTGAGGGGCTCCTCCAGGCCTTGGAAGCCAGGAATGCTGGGGAGACTCAAAAGGCCATGGATTTGTGCCAGGAGCAACTGGCCGATCCCATGGCTAAGCTTTTGCTGGCCTGGATTCTCATGGATCAAGGCAAAGGGCAAGAAGCTCAAGAAAAATTTGAAGCCTTGCCCTCCAACTTGGGGCTGAAATGGGCAGGCCTGGCATTGGGGAGGATCCAACAAGGTCTTTTTCAGGAGGCCAGGGAGCTCTTGTTGGAGGGCCAGGTCATGTGGGGATGGAGCAGGTTGTTTGACAGCCTTTGGGGCATAGCCAGTCTTGGCATGGGGGAAATGGACGAAGCCCTTAAGAAGTTGGGCGGTCCAGATGGCTTGGAGGAGGAGCTGCCAGCCTTGGTAATTGCCCAACGATCTTTGATGGCATTGGTCCAGAAAGATCCGGCTAGAGCCGAGGCGCTCTCAGGCAAGGCCCTGCAAGTATATGCCGGTTCCCCCACCGCGCAACTTGCCAGAGCTGTCATCCTCAGGTCAGAGGGAGATCTGGAGGGGGCCCTCGAGGCAGTATTGAATGTTTTGGAGAGGGATCCAAGGTACGTGCCGGCCCTGATACAGGCGGCTGAGCTGTCATGGGGTATGGGAAGATCCAAGGAAGCCAGGGGCTTCCTGGAGCTAGCAGAGCTCTTTAGCCCTGGTAATTCAGGCATCCTGGTGCTCAAGGGTTTCATGCTCTTGGCAGTGGGTGAGCATCTCAAGGCCAGGGAAAAGCTCCAAGCAGCCCTTGAGTTGGAGCCTTTTTCCAGCGAGGCTCACATGGGCCTAGGCATCTTGGAAATGCGAGAAGGAAGTGCTGAAAAGGCCTTGGAAGAGTTCTTGTCGGCTTCACTGGTAGAGCCCATGGCTTCTTTGCCCCTTAGCTATCTGGGGAAATCCCTGCACCAGCTAGGACGTCACAGGGAAGCGCTTGTGGTTTTGAATAGAGCGGCTGAGCTGGACCCCATGGATCCAACCCCCTATCTGTACCAGGCCTTGATACTGAGGGATTTGCACAGGCCGGCGGATGCTGTGCGGGCCCTGGAAAATTCCATGGCCAGAAATAACAGCAGGTCCGTTTACCGCTCCAGGTTTTTGTTGGATCAGGATCGGGCAGTCAGAAACGTGGATTTGGCCCAGGCATACAGGGAACTGGGCCTTCTGTCCCGGGCAAAAGCACATGCCATTTTGTCGGTGAGGGAAGATCCCACCAATTCCAGCGCCAGGCTTTTTCTCTCGACTCCCTTTAGGGAAGAAGGGAAGGCCAGGGCTGGAATTCGCGAACTTCTGAGAGCTCAGATGCTGGCCCCAGCCAACGTGAATACCTTTAACACCTTTCATGACTATACGGTCATGTTCGAAGGTCCCAGGATTCAAGGGGAGCTAGAGGGTGCAATGGGGGAGTTGGGGCTTTGGAATTCCAATCTCTTTCTCCAAGGCGGCACATCCAGGACTGCAGGGGATCTGCTGATATGGGCTCAGGAGGAAAAGGGCTTTCACAAGGAGAACCACCGAGAAAGGGACCATTACTGGAGAACCGACTGGAAGATCTCTCTGGATCCATCCCAAGAGCTCTTGTTTCGTTGGGGGTCCATGCTGTGGGCCCGCGGGGACCACAGCGGGGACGCTGATGCCGAGTGGATTCAAGACCCGTACCTTAATCAGCGGGGACATGTGCATACAGCCACACTGGGCCACAGGCTGCACCTGGGTCCCAAACAGGAGCTTCTGAGTTACGGGATCTGGAGCAGCCAGGGATTCCGTCTGGAAGACCATCTGTGGTTCACAGTTCCTCCTGCCATAGAGGCCCACATGGACCTGAATTGGCGATTCAAGGAGGAGCATTTCCAGGCAGGCCTGCTTGGCATGAGCAGGTGGGGCAGTCACCGCTTGGAATGGGGCATGCACGGGGCCAGGGGAAGGGAAAGGCTGGAGCCGTGGGTCTTGACCAGCTTCAGGTATGGGGGGGCTTTGCTGGGAAGGGTTTTGCAGGACAAGGCGCTGGAGGTGCCCACGTACATGTGGGAAATGCACGCAGGGGACATTTGGGAAATCATTCCCGAATTGTATTTGGAAGGAAGTGTTAACTTCCAGGTAGCAAGCATGGGAAGCAGTCCTCCGGTAGTATCGGATGAGAGGCAAAAGCGGGTCTGTCTCGGGCCACGGCTGGGCATTGTCTGGAGAGCAGGAGGCCGGGATCTCCTGCGCTTGGCTGCAGCCAGGTACCTGGAGTCTCCCTATACCCTGGTTGAGGGATTGCAACCCGTGGAGGTGGCTGGCTTTGCTTTGGGGGAAGATACGGCGGGCGGTTCATTGAACACCGAGGCCAGGATGGCCTGGGATCGAATGTGGTCAGAGGCTCTTTCTACACATGTGGAGTTGGGGGTTCGCCATCACAGGACTTGGGAACAGGCATCGGATGTCAGAGGCTTTCAAGCCAGGACCCTCCGGGATTGGAGAGCCCAGGGAGAAGTGGAACTTCTTCTGACCCCCAGCGTGTCCTTGGTGGGAAGATACGGTTACAGATGCGGAGCTTGGGAGGAGGTAAAGAAACATTGGGACACCTGGCCGGGGGAGTCCTGGACAGAACACAGGGGCATCCTGGAGCTGAGATGGATACACCCAGCAGGATGGAAGTTTCTCCTGAGGGAAACAGGGGTGCTTCAACTGGGAGATCTGGGGCTTTATGGCAGAACACAGAAGGCTTCCTGGACAGACCTGGAACTGGAGAAGTTCCTTTGGGGAAGGCGCTGCTCGGTGAAATTGATGGCCCGCAACCTTTGGAATCAGCCCTTCAGGCTTAAAACATGGGAACTGGTGGGTGAAAAGGGCATCCCAGCAAGGCAGGTGTCCATCTGGATCAGAGTGCTTTTCTGAGGTGATTGACACACCAGGGAGCCGGCCATAGAATGAGCGCAGATGCTCTGCGTATCTATTAAGACCCAAGGTGATGGAAGCTTGGGCTCTGATTCTTGAGGGGGGGCTTGAAAACTGAAGGTTAAAAGCTGATCAATAAGAGGGCTCAAAGAGCCTGCCTAGATGAACATGTAAGGAGTGTGGTATCAGGCACGCTCAGTTCATAAGAGCGTGTCAGTGAATGAAGTTGGCCCAAAGGGGGAGATGTCAAATGCCCATTTACGAGTTCAAGTGTGCTTCTTGCGGACACCAATTCGAAGAGCTTGTGCTGGGGCAGCTGGATATGTCAGAGATTTGTTGCCCCAAATGTTCCAAGAAGGAGGTGCAAAGGCTACTTTCGGTTTTTTCGGGCTGCGGGGCTTCTAGTGGAGAAAGCTCGGGGGCCAGTTGCTCCACGTCTTCTCGTTTTTCCTGAGCTTGAGGGAGTGGGCGGCGGTCGCTGCCCCGGCATTTTAGATCGAGGGAAGGAATTTGTGTTATTTTCGCATAGCAAGAGCTGCGGGCTGGTGCATGCTCTTAGCCCTTGGCTTGTGCCTGGGGTTTTCCAGTGCAAAGGCACAGCAGATCCACTGGATTGGATATGAAGAGGCCCTCAGGGAGGCCGAGAGAACCGGAAGGCCGATTCTACTTTACTTCTTTGTGAAGGATTGTCAGTACTGCCAGAAGATGGAGTCCAAGACATTGGTGGCCAGCAGGGTGGCTGAATATCTGAGGGAAGAGTTCATATCTAGCAGAGTGGATGGTGACAAGAGCCCACAGCTTACAAGAAGATATATGGTGAGAGGCTTTCCCACCATCTGGTTTTTAAGCCCTGAGGGCAAACCCATATCCTCTTTGCCTGGTTATGTGGAGCCCGAGGAACTGACCAAGGTGCTTAGGTACATCCGAGGAGGGCATTATCGCTCTAAGTCGCTGAGGGAATATCTCTCGGGGTCGTGAAACCTGTTCAGGTCAGAGAGCAAGCTTGAAAAAGCTCTGAGACCTCGGGAGAGCCAACATCGGGCCGATCCAACATCTTCTTGGAAAGGAGGAACCAATGCTCATCAGGAACTGGATGACCCGCGACCCCATAACCGTGGACCCTGAAACCCCCATGATGGACGCCGAGCACCTCATGAAGGACAACAAGATCCGAGGCCTTCCTGTGGTAAAGGGTAAGAAGCTGGTGGGGATAGTCACTGACAGGGACATAAAGGCGGCCTCCCCTTCGGCAGCAACCACGCTGGATATGCACGAGCTGCTTTACCTCTTGGCCAAGATAAAGGTCAAGGAGATCATGACCAAGGATCCCATCACCATCTGCGATGACGACACCGTGGAGGAAGCCGCGGTGGTGATGCTCAGACACAAGATATCCCACCTGCCGGTACTCTCGGACAAGAAGGAGTTGGTAGGGTTAATAACCGAGACCGACATTTTCAAGGTCTTGGTAAGCCTTACAGGAATATACAGAGGGGGAATCCAGTTTGGATTCGAGCTGGAAGACCGCTCGGGTAGCATAAAAGAAGTGGCAGACGTGATCAGGGAGTTCGGGGGAAGGATGGTAAGCATCTTGACCTCTTATGAAGAGGCCAGAGAGGGTTACAGGAAGGTCTTCATAAGGATAAAGGATTTGGATCGGCAGCGACTAAAAGAGCTAAAGGAAAGATTGGATAGGCAGTTCAGGCTGCTCTACATGATAGACTCTAGCCAGAAAAAGCACATTCATGCTGCCTGAAATGAGCCTGCCTCACTCAAAGGCCCGCCCTTTCCGGCCAGCCGGTAAGGGCGGGTTTTCTTTTGTTGTGGGCTAGGGCAGGCCCCCTGGGAGGGTAGATTATCTCGCGAGGGCTCAGGGCTCCTTCCTGTGAAGGAGTTTGACATAGGAATGGGGGCCATGATTCAACCTGTAGGTAAATAGAACTGGGTAGGCCTTGAGATGTTATTGGATTGATCCAGTTCATCCGTTGTAGCAAAGTAGCAGAGGACTTGGGGCAAGATTCACACTGGTGTAAAAATAGTTCAGGGTCAAGAAGGAGCATCTTTTTTGGCCTGCCTGGCCGAGAGGGGGGGAGGATTTGTACCGCAGGTGGGTTTTGAGCATGGCAGATGAGGCCAGGGTGGAAAACCTGCGCAAGGAGCTTGGGATACCGGCTCCTGTGGCCAAGGTACTGGTTAACCGGGGGGTGGAGGAGTTAGAGCAGGCCGAAAGATTTCTTTCTCCTTCTCTTAAGGGCCTCCATCCGCCTGAAGATCTGGCAGACATGGACAGGGCTGTGGAGAGGATCCTCTTGGCCCTGAGAAGAGAAGAACCCATCTGGATTTATGGTGATTATGATGCCGACGGCATCACCTCTGTGGCACTCTTGAAGAGTTTTTTTGATTCCGTGGGAGCCAGCGTGAGATGGGTGATACCCCACAGGCAAAAAGACGGATATGGTTTCCACTCGGCCTTGATACCAAGGACCAGTACATACGGTGGCCTGGTTATCACGGCTGACTGCGGTATTGGAGATCATGAGGAGCTGGCCAAGGCCAAGGCCATGGGTTTGGATGTGGTTGTCACAGATCATCATGAGTTGCATGGAAGGATTCCGCAAGCCTGTGCGGTCATAAACCCCAAGAGGAAAGACAATCTTTACCCCTTCGGAGACCTGGCCGGAGTGGGAGTGGCGTTTATGCTGGTGTGGGCCCTGGCCAAGAGGCTCAAGAATATGAATGTGTGGCCCAAGGGCAAAGAGCCTTCCCTTAAGAGCTATCTGGACCTGGTGGCCCTGGGCACAATAGCTGATCAGGTATCCCTTCTGGGGGAAAACAGGGCCCTGGTGAGCCATGGTTTGGCTCAGCTGGCCATGGCTCAGAGGCCCGGCATCCAGGCCCTTTTGCGTAGCGCAGCCCTGGAAAAACGGCCTATGTCCGTGGGAAACCTGAGTTTCCAGATTGCCCCCAGATTGAACGCCCCTGGCAGGCTGGATGATGCTTCCCCCAGCCTGGAGCTTCTTCTCACAAGGGATTTTCCCACGGCACTGGAGCTGGCGGGCCTGCTGGAGGGCATGAACAGGAAAAGACAGCAGGTCGAAGAGGAGGTCTTCAAGGAGGCTGAGCCCAAGGCCCTGGAGGCTTTCAAAGGGGGCAAGGCAGCCTTGGTCCTGGCAAAAGAGGGATGGCATCCAGGTGTGCTCGGGATAGTGGCTTCCCGCCTTGTGGATCGCTTCGGGCTACCCGTGGTTCTTATCTCACTGGAAGATGGAGTGGGAAAAGGTTCTGCCCGGGCTCCAGAGGGTTACCACATGATGCAGGGATTGAGTAGCTGTGCCCATCTGCTGAAACGCTTTGGGGGCCATAAGATGGCAGCCGGCTTGACCCTTGAGGCCAAGGCTGTTGAAGAACTAGGGCATGTGCTGAGCGACCATGCCAGGCAGATGATGAAAGGGAGTGGGGCTGGCAGGGTGCTGCGCATAGACGACACGTTGAGCCCGGGTGATATCACAGAGGAGCTTGTGAGGTGTCTTCAGAAGTTGGAACCTCATGGCATGGGAAACCCTGAACCTGTGTTCCAGGTAGAAGGCATGAAGATCTCTGAGCCAAGACGTGTGGGCCAGGCCCATTTGAAACTTAAGGTATCGTGCGGTTCCATGGGCTTCGATGCCATTGGCTTTGGCATGGCAGAGGCCTTTCCCCAAGATGTAAAGGGCCCTGCAAGGCTGGCCTGTCTTCCTCAGCTGAATGACTGGCAAGGCCGCACAATGATCCAACTGAAGCTAAGAGATTTGCAGCTTGTGTAAGCAAGATCTGAGCCCCAGGCCAGCCCTTTCCACATGGGCCAAAATTGTCGGCAAACACAAGGACAATAGAAGATGGCCAAAGCATAATCCTTGGTTGAATGGCTGTATCCAAGAAAGAACTATTTTACAAATGATCCCGCCTGGTCAGCGGTGCAGGCTAAGCCGTGGGATCACTGGATCTTGCTCCCAGGCCGGCGATTACCTCAATCTGATCCAGGAGTTCTTCCAGCATCTGGGCTTTTTTGTCCACGGCCGATTCAACCTGCCGAGAGGTCTCAGTCCTGGAAAACTTCTTTCTTAGCTTTCGCAATCTTCGCTCCACAAGTGTAAGCCTTTCCGTGATAGAAACACCAGCCTGAGGCAACTCGGCGATCTCCTGAGGGGCCCAAGCAGCCAGGTCAGCGGACTCCAGATAGGAAGGAACCTCGACCCTGGAAAACCCCTTCTCCCTCAGGCTGGCTGCCAGGGCCAGAGAACTTTTTTCCTCTCCGTGAATCACAAAGATTCTGATGCCTGGGGTTCTGAAATGGGATACCCAATCTAGAATCTCATCCCTGTCAGCGTGGGCCGAGAAGCCCCCGAGAGTGTGTATTTGCGCCCTCACGGCAACTGATTCACCGAAAATCCTGACTTTTCTGGCCCCTTCCACCAAAAGCCTTCCCAGAGTGCCTTGGGCCTGGAATCCTATGAACAATACATGAACCTTGGGTCTCCAGAGATTGTGTTTCAGATGATGGAGAATCCTTCCTGCATTGGCCATGCCGCTTGCAGATATGACTATGGCAGGCCCGTTGAGTTCGTTGATGGACCTGGACTCTTCCACTGTGCGGGTAAATACTAGGTTTGGCAGATCCAAAGGCTCCTCATTGTTGCGAATCATGGCCCTGGCTTCCCCATCGAAACACTCCGGGTGTTTCCTGAAGATCTCCGTGGCTGCAGTGGCCAAAGGGCTGTCTACGAAAACAGGCATGGAAGGCAGTTGCCCTTTGCGGTTCAATTCATGGAGGATGTAAAGCACTTCCTGAGTCCTTCCCACTGCAAAGGCTGGAATAATCATTTTCTCCCGGTCCCTGAAGGCCGTCTCCAGAATGGTTCTGAATTCCTCCACTGTTTCCTCTTGGGACTTGTGAGTCCTGTCTCCGTAAGTGGACTCCACCAAGAGTACCTGGGCCTCCTCTATGACCTGAGGATTCCTTATTATGGGTTGATGCTTGCGGCCTAAATCTCCTGAAAAAACCACCTTCACGGTCTGGTTGGGATCATTGAGCCACATCTCCACTGCCGCAGATCCCAAGATGTGCCCTGCATCCTGAAACCTTACATATATACCAGGGGCCACCTCCCTGCGTTCCTGGTAATCCATGGGCCTGAGAAGTTCCAAGGCGCGCCTGGCATGCTCCTGGGTGTAGAGGGGCTCTTGAGGCCGCATTCCCTTTCTTAGGTTCTTGCGGGTCTTCCACTCGGCTTCCATTTCCTGGATGTGGGCGCTGTCCAAAAGCAGTATGTGGCAAAGGTCTTTTGTAGCCGCTGTACAGTAAATGGGCCCGCTATAGCCTGCCTTCACAAAGGCAGGCAACAGCCCGGCGTGATCCATGTGAGCGTGGGTCAGGACCACGGCGTCTGTCTGTGCAGGCCTATAGACATGAATCCGGCGGTTTCTCTCCTCCAAATCCCTGGCTCCTTGAAACAGTCCGCAGTCTACCAAAACCGAACTCGTTGCCCCTTGTACCCTATATGCAGCACCCGTGACCGTGCGGGCCCCACCCAGAAACTCAATCCGCATCAAGCTTCTCCTTTTGGCATCTTTACCATATCTTGAGGGCACATATGGACTAGACCCTCGGGTTACTATATGCTCTCAGGGCAGAACACTGCAAGAACAGAAGAGGTGGCAAGCATGAGAGAGCGTTCCATGATGGAAAGGCAGTACGTGATAGATGCCATGACCGTGGGGGACACCTGGCGCATGTTCAGGATCATGGCTGAATTCGTAGAGGGTTTCGAACATCTTGCAGACATCTCACCCGCTGTGTCCATCTTTGGCTCAGCTCGAGTGAGACCCGATGCTCCTGAGTATCAGCTTACCCAAAGGCTGGCCGGTCTTCTGGTGAAAAGGGGCTATGCTGTCATAACTGGTGGGGGCCCCGGCATAATGGAGGCGGCCAACAAGGGGGCAGCCGAGGCAGGAGGGCAATCGGTGGGGCTAAACATAGAGTTGCCTTTTGAACAGAGGCCGAATCCTTATGCTAATCTACAATTGAACTTCAGGTATTTCTTTGTGCGCAAGGTCATGTTCGTGAAGTATGCCATAGCCTACATAGTGATGCCCGGGGGCTTTGGGACAGTGGATGAGCTGTTTGAGGCCGTCACCCTGATACAGACCAACAAGATAAAGCCTTTTCCAGTTGTGCTAATGGTCAAGAGCTATTGGGAAGGGCTCATGAGGTGGATAAGGGAGACCATGTTGGCCGAGGGGAAAATTTGTTCCAAGGATTTGGATCTCTTGCACCTAAGCGATGATCCCGAGGAGGTGGTGGAGATCGTAGAGAGATTCCACAGGATCATAGCCTGAGCCCATGGCACGGCAGGGTAGGACTAGGGAAATATCGAATGCTCCTTCAGGAAAAGGGAAAAACCTCTCAAGATGCGGGCCGTGGCGCCCCAGATGGGACCGTATTTAGTCTCCAGCCTCCAGGAGCGAATGCTGCGATCCAGGAACCAGCGCTCCTCGGATTCGAAATCCTCCAGGCGCAAATGGGCCAGAGGCATGGGAAGGATTTCCATAACCTCTTTTTTATTGGGCCTGAAAACAGGAGGGGAATCCACTGTGCAAACAAAGGGGGCTATGGAGTAACCACTGAAGCTGAAATCCTGATCCAGTCTTCCCAGCAGTCTAGCCTGGCTGGCTTTGACTCCTACTTCTTCCTGCAGTTCTCTGAGGGCTGTGGCCCGGAGATGGGGATCCCATGGGTCTTTGCGGCCTCCAGGCAGGGCTATCTCCCCGGGGTGGATGTGCAAGGTCTTGCTTCTACGGATCAAAAGCAGGTAAGGCTCAAGTTCCTCTATCCAAAGCAGCACCACCACGGCTGCTGGAATGAAACCATCCAGCTCATGAAAAGAAGGCCTGTGGGCTGCAAGGGCTTGCTCCAGCCGAGCAAAGGACCTGGAGAACTCCAAAGCATTGGAATCCTGGGCCGACACTTTTTCTCCTCATCAGGCATTCTTAAGGGTAAGATAAAAGCTAAATGAATGCGCATCAACCCATAGTCTCCAAGCCAAAGGGGGCAAGAGCCCCATGGGCTGACCTCCATACCCACACCACGGCTTCAGACGGTTCCATGGAGCCTGCCACACTGGTGCAAGAGGCCTTTCAGATAGGACTGGGGGCCTTGGCCATCACTGACCATGACACTCTGGATGGATTGCAGGAGGCCCTGGACAAAGGCAAGAGTCTCGGAGTCTGGGTCATTCCCGGGGTGGAGATCTCTGTGAATGGGGGAGAGGGCAGGAGTTTTCATTTGTTGGGTTACGGTGTGGAGCCGCACAATTCTCCAATGGAGAATTTCCTGAAGGCCATGAGGCAAAGCAGGGCTGAGCGCAACTGGCGGGTAATGGAGAGGTTGGCGCAGTTGGGCTACCCTCTGAAGGAAAGGGACTTGGAGAAGCCTGTTGCTGAGGCCGGAAGACCCCATATAGCAGCGGCACTGGTTAAAAGGGGCTATGTGGCCACAACTGAAGAGGCTTTTGTAAAGCTGCTGGGAAAAAGAGGGAAAGCATATGTTTCCAGAAAAAGGCCTTTCTGTCGCGAAGCCATAAGGGCGGTTCTTGAAGCTGGTGGGGTGCCGGTGTTGGCCCATCCCCACACGGCTGGATGCCAGGATTTTTACCAGTTGGAGCGTTTGATTGGAGCCCTTGCGGATTGCGGACTCATGGGCATCGAGACCCTCTATCCTGATGCCCCCCCTGCTCTAATCCCACTATGCAAGAAGATGGCCGGATGGAAGAATCTGCTCTTGACAGGAGGCACGGATTTCCACGGCCTGGTAAAACCCCATATCAACCTGGGATTTGGTAGGGGAAGCCTGAGGGTGCCTTTAGAATGGGCCCAGCAACTGGAGAAAGCCATTCATAGGGTGAGACGGGGCTTTTTTCTTGACAAGCCCGGGGCAAGAGGTTAAGAATGCGCCAAAACGGCTTGAGGCCGTTGGGCCAAGAAAGGGCCTTGGACAGCAATATCCATATCACAGGGGGAAACGATGAGGGCTAGGGAACCGCGGTCTCTTGGGTGGGCAGTGGGTCTTTTGATTTTTTTCTCCTTGTGTTTCTTGGCTGCAGAAGAGGCTTTGGCATGGAAGCTACTCCCCAAGGAGGGGATCTTTGTCTATCCCAGGATAGACGGGGTGGGGTACCTTACGGACAAGGTTCCCCAAGGCATTGGGAGAGTGAGGACAACCTTGGCTGAGAAGGCGGTCCATATAGGAGAGGGAGAGACCGTGTACCTGGATGTGGGAAGCCGTCAAGGCATCCTGGTTGGAGACAGGCTTAAGGCTTTCAGCCTGGACAAGCCCAAGGATCTCAAGGATCTACGGGTGGTGGTAATGGAGGCCAGGCTGGTGGTTACAGCAGTCAAAGAGGATGAGGCAGAGGCCAAGGTGGAGGATTCCTACCGGTCCCTTTCTCTTGGGGCGAGGGTGGAGCGATATGAGCCCATGGAATCCAAGATAAAACTGAAGCCTGCTGTTCCATCCCTGACGGGAAGGATCATATGGAGCTATGAAAACCTGGTGAGCTTCGGTGAAGGGGATGTGGTCTTCCTGGACAAGGGAAGGCTTCATGGAGTGGAACCAGGACAGTGTTACCAGGTCTTCAGGACTCCCATGGAAGAGGTGGAGCGTTTGCTACCGTCTGAGCGGGATAAGAAGAGGGACCACATAGCAGCCGCTGTGGGAGAGCTAATAGTCTTGAGGACAGAGGAGGCCACCTCAGCAGCCCTGGTGCGCAAGAGCAGTCTACCATTGGAGCGGGGAGACCGTTTCAGAGCGGGTTGTGGGCTGGAAAAGGAGCTAAGAGCTGTTCAGGTTGCAGCAGCGCCTAAGCCTGCAGCCGAGGGGGAAGACGAGTTGAAAAAGGCCATGAAGGAGTTTCAAGAGAGGGATGTGCTCTTCCCTTATGACTCCTACGTACTCAGCCCCGAGGCGCGGGCCATCTTACAAGACAAGGCCAAGTTCCTGCAGCAGAATCCCACCATGGAGACCCTCATCGAGGGGCATTGCGATGAGAGGGGGACCAAGGAATATAACCTGGCCTTGGGAGATAGAAGGGCGCAGGCCGCCAAGAGATATCTGATGGGTCTTGGAATATCTCCCGAAAGGATGAAGACTGTTAGCTATGGCAAGGAGAGGCCTGTGGACCCCGGTCACAACGAGGAGGCCTGGGCCAAGAACCGCAGGGCGCACTTTGTGCTGCAGGAGAAATGACGCGGTTCTTCATGGAAGGCTGAAGTTGCGAGGGTGAAGGACAGCCCTCGCTTCTTTTTTCTTGGGAAGGGCCTGGGGATGAGAAGACTTCCCGATCTGGAGGATCGTTTCTGGTGGCTGGCCTTGAGCAAGGTCCCAGGTGTGGGCCCCCTTATTTTCTTGAGGCTCCTGGAGAAGTTCGGGTCTCCCAGGAATGTGTTCCAGGCCAGCTTTGAATCTTTGACTCGACTGGAACGGATAGGTCCCACTCTTGCAAGAGCCATACTTGACTTTTCAGGACAGGACGAGGTGGAGAAGGAGCTGGACAGATTGGACCAGCTGGGGGTGAAAATGCTGCTCTATAAGAGCCCGGAATATCCAGCCCTGCTGGCCAACATACCAGATCCTCCTCCTATTGTGTTTGCCAGGGGTCAGATTCTCCCCCAGGACAGCACTGCGGTGGCCATAGTGGGCTCAAGGGCTGCATCCCAACAGGGCCTGGCGGTCACCAGGCGGCTGGCCAGGGAATTGGCCTGTGCAGGGATAACCGTGGTGAGCGGAATGGCCAGAGGCATAGATTCCGAGGCCCACAGGGGGGCTTTGTCTGCTGGAGGCAGGACCATTGCGGTGCTGGGCTGTGGTCTCAACATAATATATCCACCTGAGAATCGGGAGCTTTTTTTTCGGATAATGGAGCATGGGGCGGTCTTGTCCGAGTATTCCCTGGATGTGGGGCCAGATGCAGTGCATTTCCCTTCCCGCAACAGGATAATCAGCGGGCTATGCTTGGGGGTCACGGTGGTGGAGGCAGCGCCCCAGAGCGGTTCCCTCATAACCGCCCGTTTGGCCCTGGAGCAGGGAAGAGAAGTTTTTGCAGTTCCAGGACATGTGGATTTCATGCGCAGCCGTGGAACCAACAGGCTCATAAAACAGGGGGCCAAACTGGTGGAGTCGGTCCAGGATATACTGGAGGAGTTGGGACCTGCTTTGGGCACGTGGTCAGGAATGCCAGCAAATTCTAGGCAGGAGCAGCTCCAGGTGGATGAAAAACTTTCCCCTGAGGAGCAAAAGTTGCTTTCTGTTTTGGAGGATGAACAGACACATATAGACTCCATAATAATGAAAAGCGGATTTCCTCCTTCCAAGACCAGTTTCTTGCTCCTTCAGCTGGAGTTGAAAGGAAAGGTCAGACAACTGCCTGGCAAGAGGTTCACCCGTTGCCATTGATGGGAGCTACCCGGATGAACAGGCACGAGTCTTTTGGGATGTGGGGGATTTGTTGGCTGGGAAGTCTTTGCTTCAGGTGGAGTCTAGCCAGAAAGAGGTCATGGAATCATGTCTAAGTCATTGATAATAGTGGAGTCTCCAGCCAAGGCCAAGACCATTCAGCGCTATGTGGGAAAGGATTTCAAGGTCTTGGCCTCTGTAGGACACGTGAAGGATCTGCCCAAGAACCGCTTGGGAGTCAACGTAGAGCAGGGCTTTAGGCCAGAATATGAGGTAGTGCGGGGCAAGGCCAAATTCATAAAGGAGATCCAGAAAGCTGCCCAAGCTGCCGAGGACATCTACCTGGCCTCTGATCCTGACAGAGAGGGGGAAGCCATTGCATGGCACATAGCCGAAGAGGTGAACGGCCCGGGCAAGAGGATTCACAGGGCACTTTTCAATGATCTTTCCAAAGAGACTGTTTTGCGGTCTCTGGCCAATCCAACTTCTTTGGACCAGCGCAAGGTACAGGCCCAGATGGCGAGGAGAATTCTGGACAGGCTGGTGGGCTATGAAATAAGCCCCATGCTGTGGAAGAAGGTCAAGAGGGGTCTTAGTGCTGGGCGGGTTCAGTCTGTGGCCGTGCGGCTGGTTTGCGAAAGGCAAAAGGAGATAGAGGCCTTTGTTCCCCAGGAATACTGGAGTATCACAGCAAAGCTGGAGGCCGATGAACCGCCTGAGTTCGAAGCCAAGCTGATACAATCTCATGGCAGGAAGATTCAGATCCCGGATGGTGAGACGGCCCAGAAGATCCTGGAAGAGCTCCGGGCATGTTCTTTCAAGATCGCATCTGTTCAGAAAAAGCCTGCCAAGAGAAAGCCCCCAGCTCCTTTCACCACCAGCAAGCTTCAGCAGGAGTCTTACAGACGTCTTAAGTTTTCTGCCAAGCGCACCATGATGCTGGCCCAACAGCTTTACGAGGGAGTGGAGCTGGGCCCAGAAGGGTCTGTGGGTCTGATAACATACATGAGGACCGACTCGGTGAGAGTTGCGGATCATGCCCTGGAGGGGGTCAGGAGCTACATACTAAACAAGTTTGGAGAACAGTACCTGCCTTCCAAGCCTAATCTTTACAAGAGCAGCAAAGGTGCACAAGAGGCTCACGAGGCCATCCGTCCCACCATGGTTGATAGGCATCCTGAGCAAGTAAGACCATACGTGAGCCATGAGCAATACCTTCTGTATCGCTTGATATGGGAGCGGTTTGTGGCCAGTCAGATGAAGCCTGCGCTTTACGAGCGTACGGTGGTGGATTTGGAAGCAGGCCCATACCTCTTCAGAGGGACTGGGGCGATCATGGTCTTCCAGGGCTTCACGGTACTCTATGGTCAGGTGGTAGACGGAGAAGAGGCAGAGCAGGAAGCCCTTTTCCCACCCTTGAGTCCAGGGCAGATGGTCAGGCCCGTGGAGTTGAGCCCTCAGCAGCACTTCACGCAACCTCCTGCGCCTTTCACAGAGGCCACCTTGGTCAAAGAGTTGGAGGAAAAGGGTATAGGCAGGCCATCCACTTATGCAACAATCTTGAGCAACATCCAGGAAAGAGGATATGTGAAAGTTGAAAAAGGTGTTTTTAGGCCTACGGAGCTGGGGTTGCTGGTCACGGATTTGCTGGTGAGGAGCTTTCCAGCCCTCTTGGATGTGGGCTTTACGGCCGAGATGGAAGAAAGGCTGGACAAGATAGAGGAAGGCCAGTTGGACAGGCTCAAGGTCCTGGAGGAGTTCTACGGGGCTTTCAGAGAGGATTACAGCCGGGCCGAGAGGGAAATGAGGAATCTGAAGAGGGAAGGGATTCCCACGGAGATGCTTTGTGAGAAATGCGGTTCCCCCATGGTCATAAAAGTTGGTAAAAAGGGGCCATTTCTGTCTTGCTCTGCCTACCCGAAGTGCAGCTTCAGCCGACCCTATGCCAGGGATTCGGAGGGTAACCTGATGGTTACCCAATCCCAAGAGACCCACCAATCATGCCCTTCCTGCGGCGCTCCCATGGTGGTCAGGGAGGGGCGTTTCGGTCCTTTCCTGGCCTGCAGTGGATATCCCCAATGTCGCACCACCAAACCCCTAAACGCAGAAGCCGGCCCTGAAGATGAGGATTCCTCAGCAAAGCAATCGCCCCCTTGCCCCCAGTGCGGTTCACCCATGGTAGTCAGAACCGGCAGATTTGGCCGATTCCTGGCCTGCACCCGTTACCCCAAGTGTAAAGGTGCAGCCCCCTTGAAGTTGGGGATCGCTTGTCCACTGGAGGGTTGCGAGGGACACCTGGTGGAAAGACGCTCCAAAAAGGGAAAATCCTTCTTTGCCTGCAGCAATTACCCTAAGTGCAGGTTTCTGTCCTGGGACAGACCTTTGGCAAGGCCATGCCCTTCCTGCGGAGCTCCCTTTCTGGTGGAGAAGCTCCGCAAGAGCGGGCGCACAGTAGCCTGCGTAAAAAAGGGCTGTGGGTATCAGGAGCAAACCTGATCTTTGCGCACACCCCTATTTGTCCGGCCGCAGCACTGCTCCGGTATTGGCGGACGTCACCATGCGGGCGTACCTGGCCAAGTAACCAGAGCGTATCTTAGGCTCCGGGGCTCGCCAGGCGGCCTTCCTGGCCCTCAAGGTGAGCTCATCCACCAGAAGTTCTATGCGGCGCTGGGGTATGTCTATGCGTATGAGGTCTCCGTTTTCCACCAAGGCTATGGGTCCCCCGCTGGCGGCCTCGGGAGATATGTGCCCCACGCAGGGTCCCCTTGTACCACCCGAAAAACGTCCGTCTGTTATGAGAGCTACCCCTTCTGTCAGACCCAGGCCAGCCAAGGCAGCCGTGGGAGATAGCATCTCCCTCATCCCCGGTCCCCCTTTGGGGCCTTCATACCTTATGACCACAACATGACCGGGCTTAACCCTTCCTGTCATTATGGCCTCCATGGCCTCCTCCTCGGCATCAAAGACCAGGGCTTCACCCTGGAACCTGAGCATGGAAAGGCTCACCGCTGCCTGTTTTACCACTGCCCCCTGGGGAGCCAGGTTCCCGCTCAAGACAGCGAGCCCCCCTTCGGGCCTGTAAGCCCGATCCAGAGGCCGAATCACCTCCTCATCGCAAACTTGGGCTTGTTTGGCCACCTGGTAGATGGAAGGACCGTACACCGTGGGGGTGTCCTGAAGCTGGGGCAGGAGCCTTGAGAGCACCGCGGGAATCCCTCCTGCCCACTCCAGATCTTCCATAAAATGCTCTCCTCCGGGCAAGAGGTTTACCAAGTGGGGGGTTTCCCTGCTGATCCTGTCGAAGGCATCCAGGGGCAGTTTTACTCCTGCCTCATGAGCCACTGCGGTGAGATGCAGGACCGTGTTGGTTGATCCTCCCAGGGCCATATCCACTCTAATGGCATTCTCAAAGCTGTCCTCTGTGAGGAATCTCCTGGCCGTAACCTCTCCTCTTATGAGATCCACCACCCGGGATCCGCTCTCAAAGGCGATCCTTTTCTTGCGACCGCTTCCGGCCATGGCGGTGGCGCAGCCCGGAACAGAAAGCCCGAGCGCTTCCACAAGACAAGCCATGGTGTTGGCAGTGTAAAGACCTTGACAGGAGCCCTCGCCCGGGCAGGCTTCTAGCTCCAGACAGGCCAATTCCTTCTCGTCTATCTCTCCACGCTGGAAACGCCCCACTGCCTCGAATGTGTCACCCACCAGGGAGAGTCTTCTGCCCCTTAGTCGCCCCGAATACATGGGCCCTGCTGTAAGAACAACAACTGGTATGTCCAACCGTGCTGCCCCCATTAACATGCCGGGTGTTATCTTGTCGCAGTTGGTTATCAGCACGAGCCCGTCCAAGGCATGGGCCTGGGTGATTGACTCTATCATGTCCGCTATGAGTTCCCTTGAAGGCAGGGAGTAGTGCATTCCCATGTGGCCCATGGCCACTCCGTCACAGATGCCCGGCACAGAGAAAATAAAGGGATATCCGCCATTGGAATGCACTCCCTTTTCCACAAATCTCTCCAAGTCCCTCATGCCCACATGGCCAGGAATCAGGTCCGTGAAGCTGCTGGCAATTCCCACAAAGGGCCTGTTCATCTCCGAGCGGGGCATGCCTGTGGCATGAAGCAGTGAACGGTGTGGGGCTCTTTCGATGCCTAGTTTTATTCTATGGCTTCTCATTTTCTCCCTCCTGCTGAGATCTGCGGGCTCAGGCAGGCTGCTCAAAACTAGTGTCCAAGGATTCGAGCTCCAGCTGATTCTCTCTGGCAACCCTGCCACGGCCTGATCCAGCTTAACACATGCATGGGTCTTTATTCACTACCATCCCTGCTTTCCAATGGTGAAGAACCAGAACTGGGATTTGGATCTGGAAAGGTTGAAGCAGTGGCTGGGCGGGGGTATGCTTGAAGCCATGGGATCAAGACAGCTCATGGTGGTAGGAGGGGGACTTGCTGGATGTGAGGCTGCTTACCAGGCGGCCCATCTTGGGGTGGAGGTCTTGCTGGTGGAAATGAAACCCATCAGCTTCTCTCCGGCCCATCGCTGTGCTTTGCTGGCAGAGCTGGTGTGCAGCAACTCTCTGAGGGCCGAATCTTTGGAAAACGCAGTGGGGCTTCTCAAGGAAGAACTCAGGCGCATGAATTCTTTAATCATGAAAGCAGCGGAGGCCACAAGGGTGCCTGCCGGCGGCGCCTTGGCCGTGGACAGGAAAGCCTTCTCTGAGATGATCACCAGGGAGTTGGAGATGAATCCCCGGGTGAGGATCCAAAGAGAGCTAATAGAGTCAATTCCCCAGACAGACCCAGTGGTGGTGGCCACCGGGCCTTTGACCGCAGGCAGCCTGGCCCGTGAACTCTCCTGCCTGGCCGGTGGAGAGGACCTTTACTTCTATGATGCCATAGCGCCCATAGTGGCCGGGGAAACCATAGACATGTCCAAATGCTTCAGGGGATCGAGATATGGTAAAGGAGGGGAAGATTATATCAACTGCCCCTTGGATCAGGAGCAGTACCTGAACTTCGTTCAGGAACTACTGAAGGCCAAGAAAGTCCCCACAAGGGAGTTCGAGAAGGAAATACTTTTCGGGGGCTGTATGCCCATCGAGGCCATGGCTCAAAGGGGGGTACAGACTCTGGCCTTTGGGCCCATGAAACCAGTGGGTCTGGTGGATCCTAGAACAGGGAAACAACCCTATGCTGTGGTGCAATTGCGGCAGGAGGACCGTTTTGGGAATCTTTACAACATGGTGGGTTTTCAGACAAAGCTCACCCACGACGAACAGCTGAGGGTCTTCCGCATGATACCAGGTTTGGCCAATGCCCGGTTCCATCGTCTGGGCAGTCTTCACCGCAACTCCTACATAAACGCTCCAAGGCTCCTTCTTCCCACCCTTCAAACCAGGGAAAGGCCGGGTCTGTTCATAGCAGGGCAGCTCAGCGGAGTAGAGGGGTATGTGGAATCCACGGCCATGGGCCTGCTGGCAGGGCTAAATGCAGCCCGTAGGGCATTGGGACTTCCTTTGCTGGTTCCTCCTGAGACCACGGCCATGGGAGCCCTTGTTCGATACCTGACCCAGGCTTCGCCCGAGGGTTTTCAACCCATGAACGTCAACTACGGCTTGTTTCCTCCTTTGAAAAAGCAAGTGCCCAAGCAAAAAAGAAGATCGGCCTTGGCCCAAAGGGCGCTGGAAGACCTGGAGAAGTGGAAAGGCTCTTGGTGAGAGAGCCCGGCTTGCCAGGCTCCCCAGGGGTGGTTAGTATAATTGCAAGGCTTGAAAAAGCTGGGAGGCATGGTGATGAGTGAAGTGAAGGACAAACTCCCGGATCAAAAGGAACTCGAACGGGAGTTAAACGAGTATCTTTCCAAGAAGTATGGAGACAGGATCAAACTAGGGGTGTCCATGCTGGTTCCCAAGACAGCCATGGAGGATTCTGATACTGGGGGCCAGGATAAGCCCAAGGGAATCTCCAGGATCCAGTTTCAGATGAAGCCAGAGGAGCTGGAGGCCTTCTTGGACGAGTTTGTGGTCAAGCAGAGAAGGGCCAAAGAGGTTTTGGCCACCAAGATCTGCACACACTTCAACCGTATCCGCTACATGGAGGAGAACCGCCTAGAGGAGCGTTTCGATGGAGTGGGCCAGATAAAGAACAACATTCTCATGATCGGGCCCACGGGAGTGGGAAAGACTTACATCATCAAGCTCATAGCCAAGAAACTTGGAGTGCCCTTCGTGAAAGGGGATGCCACCAAGTTCAGCGAGACGGGCTATGTGGGCGGGGATGTGGAGGATTTGGTCAGGGATTTGGTGCATGAGGCAGAAGGCGATATCCAGTTGGCTCAGTACGGGATCATCTACATAGACGAGATTGACAAGATAGCCTCCAGCGGTCACCTCATAGGGCCTGATGTGTCCAGGGCAGGAGTGCAGAGGGCCTTACTAAAGCCCATGGAAGAAACGGATGTGGAGCTTAGGGTGCCGCATGATCCCATCTCCCTGATGGAGGCCATAGAGCAGTATCGAAAGACTGGCAAGAGGGAGAAAAAGAAAGTCAATACCAAGAACATTCTCTTCATAGTGAGCGGAGCCTTCTACGGCCTTGAGGACATAATCAAAAAGAGGCTCAACGCACAAGGGATGGGTTTTACCGCAGATGTGCGTTCAAGAGAAGATCGTTTTGAGTATCTCCAGCATGTCAAGGCCGAAGATTTGATAGAGTACGGCTTTGAAAGCGAATTCGTGGGGCGGCTTCCGGTGGTGGTGGTTTTCGACAGGCTGGAGACAGAAGACCTTTACCATATCCTGCGCAATCCCAACAGCCCCATCATACAGGGTAAGAAGAGAGACTTCAGAGCCTATGGGATAGACATAAGATTTTCTGATGGGGCTTTGCGCAAGCTGGCGGAGATGGCTTCTCAGGAGCGCACCGGCGCAAGGGGGCTGGTGAGCTCAGTGGAAAAAGTGCTGATGGGTTTTGAAAAGAAACTTCCCTCGGCTTCTGTCTCCAGGCTGGCTGTGACCGAGGAGCTGGTGGAGGACCCAGAGGGCACCCTTAAGAAGGTGCTTGAGGATCCGGACGCACCAGCCCTCCAGGAGCAGTTCCAGCAATGTCTGGAAGAGGAGCGAAGGGTTGTAAAGAATATGATAAGAGAGAGGCTCGGGGAACATCAGAGGCTTTACGGGGAGATGCTCTCGGAGAGGCGTGTTGAGTGCCTGGCAGAGCACGTTATAAGGGAAGGCTCTGAAATCCCTAGGGTTTTCGAGGAGTTGGCCAAGCTTCAGAGGATAATACGCTTCCACGAGAGGCGATTCTACGAGCGGTTTGACCTGCGGGTAACCTTTGATGAAGGGGCTGTGGACAGGATTCTGGAAAAGGTTTTCTTGGAGGGAGTGGCGGCCAAGCGGTTCTTGGACGAGCTGCTAGAGAACTGTGAGCCGGGCTTGAGACTGATCCACGATAAAACGGGTCAGGATGAGTTCATTCTGACTGCCCAAGCAGTGGATGCTCCTGAGGAGTTCCTGAGCCGCTTGGTGCGTGAGCACTATGCCCGTTTTTGAAATCCAGTCCGAGACACCGGTGGGTTGAGCAATGGCAGGCAAAGACTATTACGAAATATTGGGTGTGTCCAAGACGGCTACTGCAGAGGAGATCAAAAGGGCGTACCGTAAGCTGGCCGTCAAGTACCATCCTGACAAGAACCCCGGCGACAAGAGTGCCGAGGAGAAGTTCAAACAGATAAACGAGGCCTATGCAGTCCTGAGCGATCCCGAAAAAAGGAAGCAGTATGACGCTTTTGGGGCAGAGGGGTTTAGCCAAAGGTTCAGTCAGGAAGACATCTTTAGGGGATTTGATGTTGGAGACCTTTTTCGGGATCTTGGCTTCGGCACCGATGACATCTTCAGCCGCATTTTCGGGGCTTCTTGGGGCAGAGGTGGCAGGAGGGCAGGGATAAGATTCGGAGGCTTTGACTTCGGAGGGTTCCAGACACCGGGTGCGGGTTACAGGTCTGAATCGGCCAGAGGTCAAGACCTGGAAATGGTCGTGAAGGTGACCCTGGAAGAGGTAGCCCAAGGTGCGGAAAGAAGGATCTCTTACCCTGTGGGGGAACGAACCGAGACACTCTCCGTGAAAATCCCCAAGGGAATAGAATCTGGAAAGAGGTTGAGAATTCCGGGCAAGGGAGCTCAGTCTCCCTATGGGGGACCCCCTGGGGATCTTTACTTGAAACTGGAGGTCCTGGAACATCCGGTTTTTGAAAGGGAGGGAAGGGATCTAACAGTGGAAAAGGAGATATCTTTTTCCGATGCGGCCCTGGGCGCCAAGCTGCTGGTGCCCACGGTGGAGGGTAAGACCCTTAGTGTGAAGATCCCTCCAGGAACTCAGCCGGGTTCGCGCATCAGGGTCAGGGGGCATGGGCTTCCAGACATGAAGGGTCAAACTCGTGGGGATCTTTACGTGCGCATAAGAGTGAGAGTTCCTTCCAAGCTTACCAAGTCGCAAAGGGAGCTGATCCAGCAACTGCGGAATCAGGGCCTTTGAGGTATAAGGTATGGATGAAAAGAACCTGCGGGAACTCCTGGAGGGGGTCTCCAGAGGCCTGGTGGAGGTGGATCAGGCTCTGGAGACCCTCAAGCACCTGCCCTTTGAAGACCTTGGTTTTGCAAAGGTAGATCACCACAGGCTCCTCAGGAATGGGGCACCAGAGGTTGTATATTGTCCAGGCAAGACACCCGAGCAGGTAAGAGAGATAGTCTCCAGACTCATTCAGCGGGCTCCCAATGTCCTGGCCACCCGGGCCACAGAAGAGGTTTTTCAAGAGATTAAAAAGATCAGTCCTGAGGCCCAGTATCATGGCCTTGCAAAGCTGGTGGTTGCCAGACCGCAGGCCAAGGAAGGCATTGGACTGGTGGCAGTGCTCAGTGCAGGCACCGCTGATCTGCCTGTGGCCGAGGAGGCCTCACTTACGGCCGAGGTGATGGGCAGTCGGGTTATGAGATTCTACGATGTGGGGGTGGCTGGAATCCATCGGCTTTTGGCCCACAGAGCCGCCCTCCTTTGCTGTAACGCAGTGGTGGTGGCGGCCGGGATGGAAGGTGCTCTTCCAAGTGTGGTCGGTGGGCTGGTAAATCGCCCGGTCATAGCTGTTCCCACCAGTGTGGGATACGGTGCCCACATGGGAGGACTGGCTGCCCTGCTGACCATGCTCAACTCCTGTGTCCCATGGGTATCGGTGGTAAACATCGACAATGGGTTCGGAGCCGGGTACCAGGCCCACATGATAAACAGCTTGTGCGTCACGGGGGGAGCAAGCCGGACCTGAGGGGAGTAAGCCAGGGGGCCAGCACAGAAAAACTTTACAAAGTTTGCCCCCATCTTTAAGTTCAGGGATCATTGGAAGGGCTCAGAAGGAAGTAAAGGGTTCCGGAGTCCTGAAGGTGACCTGCCAGGAACTCGGCCTGGGGACCAGAGCCGCAGTAAAGATCGGCCCTTGCAGGCCCCCGGATGGCCCCTCCTGTGTCCTGAGTCAAAACGATTCTGCAGAAGGGTTTCCTAGGTCCTGTGCGGCCCCAAGCACCAGGTTGTGGCAGTGAAGAACAAACCACGGCCAAAGCTGCGGGAGGGAAAAGCTTGCTGTCAGTGGCTATGCTTCGGCCTGGAGTTAGAGGGACTCCCAGGTAGCCCAAAGGACCCTCAGATGTGGCCCTGAAAAAAACATAGCTGGGGTTGGAAAAAAGAAGTTCTTGGGCTTGATCGGGATGGGCTTCAAGATATTCCCGGATGGCCTGCATGGAGACTTGCTCTTGGCTGATCATGCCTTTTTCTATGAGAACTCTGCCTATGCTCCGATAAGGATGGCCGTTAGTCCCTGCATAATTTAGGAGAACTCTGCTTCCATCCTCCAAGAACACCTCCCCTGATCCCTGGATGTGAAGGAAAAAGAGATCCACCTGATTGCGAAGCCACAGTATTTCCAGACCCTTGCCAGCGAGGCTGGATTCCCTGTCTATCTGTGCCCTGGTGAAGTAAGGCACAAGCCTGCTGCCTTGCAGCCGTCCCACTAATCTCTGACCCTTGAGCTCCTGCTTGAAAAGCCCCAGGTCCACCTCTACAAGATCAGGCGGCAAGGAGTAAACAGGATAGATAAATCCATGGCCAGGGCTCCTTCTGCCTTCCAGGCTAGGGAGGTAATAGCCGGTCAGAAGCACTCGCCTTGGGGAAGATAGACTTCCTGTAGCCTGAAACCAGGAGAAATCTGCCCTTAATCTTAGTCCCAGCTCATGGGGGTCTTTCACCTCCTGGATGATCTGGATCACTCGTTGAAGGGTAACACGGAGCTCCTGAACCCCTACGAGCCTTGGGCCGTATTGAAACCTCTTCTCCGGTGGGAGTTTTCCTAGATAAACCAAGCTTTGCTCTATGGCGTGCTTCAAGGAGTCCCAGTCCATGTCATCCTGGATAAGAGGAACCTCTGAGCCTTCAAGGGCCACCATGGCATCCGATGGCTCCATGAGCTCTTGGGGAATGGGTTTTTGGCAGGAGCTCAGAATCAAGATCCCCAGCATCAAGACCAAGAAAGCTGGACTCCTTGGGATTTGCTGAAAGAGCAGACAGGCTTTCCAAGACATGATGGACCTCTCCTTGTGCTGGCCAGCCTTTCTAAAAGGAAATGGGCAATGCCGCCCAATGATATCATAAGGATAGCGATTATCGAAAAGGCGGTGGTCTTGACCTTCTAATCCTTAGAGAAGGCTCCCATGTGCGTGGCCTCAGCCCTCACCATGGAATGATCGTGATTAATGTCAGTTAGTTGTGCCCCTTGAATAGGCCTCGAGAACAAGCTTGAGTGGATGTACTGCTTCCAAGCCTGTAATCTGATGTATTTGCATCTTGCAGGCTCCACAGCTGGTGGCCACAAGATCCACGCCAGAGTCTAGTATTTTTTCCTGCAGAGGCTTGCCCATTTGCAAAGAGAGTTCTGCATTCTTGGCCTTCAACCCGAAGGTGCCTCCCATTCCGCAGCAGACATCTTCCAACTGAACCACATCCAGTCCAGGAATCAGGGAGAGGAGTTTGCCGGGGGTCTGCCCATCACCCAGGGCCCTAAGGTGACAAGGGGAGTGATGTCCCACCTTCCTTTGGATGGGATACATTGGTGGACTCAGCAAGCCCCTCTGGTGAAGATTCAAGAGGAACTCATGGATGTCCATGCACATCTGTGCCACTGTTTGGGTTTGCTCTGATGCCAGGAGCCTGGGATATTCCATCTTCAGTGCCAAGAGACATGTGGGTTCAGTAAACAGAATGGGAATTCCAGCCTTGGCAAGGGGCTCCAGGACTTCTATGTTTTGGAGTAACTGGTCCTTGACCTTGCTGGAGGCCCCGGCATTTATACGGGCCATGGCACAGCACTGCACCTCGGGAAGGAGTACTTCCAGCCCGTTTTTGCCCAGTATTTCAATGGCAGCCAGCCCCTCTCCACCAGGGTCATTGAAATTGGCATGGCAGCTCAAGAAAAGGGCCACCCGATCTCTTGACTGCTTAGCTCTCCCCTTTCCCCGGCCCTTGGCCGTGCTTTTGGAAAATGGGGGAAGTTCTCTGGTCTTGTCCAGCCCCAGAACCCTCTCCAGGAGCTTTCGTATGGTGGGAGAGGAAAGGGCCATGTTGGAAAAAGGTGCAGTAGAGCTTCCCAAGGCACAAAGAAGCCGGGTATCGGTGATTATGCGCTGGGCAAGGTGTTCCCCTTTCATGGCCGTAAGCTGTTCACGACCACGAAGGGCAACCCAAGGCACGTCCACTCCTGAGGGACACTCTCTCAAGCACCTCTTGCAGTTTATGCACGACTCCATTACATGCCTGAACTCCTCGGAACTGATTAACAGATCTGGTAGATCCCCGGCCAAGATGTCTCTGATCAGGTTTATTTTGCCCCTGGCAGAGGCCCACTCGCTCCTAGATGCCCTTGCAACGGGACAGTAAGAGCGACATTTTCCGCACCCCGAACAACCCTCTACCTCCTCATGGACCTGGGGATGATCCAAGTGCCCCTTTGTGCCTTTGGTTTCAAGTAGCTTGAATCGAAGATTCTCTTGAAGCAGCTCTGGGGTCTGGGCCACTATGACCCCTGGATTCAAGATCCCCTCTGGGTCGAAAACCTGCTTTATCTCCTTGAAGGCCATATGAAGCCTTGGGTACTGGAGGGCAAGAAACTGGCTGCGAAGCCTGCCGTCACCGTGCTCTCCGCTAATGGTACCTTTGAGTCTTAAGACCAGATCGTACACATCCCTAGAGAGGGCCACCATACGTTGGATCTCCTCAGGCCGGCTGAGATCCAAGAAGACCATGCTATGGAGGTTCCCATCACCTGCGTGTCCGTAAATGGAAGCCTCCACTTCATGTTTCTTGAACAACTGTCTCAAACCCTCTATATATTCTGGAAGCCGGCTGGGATGTACCGCCGGATCCTCTATGAATGCCCTGGGCTTGCGCGAACCCTTGATTCTGTTTAGGATCGGGCCCGAGATGCTCCTGATTCTCGAGAAAAGCTCCATTTCCTGGGGCCCGGATGCCACCTTGAATTCCCTGGCCAGTCTCCTTTCCAAGAGCTCATGGGCCATTTGGGAAAAGAGTTCCCTCAGAGCACCTTGCTCCTGGCCCTCCAACTCCACCACCAGCATGGCCTCTGTGGCTTCAGGCAGGTGCTGGGCCAAGGTAGGGTAGCTCTTTCTAGCCAGATCCAGGATCTGTCTTTCCATGATCTCCAGCATGTCTGGTTGAAATTCCAGTATTCTTTGGGTGGCCTCTCCCACCTTTGAAAGATCATCAAAGTATACCAACCCGCTTAGTCTGGCCGGCATAAGAGGCACGAGTTGAAGGTCTGCCTGGGTCACTATTCCCAGTGTGCCCTCAGAACCCACCAACATGGGTGTCAGATCCAGCATGCCTTTTGTTTTCCTGACTTCCCACAAATGGTAACCTGAGGAGTCTTTGGTGACCTCTGGGCGCTCCTGTTCCATGGCCTGGCTGTAACGTTCCATTATCTCGGCCATGGCCTTGTAAATATTCTTTTCCCTGCTGCCCCGCGCCTCCAAAGTTTCATCCAAACTTACAGGGCCTGTACCAATGATTTCACCATTGCTCAAAACCAGCTGAAGCCACTTCACGTATCTTCTGGTGGTGCCGTACTTGACCGACATGGGGCCGCTGGAGTTGTTGGCAATCATGCCACCTATGGTGCAATGATCTTTGGTGGAAGGATCAGGGGGAAAGAAGAGACCGTGGGGTTTTAGAAATGCGTTTAGATCCGCCAAGATCACCCCGGGCTCCACCCTAACAGTCCTGGCATGGGTATCCAGCTCCAAGATGCGGTTCATGTACTTTGAGAAATCAATGACAATTCCTTCTCCTAGTTCGTTTCCTGTCCGACTGGTGCCCCCACCTCTGGCTGTCACAGGTATGGATTCCTTCCTGGCCAGTTCCAGGGTAAGAACCACATCCCTGAGCTCTCTAGGCCAGAGCACCGCACTGGGCAATACCCTGTAGAGACATGCCCCTGAAGCGTATAGAGATCTTGTAACAGGGTCCCAACTTATTTCGCCTCGTATGCTTTTCTTGAGTTCAGTCAAAGCTCCAAGCACAGATGGTTTCAATTCAGACCTCCGGAATCCTGGGTGGGAAAAAAGAAACTAGTGTTTATTGTATGCAAATTTCCATAGTGGATCAACTTGTAAAGGTTTAATTTGCCTTATCTGCGTCTTTTCTAGCTTTCTTTTTTCCCAATGATTAAGAGCATAAACCTTGACGAAGCCCATCAGAGCGACTAAACTCAGAAGCTAGCCTGGTGAAATTTTGGATACAATTATTCCTGGAGGATTCATGGAAATAGACAAAGAAAAGTGTGTAGGCTGTGGGAATTGCCATGCGGTTTGCACCATGGGTGTGATTTATCTGGATGAGGATGGCAAGTCGGTAGTCAACCAGGAGGAATGCGTTGAGTGCAGGACCTGCTACAGGGTGCTTCGCAATGAGGGTTACCGCCCCTGGTTTGTCAGAGCGGTTAGGAAGATTCTGGGCGTTTTTCGCCTCGGGTACCTGGCCGAGCCTGACGTTTGTCCTACAGGGGCTCTGACTCCTCCCCCCTTGCAATGGCCTAGATCCATAAGGGCCACCTTCAGCGATCCTTCCACGGTCCATGAGGGCACAGGGGTGCATGGAAGGGGTACGGACGAAATCAAGAGCAATGAGGTCACGGGCAGGCTCAGGGAAGGGGATGTGGGCTTTGTGGTAGAGCTGGGGCGGCCTGGGATAGGTGCCAGGTTCAGGGACATCCAGAAGGTGAGTATGGCCCTGGCGCAGGCGCAGGTGCAATTCGAGCCAGAGAATCCCGTCACCCAGCTCATGACCGATACCAAGACCGGTCGGATCAGGGAGGATGTGCTGGATGAGAAGGTTTTGTCAGCCATCATAGAACTCAAGACCCGCATGGAGAATATTGGACAGGTGCTGAGGGTCTTGGAAGAAGTGCAACACCAGGTGGACACAGTCATAAGCGTTGGGATCGCTTCCAAATGCGCAGCCGATGGAAGCGTTGTCCATGAGTCTTTGGTAAGACAAGCAGGGTACAAGTTGTCTCCCAATGGGAAGACCAACCTGGGGCTTGGAAGGCCTCTATTTCAGGAGAGATGACAGATGACCAACACACTTCACCGTCAGGGGGATGTGGAATCCCTCAAGGGGGATTTCGTGGTTTTTGCCCATACGGCCAAGTCCCGCAACAGGGAGGGCTCAGGTCCTAAAATAAGAGAGTTCATGCGCATCTGCCTGAGGCACAATCCTGTGAATATAGGTGATGCCAAACAGGGAAACGTGCATCAGGACGACATAGACATAAACAAGCTCATTTCCCAACAGGGGGACGGGGCTGCAGCAGCTGCTGTCTTTGCTGACATGGAAAGCTTACAGAAGGTCATAGAGGACCTGATTCGTGCGGATCTGGGGATCTGCATCAATGTAAGCGGGCTTCTGGAGGAGGTGCGGGCCTGCTGCGTTAAGGCCGGAATCCAGCGCCACAGCGTGGAGCACTCCCTTGGCTTCTGGGGTGCCAAAGACAGGCTTCCGGAAAGGCATATCCTGGAGATCCACACCATGTGTGGGCATGGTATGGTCTCCTTTAATCTTATCCGCAAGATGATAGAACAGGTTAAACTAAGACGCTTGAGTGCCAAGAAAGCAAGCAAGATACTGGCCAAGTGCTGTGAGTGCGGGGCCTTCAACCCCAAGAGGGCCGAGCAGCTCCTAGAGAGATTCAGTAAGGGGATCACATAGAGAGCTTCTGGGAGCAAAGATGCTCACCCTGGGTCCCAAAAAACAAGCATACCTGCAGCCCTGAGCGTTTCCTGATCAACCCCCGTAGAAAAGATAAACGGGCCACATGGGAATGCTGGGCACATAGGTGCAAAGCATTAAGACAAGGAAAATTATTCCAACGAAATAGACATTTACCTTGGTTACCTCCCAGATGTCTGCCCGGGCCACAGAGCAAGCTGTTATGAGAACACTTGCCACTGGAGGGGTCTGCTGACCTATGCCCAGGTTCAGGGTAACCACTATGCCAAAATGAACAGGGTCTATGCCAGAGGCGTGGATCAGGGGCATCACTATGGGCACCACCAGTATTATGGCTGCAGCCGAGTGTAGAAAGCATCCCAAGACCAAGAAGCATAGGTTTAGCAGGGCCAGAATAACATAGCGGTTTCCCGTGAGCCCCATTATGGTCTCGGCAAGCTTCTGGGGGACTCGTAGCTCTGTGAGATAGGTGCCCAGAAGAGCCGAGGATGCCACAAGGAGCATCACGACCGCTGTGGAGACTGCACCCTCCAACATGGCCTTTCGCAGATCCTTCCAGCGAAGTTCCCTATAAATGAGCCCACCTACCAGCAAAGCCGTGACAACAGCCAGGCCAGCTCCCTCGGTGGCAGTAACCAGCCCTCCGAAGATACTCCCCAGTATCACCACCGGCAAGAGAAAGGACCAGGAGGCCTCCTTGAAAGTTCTCCAGAGTTTTTTCCACTCAAAGGCCTCTGCCACGGGGTAGTTGTGCCTTCTGGCGAACCAGTAAGACATGAGCATCATCAAGATTCCCACCAGTACCCCAGGTACCACCCCTGCCAGAAAGAGCTTGACCACGGAGCTCTCCGACATCACTGCATAAAGGATCATGGGGATGGAAGGGGGTATGATCACGGCTATGGTGGCTGCAGAAGAAAGCACTGCGGCCGCGAACTGCCTGGGATAGCCGGATTTCTTCATGGCAGGAGCCAGGATGGTGCCCAAGGCGGCAACGTCTGCCACAGCAGAGCCCGACATCTCCGCAAAAAACATAGAGGTGACTATGCTAACCATGGCCAGTCCCCCCCGGATAAACCCCACCAGGGCTGAGGCAAAGGCTATGAGCCTCCTGGAAATGCCCGTGGCGTTCATGATGGCTCCGGCGAATATGAAAAGCGGGATGGCCAGAAGTGAAAAGGAAGTGGCTCCGTCGTACATGACCAAAGCCACGTTGGGCAGCACCTGGACTCCCTGTGTGAGCACCATGGCCCCCACCGCCACCACGGCCAGGGCAATGGCAATGGGTACGTTGATGAGCACCAGCCCGAAAAGAAGTAAGGCCATCCATATAACGGTGGTTGTCATGGCCTTGCCTCCCCAGAAGCTCTGCCAGGGACCGTGGATTTGACCTCAAGCTCACTGACTCTCGGGGAGCGCAAGATCTCCGGGAGGCTCAAGAGCTCGGCTATCACAAATAGGGCCGCACCCACAGGTATCACGGACTGGGTAAGGCGAAGGGGAACCCATGTGAGGCTAACCAGGGTATCCCCTTCCAAAACCTCATAGACCTGCATTCCCACCCATGCCATGAGAAGGAAAAACCCGATCACGAAAAGCTCTCCCAGGATCACCAGAGGCAGACGTCTCTTGGGGGAGAATCTCTCCAGGAGACCGGGAAAGCCTATATGGGCTCTCTTGAGGGCAGCCAGTGCAGAGCCGTAATAGGTGACCCAGGCCAAAAGCACCCTGGAAATCTCGTCCGCCCAGCCTAGGGAGTGCCCCATCTTTCTAAAGATCACAGCTCCCACCACTACAGTTGTCATGGAGAACATGAGCAGTATGACCCATGTCTCCAAAGCCCTCTGAAAAACACTCCTGAAACTTGCCATTATCTTGCTGGCCTCCTTCTTGGGAGCGAGCCGAAGATTTTTTTGTTTTCCTGCACAGAGAAAAAACCAAACCAGGTTTTTCCAAATCAGCAGGGTGTCGGGCTCTCCAAAACAGTGCCCATGTGCTGCCCAACCTCTGTAGTTTCAGCAGATTCAGCATCCCTGGGCCAGAGCCAAGGCTTTGTCTATGAGCTCCTTGCCGCCTTTGACTGCATTGCCGAATTCCTGATAAACGGGCTGGCTGGCTTTGACAAAGGCATCCTTGTTGACCTCGTTGACCCTAACAGAACTTTTCATCTTGTCCAAAAGCTCGTTGTCCATCTTCTCTGCAGTCTTATAAACGAACTCCTGCATTTCCCTGGCTGTGCTCTCCAAGACCTTTCTTACATCTTCGGGAAGCTTGGCCCAGCGAGTCTTGCCTGCTGTAACATAAGCCGGCGTGTACACATGGCCTGTGAGGGAAAGATACTTTTGCACCTCATGGAATTTCTGGCTGAAGATTTGGGGAAAGGGATTTTCCTGCCCGTCCACCACCCCTGTCTGGAGGGCCACGAATACCTCTGAGAGCGCCATGGGTGTGGGATTGGCACCGTAGGCCTTAAACATCTTAACCCGCCACTCCCCTTCTGGTATGCGCAGCTTCACTCCCTTTAGATCCTCCGGCACGGTTATGGGACTCTTGTTGTTGGTGATGTGCCTGAAGCCGTTCTCCCACAGCCCTATTATCTTGTAACCCTTTTCCTCTGCCGCAGGGGCAATTTGCTTCCAGAAGAGCTCTTCTCCAATCTTTTTCATGTGGCAGCGGTTCTTAACCAGATAGGGCATTTCAAAAATACCAAAGATGTCTGACACAGAGGACATTACAGTGGAGGGAAGAGCCAAATCCACGGTTCCCAATTTCAGTTTTTTCAGAAGCTCGCTGTCCCCACCCAGCTGGCTTGAGCCGAATACCACCACCTTTGCCTTGTCGCCCAGCTTGGCGTTGGCTCTCTTGGCGAATTCATCTGCACATACTGCAAAGAGTGACCCTGGAGCTCCCACATGGCCGAATTTGATCTCCTCTGCAGGGAATGCCTTGGCGGCCCAAATGAAAAGACCCAGGCACACCCCAGTAACCAAGCACGCAATCCGGATCCTGGCCTTCATCTCACTCCTCCTTTGTTTTGGTTTTTTGTTGAAGATCCTCCTGGGTGTCCGTGAGATAATCCATGGCTGTCTGAAGCCCTCCCTTCTTATGGGGAACTCCCGCCAGGGCAAGCCCCATCTCTACTCCGGCCAGAGTTCCCACCAGCATCAAGTCATTGAAATCTCCCAAATGCCCTATGCGAAACATCTTGCCTTTGAGCTTTCCAAGCCCTGTCCCGAGGGACATATCAAATTTCTCCAGGATGACTGCTCTTACACGGTCTGCATCTATTCCATGGGGCATTCTCACTCCTGTGAGGGTGTTGCTGTGTTCCTGGGGATGGGCGCACTGGGTTTCAAGGCCCCAGGCCCTCACGGCCCTTCGGGTGGCCTCGGCGTGGCGGGCATGACGTGCAAAGACCCTGGGGAGCCCTTCCTCTTCCAGCATGCCAATGGCTTCTTGGAGCCCGTAAAGGAGATTTGTGGCCGGGGTGTAGGGGAAGAAGCCAGAGCTGTTGGCCTCCAGCATGGGTTTCCAATCCCAGAAGGAGCGAGGAAGTCTGGCTTTTTGGTTGGCCTCCAATGCCTTGTTGCTGATGGCATTGAAGCCCAAGCCAGGAGGAAGCATAAGACCCTTCTGGGAGCAACTCACCGTGACATCCACTCTCCACTCTTGATGTCTGTAATCTATGGATGCCAGGGAAGAAATGGTATCCACCAGAAGAAGGGCAGGATGGCCGGCTCTGTCCATGGCCTGCCTTATCTGCTCAATGCGGCTTGTAACACCTGTGGAGGTCTCGTTGTGCACCACGGCCAGAGCCTTTATCTGGTGAGCCTTGTCCTTTGTGAGCCTCTCCTCTACTAGGGCTGGATCCGCACCTCGCCTCCAGTCAGTGGAGATGAATTCCACATCCAAGCCCAGGGCCAAGGCCATGTTGTACCAGAGTGTGGCGAAATGGCCTGTTTCAAACATGAGAACCTTGTCACCAGGGGATAAGGTGTTTACGAGGGCGGCTTCCCAGGCCCCGGTTCCAGAACACGGGTAGATAAGCACCGGGCCTTTGGTCTGGAATATTCGGCCTAGACCCTCCAGGATTTCCTTGGTCATACGAGCGAATTCAGGTCCCCTGTGGTCTATGGTGGGCCTGGACATGGCACGCAGAACCCTGTCCGGTACATTGGTGGGCCCTGGGATCTGTAAGAAATGTCTTCCGCTTTTGTGATTCATGAGCTCAGCTCCTTTGACCTCCTCTACTTTTGGATTTCAACTTTCCATTTGTTTGGGAAGGTGGTTTCTGGATTCCTTGGAAAGCGTCCTCCATGGCTTCCCCTACATGCTCGCGCATGATCCTCTCGCATATTTCCGGATCTCCTAGCCGCAAGGCCATCATGATCTTCTTGTGGCCTTCTATGCTTCGCCTGGCCCCAGAAAGGTAGGAAAGGGTGTTCTTGCGGTAGCGAAGAACATATTTCCTCAGATCGGCTATGAGCTGGTGAAGCCTGGGCCTATGAGAAACGAGGGCGTTGAGGGTATCGTGAAATTTGGTGTTCCAATGGAAGACCTGGTTGGTATCTTTTCTGGCGTATGCCTCTTCGGCCTTCTCAATGTAATCTTCCAGTTGGTGGAGGGTTTCCTGATCAATCTTGCGCACGACCAGTCCCATGGCATAGCCCTCTAACACAGCCCTTAGCTCAAAGACCTCTTCCATCTCTTCCCTGGATTCCTCAGAGACCTTGAACCCCCTTGTAGGAAGAGCTTGAATCAGCCCCTCTGAGGCCAGCTTGTGGAGCGCCTCTCTTATGGGTGTGCGGCTTACTCCCAGCCTTTGGGCAAGGTGCTCCTCAGTGAGCCTCTCACCTGGCCCAATCTCGCCTGAAAGCACCATGGCCTTGAGCCTTTCATGTACCTGCTCTCGAATGGACTCCTTACGCTCCAAACATTTGGAGGTCACCATGGGCTTGGCCCGCCTGGAACCATTGTATCCAAATAATCAGCATAAAAATGAGAGCCTAAGACTATCCAATAAATATTGGACTGTCAACTAAAAAAAAGATCCAATGAATAATCTTTTGATATCAAGCTAATAGCATTATAGAGTCTTATTTTGAGCAGGGGGTGTTGAGAAACCCTCCAGGACCTAGGAAGCTCAGGAAACAGATTTTTTGGATACAAGAAATCTTGTGTTTAGCCGGGATTTCAGGACAGCTGGATTCGCAATCTGGCCTTTGTCATAATCAAACTCCATGGAGGTGTGTCAGGTGTGAATAGAGTGCAATTCCAGAGGGCTGTCAAGAAAGCCATCGAAGGGCTTCCTGAGCCATTCAGAAGCAGGATTAGCAACTTGGCTGTGGTGGTGGAGGATGTGGCTTCCCCGGAGGTATTGGATCAACTGGGACTCGAGGATCCTCAAGAGCTATTGGGGCTTTACCAAGGCGTTTCCCTGGCCAGGCGAGGGTTTTATTATGGGAATGTGCTTCCAGATCGTATCAGCCTTTACAGAAAACCCATAGAAGCCCAGTGCAGCAACCAGGCGGAGATGATCCGGCTGATCCAGGAAGTAGTCCTCCATGAGCTGGGGCATTATTTTGGTCTGGACGACGAGATCATGGAGAAGATCTTGCCGCAGCCTGATTGAACCTTTATGGGATCTGGCAAGACACAAGATATGGATTTTGATATCAATCAGATACAATATATTGATAATTTACTTGACTCCTTCGTGGGTCCCGGATATGCTCTGTTAGGTTCTGATCACATGTATCCAGCACAGAAGGCCCAGCCAACTGGAGGAATCCATGGACTTTACTCTGGCAGGTTCCCGGGTCATGGTTGTGGACGACGATCTATCTATTCATTCCCTTATGGGGGCACTCCTGGCTCATTGGGGGTGCGAGCAGGTGGAGCTCTTATCAGATGGTTCAGAGGCTGTGGAGCGCTATGGGTTCACTCATCCGGATCTGGTGATCATGGATGTGGAAATGCCTGTGATGAACGGCCATGCCGCAGCCAAAGCAATTCGGGACATGGATCAGGAGGCCGTGATCTTGTTGCTTACTGGAGTGCCGGAGGGCCGCCTGGCCAAGATGGCTCTGGAAGAAGGCCTGGTAAAGGCTGTGCTACCCAAACCCTTTGGATTCGAGCAACTCAAGATGGCCATCAGGGAAGCCCTAAGGGGCAAGGAACTCAAGCCCATGAGGGGAAAAAGGGGGGCCGTGGCCTGACATCAGGTGTTCTGTCCCACGGGAAATCCCTCCCAAGGCTTATTGGGCCTAAGTTCCAAGGGGGGCTGTTCTCATGTAGCATAGCCGCCTTGATGATGGTGTGTTTTGCCATGGGGATCTGGGGCTGTTCCCATACCCCAGCCCAACCTCCTGTTTCAAGAGCGCCTGCAAGTCCCGCTGTGCAGCCTGAGTCCAGATCTGAAACTCCCCAACCCGTGAGAGTTCAGGAAGGGGTTGCATCATGGTACGGGCCTGGCTTTCATGGTAATCCTACCTCTAGCGGAGAGATTTACGACATGTTCCAGCTTACAGCAGCGCATCGTACCTTGCCTCTGGGCACCAGGGTTCTTGTCACCAACCTGGAGAATCACAGAACAGTAGAAGTTACGGTGAACGACAGGGGCCCTTTTGTAAAAGACAGGGTGATAGATCTTTCCTATTCTGCTGCACGGATTCTGGGCATGGTGGGGCCTGGTACCACCAGGGTGCGCCTAGAGATCTTAGGGGATCCTCCAGGCGGTCAGGTGGCTGACTTCTCGGCCAAGCCTTTTTACTGCCTGCAGCTGGGAGCATTTTCCGACATAAGCAAGGCTCAGGCACTCAAGAAAGAGCTGGATGGCCTGATGGGTTCTCCCACAGCCAGGATAAGTCAAGTACGCATGGGAAGTTTGGAACTTCATCGGGTGAGGATTGGCCGTTACGAGAGCAGGGAGGAGGCCGCAGCCAAAGCCAGCGAGCTGGCCAAGAGGGGTTATGTTGTACTGGTTGTGCCTGACTAGCTGGGTTTCTGCCAGTTGCCCCATATCACCTCAAACAAGACAAAGACCAAATCCCAATTCCAAGATTATGATACGCCTTCTAAGCAGTTGTACCTTGACCTTTGATTTGGGCTTGCGGCCTGGAATGGAAACTTAAAAGCGGCCATATGCAACATGGGCTTGGGGCCAAAGCGATCCATTGCGCAGCTTTTGGCCCGTGAATATGCTTTTGGTTCCATTTTGGAGCAGAGCTCAATTTCGGGAAGCACATGTGACTTGACCTGCATTATTTCCCAGGATGGGTGACATTACGGCCATGCCCCAAATCCCCACGGCCATGCTGGAAGACAAACCCAAATGATCTTGGGGAATAGCCAGAATCAAGGCTTTCATCTTGCTTTGGGAGATAGGATCAAGGAGGGCAGCAACACCAGGATTCCCACTGTCACAGCAGAGTCTGCCACGTTGAATGCAGGCCAGTGGTATTTACCCCAGTAGATGTCCAAGAAGTCTACCACTTCTCCCAAGCGTATTCGATCCACCAGGTTGCCCAAGGCACCTCCCAGGATCAATCCCAGGGAGATCACTCGGCACCATGAAGAGACCCTTTCGCGCCACCATATCCAAACAATGAATCCCATGGCAATCAAGCTAGAGGCGATCAGAACCAAAGACCTGATCCCTGGGGACTGGGTGGCCAGGAGTCCAAAGGCCGCTCCGGTGTTACGCACATAAGTTAGGTTCAAGAACCCAGGGATCACCGTTAGGGACTCGTGAAGACGCATATGCTCAGCCACCGCTGCCTTGGTCAACTGATCCAAAACCAGCACAGTGACCGCCACCAATACACCCAGGTAAGCCCGTCGAGGGTAGAACTGCATCAAATGGCTATCCTGTCCAAAACGCCGGCACAACGGGCACAGACATTGTGACGATCCGCCCGGCTGCTCACCGACTCATCCCATTTCCAGCATCGAGGACACTTGCTCCCCGAGGCCTGCTCCACGCGGATTCGTAACCCCGGCAATTCCTCACTCTCTAGGAGCTCTCCGGTGATGGGAACCTCTGCGATTTCCAGTTGCGACACGATGAAAAGCTCTTCCAGGACACTGCGGTTGTTCTTGAGGAGCTCCCTCCAGTCAGGCGGTGGCTCCAGGATCACTCTGGCGTCAAGGGCAAGTCCGATCCTCTTTTCCCTGCGTGCCATTTCCAGGGCTTTGGTCACTTCTGCCCTGAGGCTCAGAAACTTTTCCCAACGAAGTGCCAGATCCCGGTCTTCCCAGGTGGAAGGAGCCTGAGGAAAACTTGCCAGGTGGACGCTTTGAGGTTTGCCTTCCCACTGTGGCATGTGGTGCCATATTTCTTCGGCCGTGAAGCTCAGAACAGGTGCCATGAGCAAGGTGAGGCTGCGCAGGGTCTCGAAAATAACCGTTTGAGCGGATCTGCGTTGCTGATCCGTGGGGGCCTGTACATAGAGCACATCCTTAAGCACGTCCAAGTACAAGGCGCTTAAGTCCACTGCACAGAACTGGTGAAGGGTGTGAAACACGGTGTGAAAGGAATATGTCTCATAAGCCTTGCGGACTCTGTTGATGACCCCGTGAAGTCTGTGCAATGCAAATCGGTCTATCTCTCTTAGCTGCTCATAGGGAACCTGGTGGAGGGCTGGCTGAAAGTCAAAGAGGTTACCCAGCATGAACCGGGCCGTGTTGCGAATCCTCCTGTACGCCTCGCTCAACCTCTGCAGTATCTCTCCAGAGATCCTCATATCGTCTCTATAGTCTTCGGCTGAGACCCACAGTCTCAAAACCTCTGCACCGTACTGCTTTATTACCTCCTCTGGCACTACCACGTTTCCCAGGCTCTTGGACATCTTCTTGCCTTGCCCATCCACCACAAAGCCATGGGTCAAAACGCTCTTGTAGGGTGCCTTGCCCCTGGTCCCCACAGAGGTGAGAAGAGCGCTGTGGAACCATCCACGGTGCTGGTCGCTTCCCTCCAGGTACATATGGGCTGGATACTCCAGCTCTGGATTGCACTCCAACACCGCAGCCCAGCTAACCCCCGAATCGAACCAAACATCCAGTATGTCCGTCTCCTTTCGGAATTCCTTGTTACCGCACTTGGAACAGCTGGATCCCTCTGGAAGAAGTTGCCCTGCATCCTTTTCGAACCAGGCCTCGGCTCCCTCCTCCTGGAAAATGGATGCCACCTTTGAAAAGGTCTGCTCATTGGCCAGGACCTCTCCACATGAAACGCAGTAGAAAACAGTTATGGGAACTCCCCAGGAGCGTTGCCTTGAAACGCACCAATCCGGCCTGTGTTTGATCATCTCATAGATGCGGTCCCGTCCTTGGGGAGGTATCCACTCCACCTTGTCTATCTCTTCCAGGGTCCTGTTTCTGAATCCATTGGCCTCCATGGAGATAAACCACTGTTCTGTGGCCCTAAAGATTATGGGTTTCTTACAACGCCAGCAATGGGGGTACTCATGGGTTATTTCTTCCTGTGCCAGGAGTCTGCCCACATCCTGGAGTTTGGAGATCACAGCCCTGTTAGCGCTGAAAACGAACTGGCCTGAGAAATACTCCACCTCATGGGTGAAACGACCTTCGTCATCCACGGGTGCATACACTGGAAGCCCATATCTGACTCCAATCTCATAATCCTCTTTCCCGTGTCCTGGCGCTATGTGGACACAGCCGGTCCCAGCATCCAGGGTGACAAAATCAGCCAGGATGAGCTTGGAGTCCCTTTCCAGATAGGGATGGCTACATGTTAGGCCCTCCAAGACGGCTCCTTTGAACCTGGCAATGGGATCTGCCGGAGGCCATCCAAAGCTGGCTGAGGCGTAGGAAAGCAGCTCTTGGGCCAGGATGTATACTTGCCCCTGGTTTTCCACGGCCACATACTCGAACTCCGGATGCACGGCTATGGCCAGATTGGCAGGTATTGTCCAAGGGGTTGTGGTCCATATGACCACCGAAATCTGTTTTCCTTTGAGGGAGCTCACCCTGCCCGAGATGTCCGATCGCATGGGGAAGGAGATGAATATGGAAGGGGTCTTGTGCTCAGCATATTCTACCTCGGCTTCAGCCAGAGCAGTCTTACATGAGTAGCACCAGTAAACCGGTTTCTTGCCCCTGTACACGCTACCCTGAAGGAAAAAACGTCCGAACTCTCTGACAATGGCTGCCACATACGGAAAGGCCATGGTGAGATATGGCTTTTCCCAGTCGCCGAAGACCCCCAGTCTCTTGAATTCCTCCCTCTGGATTGCTATGAATTTTTCAGCATACTTGCGGCACTGGCGCCTGACTTCAGAAGTGGAAAGCTGGGCCTTTTTCCCACCCAGCATGAGATCAACCTGATGCTCGATGGGAAGCCCGTGACAGTCCCAGCCTGGCACATAATGGCTGTCGTATCCGGCCATAAACTTTGATTTCACGATGAGGTCCTTCAGGATCTTGTTCATGGCCGTGCCTATGTGTATATGGCCATTGGCATAAGGCGGCCCATCGTGGAGGATAAACTTGGGCCTGCCTTTGGAGACTTCTTTGATCTTGGAATAGATGTGCATGGCCTCCCACTGGGCCATTACTTCTGGTTCTTTCTGAGCCAGGTTGGCTTTCATGGGAAACTGAGTCCTGGGCAGATTGAGAGTTTCCTTGTAGTCCATGAGATTCGATCCTCCATCACGCTGCTGCCACCTAACACATGGAAACCTTAGCCTACCAGAAGCCCCATGGATGTCAAGAAACGCCGGGCAGCCCACCCACATCATTCAGGATAAGTTAACAATGGGGGGCAAGGGATATCCTGGGGTGCACTCATCTAGGCCCTAACGTAGCCTGATTTGCCCCATGGGGGCCTTCTCCATTGAGGGCCCCAAAGAGGTACTGGGGATTAAGCTTGGATTCCAAGCTCATGGATCCTTGGGAATGATCACTGCTAAAGAATTCTTTCGGCTTGACATGGGCCTCATGGGCTCCCTACAATTCGATGCAGCCCAGTGGACTGCTGAGCTCAGGTATCTTAGGGGTGCTTCCATGGCGCTTCGCATAGGCGAGCTCCTGGTTAAAAACGGTTTGATAACCATGGAACAGCTTGCCAGGGCCGTGGAGGAACAGAAAAAACACGGGGGCAGGCTGGGCGGCATCCTCATACGAATGGGTTTTGTGAGCGAAAAAACCCTCGTGGAGTTCATGAGCCGCCAGTTTAAGATCCGCACCCTGGAACTCGGGAAGGTGGAGATCCAGCCCGAGTTGATAAAACTCATTCCTGCATCACTGGCCAAAAAGTTTCTGCTCATCCCGGTGCAAAGAGTGGGATCCACCCTCACAGTGGCCATGAGCGATCCTACCCAGCTGGTGGCCCTGGACGATATCAAGTTCATGACTGGGTACAACATAGAACCAGTGCTGGTGGCAGAGGCTGAACTTCTGGAAGCCATCAAGAGGTATTATGGCGGAAAGGGGATGGACACTGGGCCTTCGATCATGGAGGCCAAGGACTATTTCCATACAGAGGAGGAGCATGAGGAGGTTCCGGGCTTTGGTGAGGAGGAAGAAAGCGCCCTCTCGGGTTTTTCTGAGGACGATTTTCAAAGCCTGGTGAATGTGGCTGTGGAAAATGTGGAGGTGGTGGAGGATGTAAGGGACGAGGTGCTCACCTTGGAGGTGGATGCCCCCATAGTGAGGCTCGTAAACGGTATTCTCATAAAGGCAATAAAACTAGGTGTCAGCGATATCCACATAGAACCTTACGAGAAGAGTTTTAGGGTTAGATATCGCCTGGATGGGGTTCTCAGGAAGGCCATGGGCCTGCCCCTTAAAATACGAAATGCCGTGATCTCTCGAATAAAGATAATGGCCCAGCTGGACATCGCCGAGAGGAGACTGCCTCAAGACGGCCGAATCAAGATGAGGTTCGGTAGAAACAGAGAGATGGATTTCCGTGTTTCGGTGGTGCCCACGCTTTGGGGCGAGAAGGTAGTGCTCAGGCTTCTGGATAAGTCCAACTTGCAGCTGGACATGACCAAGTTGGGTTTTGAGGAGAATCAGCTCAAGCAATTCAAGGCAGCCATTCACCGGCCTTACGGCATGGTCCTTGTCACAGGACCCACAGGAAGCGGAAAGACCACAACCCTTTATTCGGCCCTGGCGGAACTCAACAAAGAGTCTGACAACATCATGACAGCAGAGGATCCGGTGGAGTTCAATCTGCCTGGCATAAACCAGGTACAGATGCATGAGGAGATAGGGCTCAACTTTGCCGCTGCTCTTAGATCTTTTTTAAGGCAGGACCCAGATATAATAATGGTGGGAGAGATCAGGGACTTTGAAACAGCCGAGATAGCCATCAAGGCTGCCCTGACCGGCCATATGGTGCTTAGCACCGTGCATACCAATGATGCTCCCAGCACCGTGAACCGTCTTCTGAACATGGGCATTGAGCCCTTCTTAGTGGCTTCGGCCACGAACCTTATCCTAGCCCAAAGATTGGGCAGGAAGATATGCCCCAAGTGCAAGGAGGAGGTGAAGTTGCCCAGCGCGGCATTGCTGGAGCTGGGCGTGCCAGAACATGAGATCCCTCAAGTGCGGGTCTTCAGAGGCCGAGGCTGTGATTACTGTTTGCATACAGGTTACAAGGGCAGAATTGCTTTTTACGAGGTGATGCCCGTGGGGGAAGAGATCAGAGAGTTGATACTTGTGGGAGCTTCGGCCAGCGAGATAAAGAAAGAGGCCATGAGGCTTGGAATGATGACCCTCAGACAAAGTGGAATAATGCGGATGAAGGAGGGGATCACCACCATCGAAGAGGTAATCCGCTGCACTGCGCCGGATTGAAAGGTTTCTCAAGACTGTGTTGAGTCCCATGGGCGCTTAGGAGGACTCAGAGTCAATGGGGGAGTAAAAAATGGTTTCTCTCCATCAGTTACTGAAAGTGACCATCGAGAAGGGAGCCTCTGACCTTCACATCACGGCCGGTATACCACCCCAACTGAGGATAAACGGCTCTTTGGTCCCGCTGGATCTGCCACCCTTGAAGCCTGCAGAGACCAAACAGCTTGTGTACAGCGTCCTGACAGACGCGCAGAAACACAAATTTGAGGAGAACTGGGAATTGGATCTCTCCTTTGGTGTTGAAGGGTTGAGTCGTTTCCGGGCCAATGTGTTTCTGCAAAGAGGGGCAGTGGCCGCTGCATTCAGAAGCATTCCCAACCGCATCTTGAGTTTCCAGGAACTGGGTCTGCCCCCTGTTGTGGCAGAGTTGGCCAACAAGCCAAGAGGCCTGGTCCTGGTAACAGGCCCCACTGGAAGCGGCAAGTCCACCACCTTGGCTTCCATCATAGACAAGATCAACAGCGAAAGACACGTGCATGTGGTGACCATCGAGGACCCCATAGAGTTCGTGCACCAGCACAAGAAAGCGGTCATAAACCAAAGAGAACTTGATGCAGACACCAAGAGTTTCCGAAATGCCCTAAAGTACATCCTTAGACAGGATCCTGACGTGGTGCTCATAGGCGAGATGAGGGATCTGGAGACCATTGAATCCGCCCTTGTCATTGCCGAGACAGGTCACCTGGCCTTCGCCACCTTGCATACCAACTCCTGCGTGCAGACCATAAACCGTATAGTGGATGTTTTCCCGGCGCATCAACAGCCACAAGTAAGGGCCCAGCTTTCCTTTGTTCTGGAGGGGGTCCTGTCCCAGCAGCTTCTTCCCCGGGCCGACGGAAAAGGCAGGGTTCTGGCCTTGGAGATAATGGTTCCCAATGCTGCCATAAGAAACCTCATCCGAGAGGATAAGATCCACCAGATCTATTCCCAGATGCAGGTCGGACAGGCCAAGTTCGGAATGCAAACCATGAATCAATCCTTGGCCAGCCTTTATCAGCGCAGGTTGATCACCCTGGAGGAGGCATTGTCGCGCTCCTCTGATCCGGAGGAACTAAGAAACATGCTGGCCAGTGGGGCCGGACAGCGTCCGGTGATGAGGCCCCAAAGGCCTCTAAGATAAACACCATTGCGGACCTCCTTACAGAGGTTCGCCCATCTAGCCAGGAGGGGTCATGCCCTTATACAGATGGAGCGGAGTCAACAGGGCCGGGAAAAAAGTCAAAGGCGAAATGGAAGCTCCCGACGAGGAGACTGTCCGCCTTGTTCTGAGACGCCAGAGAATAGAGCCCACCAAGGTCAAGCAGGCTCCCAAGGACCTGTTCGAGAATGTATCTTTCCTCAAACCCAAGGTAACGGAAAAGGACATAGTCCTCTTCACAAGGCAATTCGCTACCATGATAGATGCCGGGCTTCCTTTGGTGCAATGCTTGGACATTCTGGCAAATCAGACGGACAATCGCACCTTCAAACAGATGCTGAAACAGATCAAGAGCGATGTGGAAGGAGGTTCTACCTTCGCAGACGCCCTGAAAAAGCATCCTAAGACCTTCGATGAGCTGTTTGTAAACCTCATCGCAGCAGGAGAAGTGGGAGGTATCCTAGACACCATACTGAACCGGTTGGCAGCGTACATAGAAAAAGCCATGAAGCTCAAAAAGAAGGTAAAGGGAGCCATGGTTTATCCCAGCGTGGTACTGGTTGTGGCAGTGGCGGTAGTGGCGGTTCTATTGCTCTTTGTGATTCCCATTTTCAAGAAGATGTTTGAGGACATGGGGGGAGGACTTCCTACTCCCACCCAGATCGTAATAGATTTGAGTGAATGGGTGCAGAGCTACATTCTTTTTATCATTGCCGTGGCAGTTGCTTTTTTCATAGGCCTTAACCGTTTTTATGCCACACGCAAGGGCAGGGCACTGATGGATGACCTGATCCTGCGAGTCCCGGTCATAGGAGACCTGATTAGAAAGGTGGCGGTGGCCAGGTTTACCCGCACTCTAGGTACAATGATCCAAAGCGGCGTGCCTCTATTGGATGGGTTGGACATTGTGGCCAGGACCGCCGGAAACAAGACCGTTGAATCGGCTATTCTCAAGACCAGGGCCAGCATAGCAGAGGGAAGAACCATAGCAGATCCTCTCTCTGAGAGTGGAGTATTCCCCTCCATGGTGGTTCAGATGATAGCCGTAGGAGAGTCCACCGGAGCTCTGGATGTCATGCTTGCCAAGATAGCGGACTTCTACGACGAGGAAGTGGATGCCGCTGTGGAGGCTCTGACCTCGCTCATCGAGCCTTTCTTGATGATCTTTCTAGGTGGCACCATAGGCGGCCTAGTGATTGCCATGTACTTGCCCATCTTTAAACTTGCTGGGACCGTGGATTGAGCCAAGGAGATTCACCTATCCGTTCTGGTCCTCAAGAGCTGCTCAGGAGTAGATTAGGCTGGCTGGTGCTCTTGAGGGTGTTGGTTGCAGTATCGTTGCTGGGTGGGACCCTCCTCCTGCAGGCAAGGGAGCTTTGGGATCTCATACGTCCCCCTCTCATAGGTCCTTCAGGCATTTTGGCTCTGGTCTTGGCCCTCAGCCTCATTTACAAAGCATCGCTACCCAGGGTGAGAGATCTGCGCCTCTTTGCATACATGCAGGTGCTGACGGACATCGCCCTAGAGACGGCACTGGTATACCTTACAGGGGCTGAAGAGAGCATCTTTGCCTCTACTTATAACCTTTCTATTATAGCAGGCAGCATCCTGCTCTATCGGCGAGGGGCCCTGATGAGCGCTTCGCTGAGCAGCTTGCTTTACGGAGGCATGCTGAATCTTAGGTTTTTCTCGGTGCTGCCCCCAGCTTTCAGCACCTCCTTGCGCTCCATGCAACCTTTGGGTAATGAGGTTTTTTTCACCATTATCATAAATGTCAGTGCTTTTTTCCTTGTGGCACTGCTGAGCAGTTATCTGGCTGAACAGGCCAGAGTAAGCAGGGAAGAGCTGGAGGTGGCACAGTCTGACCTCTCCAAGCTCACATTGCTCCACGAGCACATACTCCAATGCCTGCCAAGCGGTCTTTTGACCTGCGATCCTCTTGGAAGGATCATCTATGCGAATCACTCGGCCTTGGAGATGATAGGGGTACAAGCTGAATCCATCTTGAACAAACCCCTGGAGGAGGTTTTTCCCCAGATTCCCTCCAGGCTCTTGAAAGAGGCCGCCAGAGGCAGGCATGACCCTCAGATGAGACGCCAGAGCATGAAATACACTCGTCCAGACGGCCAGATCATGGAGTTGGGCTTCTCTTTGGCTCCCCTCAAAGGAGACGATGAAGTCTTGATGGGCACCATTTTTCACTTTCAAGACCTTACCCAGGCCGTGGCCATGGAGCAACATCTCAGGAGGGTGGACAGACTGGCCTCCATTGGGGAAATGGCTGCCAGAATAGCTCATGAGATAAGAAACCCCTTGGCTTCTGTGAGCGGATCCATCCAGATACTCCAAAAAGAGCTGAGTCTGGATGGGGCGAACCGAAGGCTCATGGAGATTGTGCTCAGGGAAACCAAGCGTTTAAATGGCCTTCTTACGGAGTTTCTAAATTTTGCCCGGCCAGAGCACTCAACTCCCAGAAAGATGGACTTGTCCAAGGCTCTGAGGGAGACCCTAACCCTTTTTCTGGAACAGACCACACAGGCCTGCAACTTAAAAGCGGAAATATCTCCCGGGCTCATGATTTACGCTGATTCCAAAAGACTCAGACAGGTGGTTTGGAATCTTCTCAACAATGCCCTGGAGGCCATGCCCCATGGAGGAGATCTCAGCGTGAGGGCATTTGGGGCTTCAGGAAATTTGCCTGCTGGTCTGGACTCACAGGAGCGCTGGCTGGTGGTGGAAGTGGAAGACTCGGGAGTGGGCATTTCCGAAGATGTCAGGGACAAGGTGTTTGATCCTTTCTTTACCACCAAAGAAAAAGGCACAGGACTGGGTCTGTCCATTGTCCACCGCCTCGTGGAGGAAATGGGAGGCCGCATAGAACTCCAAAGCCAGCCCGGCAAAGGCAGCCGCTTCAGCCTTTGGCTTCCCGCCAAAGTTCCACAAGAGGAACAAAATTCAGGCGAGCAGCAAGCTCTTCCCTCGAGGCCAGCTTGACGAAAAAGGGTTTGTTCCGCTATAAAAGGTCTTTCGGTCTAAGAATCGAAACAAGCTCTTTTCCATAGCAGGTTGGTCGGACAGGCAAGTGATTCAGAAATCCAATTGGCTTGATCTTGCTGGCCCCAAACCGAGATCCTTAACAAGAAACTACAGGGGCAGGCTGCTCAAGGGGCCAGCTCAAGCAATGGGGAGATGCTCTGTGTTGTGAGGAGGTATGAAACAGGGAAAGAGAGGTGGATCTTTGGATATTGGGGGCAATGAAAAAGCCAGCGGGCTTATTTCTGATAGACGGAGGAAACTGGAGAAGCTTAGGGCTTGCGGGATCGATCCATTTCTTCAGGACTTCTCGGTCACCCATGAGGTGGGTGAGATCCTGGAGCAACATGGGCAATGGGACTCACCCAGCCTGGAAAAGCTGGGAAATGTTTTCTCCCTGGCTGGTCGAATAACCGCAAAGAGGGATTTCGGCAAGGTCACTTTCGTGGATCTTAAGGACCGCACAGGCCGAATTCAATGCATGCTGCACATTCCTTCCTTGAAAGATGATGAAGTAACGGTTTTCAAATGCCTTGACGTGGGAGACCATCTGGGTGTTTCAGGAGGACTCTTTAGAACCCGTACCGGGGAGCTTACCCTTAGGGTTGAAAGACTTAGGATCCTGTCCAAGGCCCTCAGGCCCCTTCCAGAGAAATGGCATGGTCTTAGAGACATTGAGGCCCGCTATCGTCAAAGGTATCTGGACCTGCTTATCAATCCCCATGTGAGGGAAATCTTCCGGGTTAGGGCCAAGGTGATCCGCTGGATCAGGGAGTTTTTGGAGTCCCACGGGTTCGAGGAAGTGGAAACCCCCATGATGCAAACCCTTCCAGGAGGAGCTGATGCTCGCCCTTTTGTGACCCACCATAATGCTCTTGATGTGGACCTTTATCTTAGAGTGGCCCCGGAGCTTTTCTTGAAGCGATTGGTGGTAGGAGGTATGGAAAGGGTCTATGAGATAAATAGGAACTTCCGCAATGAGGGTATCTCCACCCAACACAACCCTGAGTTCACCATGTTGGAGTTTTACCGCGCCTACTGCGGCTATGAGCAGCTCATGGACTTTACAGAGGAGTTGTTCGAGTTTCTTCTCGTTAAATTGGGGAAATGGCCTACTTTGTGTTTTCAGGGTTCGGAATTAAACATGCAAAGACCGTGGAAGAGGTTGCGTTTTCTGGACGGCCTGGTGGAGCTGGGGCAGGTACCCAGGGAAATCCTGGGGGATCTGCCAAGCTTGAAAGAGCTTGCCAAACAACGTCATGTGGTTCTGGAGGGCAGAGACACGCTTGGCAAGGTGCTGGCCAAGTTGTTCGATGCCTTGGTGGAACCGCATCTCGAGAATCCCACCTTCGTGACCCATCATCCGGTGGCAATTTCGCCCCTTGCCAGGAGGAATCGTGAAGATCCGGAACTGGTGGACAGGTTTGAGCTGTATATAGCAGGAAAAGAGATAGCCAATGCCTTTTCAGAACTCACGGATCCGGACGACCAAAGAGCCCGTTTCCAGCAACAACAGGAAATGCGAGACCGGGGAGACAGTGAAGCTCAACCCCTGGATGAGGATTTCTTGAGGGCCCTGGAGCATGGGATGCCCCCTACAGCAGGAGAGGGAATAGGCATAGACCGATTGGTCATGCTCCTGACCGACTCTCCCTCCATTAGAGACGTCATATTGTTTCCTCAACTCAGGCCTGAGCCCAGTGTTCTGGCAAGGGACTGAGTTGAGAAAATATGTGAAGGACAGGCTAAATAAAGGGCTTGAGCAGCTCTTGCCAGGCCCAAAGCGCCTGATGAGACAATGGCCTACGAACTCTGGATTGGTCTAAAATTCCTGCGTGCCAAACGCAGACATGCAGCCATATCCCTGGTGACTCTTCTTTCTGTGCTGGGAGTGTCTGTGGGAGTCACTGCTTTAATAGTTGTGATTTCTGTTATGAGTGGTTTTGCCGAGAGCCTCAAGGAAAGGATCCTGGGTTTTACAGCCCATGTGGTGGTCACGGGCCGCAAAGAGGAGGTGATGCAGGAGGTTGACTTGGCCGCGAGGCTCATGGAAATGGATGGAGTGGTGGGTGCCACTCCGTTTTTGACAAGGGAGGTAATTCTGCAAGGGCCTTCAAGGGCAGCCGGTGCTGTGGTCAGGGGTTTGGATCCAGCTAGCGCTGCGAGGGTGCTTCCCCTGAAAAAGATCCTCAAAGACATTGACCCCGAGTCCCTCAGCAGGCCTTCGGCGGCTGGAAATCCAGGAATAGTGCTGGGTAAAGAGCTCATGCGATATCTGGGCTGCGGGGTCGGGGATCACGTTGTGATGGTGATTCCTCTTGGAACGCCTACTCCGTGGGGCACTCTTCCCAAGTGGAAGAGGTTTGAGGTGAGGGGTTTTTTTGACTCAGGTTACTGGGAGTTTGATTTCAGATTGGGATACGTGGCCCTTTCTGTGGCCCAAGAGGTTTTTGAATCACCAGGCAGGTTAACGGGTGTGGAACTAAAGCTTGCGGATCTTTACCGGGCGCCGGAGCTTCGCAGGGCCATAAATTCCTCCCCCCTGGGCAAACAATATGTGGCCGAGGATTGGATGGAGCGCAACCGCAGTCTACTTTTCGCCCTCAATGTTGAAAAGAGAGTCATGTTCGTGATCTTGCTTTGCATAGTTGGGGTGGCCGGGCTTCTGATCATAAGCATCCTGGTCATGATGGTCATGGAGAAAAAGAAAGATGTCGGAATTTTGAAGGCAATGGGGGCCAAGGCAAGGGAGATCCTGCTCATTTTCTTGTTCCAGGGGTTGATGATAGGGGTGGCAGGCACTCTGTTGGGTTCATTGGGGGGGCTATTAATATCCTGGAATCTGGACAGCATCATGGCCGTGTTGGAGAAACTGACGGGTTTGAGGGTCTTTCCCCCAGAGGCCTACTATATGCCGGAGATTCCCTCAAGAGTCAACGCGCTTGATGTGGCAGTGATCATAATTGCCACCCTGGGAATAAGCCTACTTGCGGCTGCATACCCATCCTGGAGGGCGTCCAAGCTTGATCCTGTGGAGGCTTTGAGGTATGAATGAAAAGGCTCAGGCCCCCGGAGGCGCCAAAGCAATGCAGATGAACGTCCTCAAGGGGGAAAGCGAACCCCTCATAAGGGTCCGCAGGCTCACCCGTTGCTTTAGGAAAGACAGCCAGGTCATAGAGGTGCTCAGGGGGGTTGACTTGGATGTGCAGAGGGGGGAAAGTCTTGCCATTACCGGTGCCTCGGGTGTGGGCAAGAGCACTCTCATGCACATACTGGGAACCCTGGACAGACCCACCTCAGGGCTGGTGCTCTTTGAAGGCCGGGACGTGTTCAAGTGGGATGAGGGGGAGTTGGCTCGGTTTCGTAACAAGACCATCGGCTTTGTGTTCCAATTTCACCACCTGTTGCCGGAGCTTACGGCATTGGAGAATGTCATGATGCCCGCCCTCATCCAGGGGATGAGAAAAAAACAGGCTGCAAGAATGGCAAGGGATGTATTGGGTGAGCTCGCCATGTTGGACCGTCTGCAGCATAAGCCCGGGGAGCTCTCGGGAGGCGAGCAGCAAAGGGTGGCCATTGCCAGGGCCTTGGTATTGGAGCCTCATTTGATCTTGGCCGATGAACCCACGGGCAATTTGGATCGTCGAACAGGCGAGGGTGTTGAGGAGCTTCTCTTGAACATCAGGGCAAGGCTAGGAGCTACTTTGGTTGTTGTGACCCACAACCCGGGATTGAGCAGAAAGATGCAAAGGCAACTGGAACTTGTGGACGGGATCCTGGGCCATACTCCCCCGAACGCATAGGGGAATGGGAGAGAGTCATGAAACGTGCATTTTTGCCGATAGTGGCCTGCTGGATGATCTGTTGTGTGGTCATGGGCGAGGGGAATGCCCAAGCCGCAGTCAGGGTGCAACTGCTGCCTCTTCAGGTTTTCAGTGGTGATCCCTCTGCCCAGGAATTACGCCTGTTGTTGGAGAAAGTGGTGGCAGCACGCCTCCAGGGGGAGGAGGGTGTGGAGGTTAGTTACCGGCCAGAGCGCCAAGCACCCCAAGAAGGCTTCAGCGAACAACAGGCCCGAAGTGAAGCTCTGGGGGCCAACGCGGCATGGGTGATCTGGGGGAGCCTTACCCAGGTAGGCAGGGCCCTTAGCCTGGACTTGAGACTGTTGAAAGCAGAGGGCACCGAAGCTCCGGTTTCAGTGGGTGTGCAGGCTCAGGACAAGGATCAGCTCCTTAGTGCCACAGACATGGAAGTGGACAGACTTCTCTCCAGGATAGTTCAGAGGCCCAAGGTTGTACAACTGAAAGTGGAAGGAAACCGCCGCATTGGATCTGACTCGATCCTGCTCAAGATAAAGACCCGCAGCGGAGATGAGTACTCCCCGTCGCGCCTCCAGGCCGATGTCCGAGAGATAGAGAAGATGGGGTATTTCGAAGACGTTCAGGTAAATGTGCAAGACCTAAAGGAGGGCAAGGCTGTCACCTTCCTGGTGAAGGAGAAACCCACCATAAGGGAGGTATTGATAACCGGCAACGACAAGATCGACAGTGACAAGATTAGGGAGGTCATAACCATCCAGCCTCAGTCCATCCTTAATTACCAAGCTCTCAAAGATGCAGTGGAGAAGATCAAGAAGCTTTATCAGGAAAAAGGATTTTACGGTGCTGACGTCTCTTACGAGCTAAAGGAACTGGAGGCCAATCAGAAGGGAGTAGTCTTCAAGATTAAAGAGGGTAACAAGTTTTGGGTGAGGAGCATCAAATTCGAAGGCAATGAGCATTTCTCGGAAAAAGAGCTCAAGAAAGTCATGAAGACCCAGGAGAAGGATTGGCTTCACTGGATAACTGACTCCGGGGTGCTGGATCAGGAAACCCTTAAACAAGATGTGGAGAAACTGGCTGATTTTTATTACAACCATGGTCATATCCGTAACAAGGTGGGAACCCCGAGGATAGAAACCAAGGATGACTCCATCCACATCACCATTCCCATAGAAGAGGGCCCAGTGTACTCGGTGAGGAGCATCCGTCTGGAGGGGGATCTCTTGGAGGAAGAGGCAGCCATGAAAGCCTCTTTGGGTCTCAAGGAGGGGAATCCCTTCAGCCGGGAGACACTCAGGAAAGATATGGAGAAACTCACAGAGAGATATGCTGACCTGGGCTTCGCCTATGCAGAAGTCAAGCCCCTCACCAGTGTACAAGATGCTGAGAAGACAGTGGATGTCATCTTTAGGATCCAGCAGAAGCAGAAGGTGCATATCGGCAGGATAAGGATCCTGGGCAACACCAGGACCAGGGACAAGGTCATAAGGCGAGAGCTGATGCTGGCCGAAGGAGACACCTTCAGCAGCACGGCTCTCAAGAAAAGCAACGAGAGGCTCAAGGCCCTCAAATACTTCGAAGAAGTCAACATCACTTCCAGCCCTGGATCCAGTCCCGATGTGGTGGACCTCAATGTGGAGGTCAAAGAGCAGCAGACAGGTAGCTTTTCCCTGGGTGCTGGTTACAGCTCGGTGGACAAGCTCATAGGGGTGGCCGAGATACAACAGAGCAACCTCTTCGGAAGAGGTTACAAGGTTAGGCTAAGAGCAGAGCTGGGCACCAAGAGACAATACTATACCTTCACCTTCATAGACCCCTGGCTGCTCGACACCCGCACCAGCATGAAACTGGATGCATACAACATGGACAAGGTGTACCTGAGCTTTACCAGAAGCGCCATCGGTGGGGATCTTATGTTCACCCATCCCCTGGACAGGTTCTTGGATCGGCTGACGGGTTTCTGGGGCTACAGGATCGAGGATGTGGAAGTCAGAGACGTGGACAAGGATGCGGCCTTGGTTTTCAGGGAACTCAAAGGCCGACACCTGACCAGCGAAGTGCTATTTGGTTTGACTTATGATACCAGGAACCAGGCCCTGTATCCCAGCAGAGGGAATCTATCCAGTTTCGCCACTGAGTTTGCCGGCTTGGGCGGGGACAACCAGTTTGTGAAACACATAATCAGCTCGGCCCAGTATTTCCCCCTTCCATGGGACACGGTTTTCATGGCAAGGGGACAGTTCGGCTATGCTTACGGCTGGGGCAAGAAGGATCTGCCTGTGTATGAGAGATTCTTCCTGGGCGGCATAGACACCATCAGGGGGTTTAAGCCCGGCGGGGTTGGACCTAGGGATCCTGTCACGGGTGACATCGTGGGGGGTGATACAGAGATCTTCTTCAATTTCGAGTACATCTTTCCCATTCTCAAGAAGCTGGAATTGAGAGGAGTAATTTTCTATGATACCGGCAATGCCTTCTTGAGCAAAAGTAGCGGTCTGGTGGACATAGGCAGCTTCAGGCATACGGCCGGAGCCGGCATTCGCTGGTATTCTCCTTTCGGTCCTTTGAGGGTGGAGTTGGGTTATAATCTCAGACCAGAGGCCGACGAGAAACGCATCGAATGGGCCTTTGGGATGGGAGGTTCTTTCTGATCCGCTAAAGAGGCCGTACAGGTGGTCTTCGGCCACGAACCGGCAAGTAAACCGGGAATCAAGTAGGAGGATTAGAATGAGAGCATGGATATTGGGGATCGGGGCTTTGCTGATCATGATGACAGGGCCCCTGGGCACGGCATGGTCTGCAGCCGCGGTGAAAATCGGGTACATAGATCTTCAAAAGATCATAGAGCAGTCCAGCAAGGGCAAGGAACTAAGAGATCGTGTGTTGCAACTTCGCAAAGAAAAAGAAAAGATCTTGACTTCCAAGCAGGAAGAGCTTGTCAGGATGCGCCAGGATTTCCAGCAGAAGGTCATGACCCTTAGCGACAAGGCCAGACTGGACAAGGAACAGGAACTTCGCCAAAAGGAGCTGGAGCTGCAGAACCTCTCAGAGTCTTACAGACAAGAGGTAATAATGGAGGGGAAGAAACTGCAGACCCTGATGTTCAAGGATCTAAGCGAGATAGTCAAAAGAATCGGGCAGCAGGAGGGTTTCACCATGATCATTGATAAGGATGCCACCCTTTACGTGTCCGATTCCATAGACATCACAGACAAGGTTCTTCAACAGTACGATTCCTCGCCGAGGAAGGCCAAGTGAAGGCCACCTTGGCCCAGCTGGCAGAGCTTGTACAGGGGGAGGTTTGTGGAGACCCCTTCCTGGAGATTCACGGTATCTCCTCTCCGGAGCTGGCCGGTCCCAAGGACATAACCTTCGTAGTAAGCCCACGACACGAGCACAGACTGGAGGGAACAAAAGCAGCAGCGGTAATGGTGCCAGATGCACGCCTGGGGGGGAGCATGTGCAAAATAGTTGTCCCCAGGGTGTACCTGGCTTACGCCCGCGTGGCGGCTTTTTTCCACCCTTGGGAGCCGCCTGAGTTTGGAGTCTCTCCAGAGGCCTGGGTTCACCCCGAAGCTTCTCTGGGCACAGGGGTAATAGTGTATCCCTTTGTCTGGATAGGTCGGGGGGCTCAGGTGGGAGATCGGGCAGTGCTCTACCCCATGGTTTGTGTAGGAGAGGGATGTCAGATAGGGGAGGATACTATCCTCTATCCAGGGGTGGTGATGTATCCGGGATGTTCGGTGGGGAAAAGAGTCATAGTGCACGCCGGAACTGTCATAGGCAGTGATGGTTTTGGATATGCCAGGGACGGGACCCGTTCCGTGAAGATCCCACAACTGGGAACAGTGCGCATAGAGGACGATGTGGAGATCGGGGCCAATGTGGCAGTGGACAGGGGGTCTTTTGGTGCCACCTGGATCCAAAGGGGTGTCAAGATGGACAACCTGGTCCAGATAGGTCATAACGTGGTGGTGGGTGAAGATGCTATTCTTGCGGGTCAGGTAGGGCTGGCAGGCAGCGTCCAGGTGGGCAAAGCAGCTGTGCTGGCAGGTCAGGTGGGTGTAGCCAATCATTTGAAAATAGGGGAGGGGGCCGTGGTGGGTTCCAAGTCCGGGGTGGCACAAGACGTGCCAGCCGGTGGGCTTGTCAGCGGCATTCCGGCCATCCCACATCGTAACTGGTTGAAGTCTAGCCAGGTGTTTGGGCGCTTGCCCGAATTGATGCGGAGAATTAGGGACATTGAGAAAAGGCTTGAACATCTCGAAAGGCGCGGCGGTGATGGAAGACAGTAAGATCAGAATATTGCCTATCGAGGAGATAATGCGCATTCTGCCCCACGGATACCCCTTTTTGTTCGTGGACAGGGTTTTGGAGCTGGAGCCAGATTCGCGCATAGTTTGCTTAAAGAATGTGACTATAAATGAGCCTTTTTTCCAAGGTCATTTCCCAGGCAGACCAGTCATGCCGGGAGTTCTTCTGATAGAGGCCATGGGGCAAACAGCGGGAGTGCTGGTATTACATTCCCACGGCGAGGAATACGCTGGAATGAACATTTATTTCATGGGCTTGGATAAGGTGAGATTCAGAAAAGTGGTGAGGCCGGGGGACCAGCTCATAATGGAAGCCAGGGTGGTTCGAAGGAGGTCCACGGTCTGGAGGTTTTGGTGTGAAACCAGGGTGGATGGAGATCTGGCTGCCGAAGCAGAGCTATTGGCCATGGTGGAATAATCCTGGCCCCAGCCAAGGATTTCTTTGCATATGGCGCAGCGGGGAGTTTTGAGACTCAAGCCCTGGGCACAGCGGTGAGGCAGACTCAGCACGCAAGATTTCAAAGCTGGATGGGAAATTGAGGAGGTCGTATTGACTAAGATACATCCCACGGCAATGGTCCATCCGGGAGCCCAGCTGGATCCGGACGTGGAAATAGGGCCGTACAGTTATGTAGGAGAGCAGGTCAGGATCGAAAGAGGCACTCGTATAGGGGACCACGCTAGGGTGGAGGGCTGGACTCATATTGGCCAGAATTGCCAGCTCTATCCTTTTGCCGTGGTGGGTGCCGCCCCTCAGGATCTGAAATACAAGGGGGAGCCCACAGAGCTGATAGTGGGACCCAGGAACATATTTCGAGAGTTTTGCACCATCCATCGTGGAACAGTATCCGGGGGAGGCCGAACCACCATAGGCTCTGACAACGTCTTCATGGCCTACAGTCACGTGGCTCATGACTGCAGGATAGGCAGCCATGTCATTCTGGCCAATGGAGCTACCCTTGCAGGGCACATAGAGATTCAGGATCACGCCATCATAGGGGGCTTGGTGGCCATTCACCAGTTCGTGCGCATAGGACAGTACGCCATGGTAGGGGGATTCTCAGGCATAGCTCAAGACGTTCCACCCTACACACTGGCCTCAGGCAGCAGGGCACGACTCTATGGCCTCAATGTGGTAGGTCTAAAACGTCACGGATTTCCCCCAGAGACCATCCAGGCCCTCCGAAGAGCATATCGCATCCTTTTCCGTTCTGCCCTGGTGCTTCAGGCGGCCGTGGAAAAGGTTCGCCGAGAGCTTCCTTCTATAGCGGAAATAGAAAATCTTATCAATTTTGTTCAGGAATCCAAGAGAGGCATTTGTCGTTAAGGCCCAAGGACGAAACTCTGGGATGGGAAGCTTGCCCGTGTGGTAACCTTGGCGTCAGCCAGGAGGGGAAACCTCCTGGTTCCAGCAATGAAATGCCCCCGTGGAGGATGGAGAAGTGGATTCCAGCTGGTTTGAGAAAATTTCCAAAGAGCATGAAGTCGTGGGGCTCATTGCAGGCAATGGACCGCTTCCTGTTCTTTTTGCCCGGGAGGCCAAGGCCAGAGGGATGAAGGTCGTGGCAGTGGCCCATGAAGGGGAGACTCTCCCAGAGCTGGAAGAGATGGCCTGGGTTGTCCAGTGGGTAAGAGTGGGAGAACTTCGCAAACTGATTGAAACTTTCACGAAAAGGGATGTGAAGCGCACCCTGTTACTTGGTGGAATAGACAAGAAAAGAGCCCTCAAGGAACTTTGCCTGGATGACTGGGCCCTCAGACTCATCCAGAGATTGCAACAAAGGGGGGACGACACCCTCCTGGGTGCCTTGGCCGAGGAGCTGGGATCCCATGGCATCTGTGTGCTCAGCTCTCAAGAACTTCTTCGCCCCTGGCTGGCCCCCGAAGGGCTTATCACCGGGCCAGCACCCACAGAGCAGCAAGAAGCGGATGTGAGGTTGGGTATAGAGGCTTTGCAGGCCATGGGAGGCCTGGACATCGGCCAGACAGTGGTCTTGAAGGAAGGGGTCATCCTTGCTGTGGAGGCCATCGAGGGAACGGACCAGGCCATTGGCCGTGCCGGCCTCTTGGGAGGTCCTGGTGCAGTGGTGGTAAAGGGTAGTAAACCCAACCAGGACATGCGTTTCGATGTGCCTGTGGTGGGCAGCAAGACCATAACCACAATGGCCCAGGTGGAAGCTCGGCTCCTGGCTTTGGAAGCCGGGCGGACCTTGCTCCTGAACCCACCAGAAGTGATCGGGCTGGCCCAGGAAAAGGGGGTCATCCTTGTAGGCTGGAAGGCAAGGGGGGGAGATGGGAAAGATTAGGGCTGCCGTGGTGGGAGCAGGATATTTGGGGCGTTTCCACGCTCTCAAGTATGCCAAGTTGCCTCAAGTGGAACTGGTGGCTGTGGTGGACCTGTTGTACGAGCGGGCCAAGGCGGTGGCCAAGGAAACCGGTGCCCAGCCCATGACGGATTTCAGAGATCTTCAAGCACGGGTGGACGCGGTCACCGTGGCTGTGCCCACCACTGATCACCACATGATAGCAACCTGGCTCATGAACAAAGGGATTCATGTACTGGTGGAAAAGCCCATGGCTGCCACCCTGGAGCAAGCCCAGGAAATGGTGGATCTGTGCATTGAGAAGGGTGTGGTCTTGCAGGTGGGTCATTTGGAACGATTCAACCCCATTTTTCGGGAGATAAGAACTAGGGTAAGAAAGCCTCTCTTTTTCAATTGCGAGAGGATCAGCCCGTATCCAGGGCGGGGCACAGATGTTGACGTTGTCTTGGATCTGATGATCCATGACATAGACTTGGTGCTGGACTTGCTGGGGGAAACTCCAGTGGAAGTGGAGGCCATAGGTGTGCCTGTGTTGACCTCCACCTATGACATGGTGAGTGCAAGGCTTCGCTTTCCCAAGGGGCAGGTAGCCAATTTGACCGCCAGCAGGGTTTCGGCCAAGAGCCTTAGAAAGATAAGAATATTCCAGCCGGATACATACATCTCAGTAGATTTCGCAAGGACTGAGGCACAGATATTCAGGAAGCTTCCACCTCAGGCCCCTGGCACACTGCCCAGAATCGCCGGTGAGAAACTTCAGATGGAACCAGGTGACGCTCTGCTGGAAGAGGTTAGTTCATTCGTAGATGTGATCACCAGGGGTGGAAAGCCCGAGGTCGATGGACTCACGGCTTTGAGGTGTCTGGAGGTGGCACTGGCTGTTTGTTCTAGCATAGAGGCCAATGTGCCCCAGGATCTAGGCTTGGTATCTTGATCTGTGATGCTTCAGGTAAACAGCAGAAACATGAATGTAAACACGGGGAAATGTCTCCCTACACCTAATGTTTTTAAGAGCACACGTGCAGGGGAGTTGGGCAGCAGGTTTCAAACCGGAGAAATAAACTGGCGTATGAAGCCCTCATGAAGACCGGTATTGGCTGCCACTAGAGAGAAGAGCTGTTTCTGACTGGAAAACCTGAATCTGCGGGCTTGAAAATCCATGAAAGGGACGTCTCAGGTCTTGATGGTGGCTGGGGAGCCCTCGGGCGACCTGCACGCCGCCCATGTGGCAGCTGCTTTGAGGGAAATGTGTCCTCATCTGAGGCTTTGGGGTATGGGCGGCATGCATATGCAGAAAAAGGGGGTGGAGCTCTTGGTGGATATCTCCGGGGTTTCGGTGGTGGGAATCTCGGAGGTGCTCTCCCACCTCAAGGCCATTCTCACGGCCAGGAGAAGGCTGCTTAGGGCCGTCCAAGACAGAAATCCAAGCCTTGCTATTCTGGTGGACTTTCCAGACTTCAACCTATGGCTGGCAAGGGCCCTGAGAAAAAGAGGGATCAGGATCCTTTACTACATAGCCCCACAGGCTTGGGCCTGGAGAAGAGGCAGGGTCAGACAGATGGCCAGGCTGGTGGAAAGATTGGCCGTGATATTGCCTTTTGAGGAGGAATTCTTTTGTTCAGGTGGGGTACCAGCCACATATGTGGGGCATCCACTTCTGGAAGAGATCCCCATGGAAAACTCCAGGCAACAGGCCATGACAGACCTGGGACTGAATCCCCAATGTACAATTTTGGGGCTTCTGCCCGGGAGTCGTTCCAAGGAAGTGGAACGGATCTTACCGGTCATGTTGGAAGCGGCCAGGATTCTCACGGGCAAGCTCCACGGGCTTATACCCGTGGTGGCCCTTTCTCCTGCTCTGGAACTAGAACCCATTCGCATGAGAGCCCAAAACATATGCCCTGGAGTCAGGGTGATCCAGGGGAAGGCTCATGATGTCTTGCGTGTATCAACAGTGGCGGCTGTGGCTTCGGGAACTGCAACCCTGGAAGCCGCCTTGCTGGGCACCCCCATGGTGGTGGTTTACAAGGCCTCCTGGGTGAGCTACTTGCTGGCCAGAGCCATGGTAAAGGTGAAACATGTTTCCCTGGTGAACATATTGGCAGGCCACAAGGTGGTGCCAGAGCTGATCCAAAAGGATTTCACAACCCAAAGGTTGGCTGATGAGATATCAGATCTTCTAGAGGACCCCTGCCGGCGCACAAAAATGCAGGAAGCCATGGCCAGGTTGGCCCAGGATCTAGGCACCCAGAGAGCCAGTATCAATGTGGCCCGTATGGCCTCAGAGATGCTGGGCAGAGAACCGAGGCTTTGCTCATCCTTGGGCAGTGAAGGAGAGAAGCAGTGAAGATCTATATCAGGCTCTTGGGTTTCGTGCGTCCTTACATCAGGAGGCTTGTTGGGGCCGTGGCCTGCATGGGCATCTACTCGGCCTTCTCAGGCGCCCTGGCATGGCTGGTCAAGCCGGTAGTGGATCGCATATTTGTGGAGCAAGACGCCACAATGCTGGCTTTGCTACCCCTGGCTGTGATGGGAGTGAGTCTAGGCAAGGGGCTTGCCGATTACGGTCAGGCATATCTCATGGCCTGGGTGGGTCAGCGGGTCATCGCAGATGTGAGGGAAAAAGTATACGGCCACCTGCAGGATCTCTCCCTTTCTTTTTTTCACAGAAATCCGACGGGACAGCTCATTTCAAGGATCACCAACGACGTAAATCTGCTCCACGGCACGGTGACCGATGCTGTGACAGGTTTCTTGAAAGATATTCTTACCATCTGCGCCTTGGTTGGGGTCATCTTCCACAATGACTGGCTCCTGGCCACGGTGTCTCTCATAGTTTTTCCTGCTGCGGTGGCCCCTCTTGCCAAGATGGGCAAACGCATCAGGGGTTTCAGCAGAAGATCCCAAGTACAGATGGGCTCTCTCACCACCATTTTACATGAGGTGCTCTCGGGTCAGCCTGTGGTGAAGGCTTTTTGCCAGGAGGCAAGAGAAAAAGAGAGATTTTGCAAGGAGAACAAGGCGCTTTTTCGCACCCTCATGAAGCGTTACAGGATTAGAGCACTTTCTTCCCCACTGATGGAAACACTGGGTGGAATCGGGGCTGCTGCGGCCATATATGTGGGCGGCTACAGAGTGCTCAATGGAGAGATGACTACAGGGGCTTTTTTCTCTTTCATTGCTGCTCTGGGGATGCTCTACGAGCCCATAAAGAGACTTAACAAGTTGAACCTCTTGGTTCAAGAAGGCATGGCTGCGGCAGAGCGCATTTTCCAGGTCTTGGACGAAGAACCTGAGGTAAAGGAAATGCCAGGGGCCAGGATCTTGGCTCCCATAACTCAGGCCGTGGAACTCAGGGATGTGAGTTTCGGTTATGGCCAAGAAAGGGTGCTCTCCCATGTGAATCTTCGCATATCCAAGGGTGAAGTTGTGGCCCTGGTGGGAGAAAGCGGTGGAGGCAAGACTACTTTGGCCCATTTGATTCCCCGTTTTTTTGATCCCACCGAAGGAGTGGTCATGATAGACGGCCATGATGTACGGGAGGTCACTCTGAGCTCCCTCAGGGGGCAAATAGCACTGGTCACTCAGCACACGGTGCTCTTCAACGACACTGTACTGAACAACATTGCCTATGGTCGACCAGGCGCATCCCTGGAGGAGATCCGGGCTGCAGCCATGGCGGCCAATGCCCATGGCTTCATAGAAATGCTCCCCGAGGGATATAATACGATCATCGGGGAAGCAGGCACAAAACTCTCAGGCGGTGAGCGCCAGAGGTTATGCATAGCAAGAGCCCTCGTAAAGGACGCCCCCATATTGATTCTGGATGAGGCCACATCCTCCCTGGATGCAGAGTCTGAAGAAGAGGTGCAAAAGGCCCTGGAGGTCTTGATGAAAGGCCGTACGGTGCTGGTCATAGCCCATCGCCTCTCCACGGTTCGCAATGCCCAGCGCATAGTGGTGATAAAGAGGGGAACCATAGTGGAGGAAGGTGATCACCCAAGCCTCCTGAAACTCAACGGAGAGTATGCGCGTCTTTACAGACTTCAGGCCGAATCCATGGACAGCTACCAAGCAAGAGCCATTGGGCTTGAAGGAGGGCCCAGGTGAGTAAGCGTTTTGTGCGCTCAACCCTTGTACGAGGGCTTCCACCGCTTGTGTACTGGCTTCTTAGGGCATTGGAGAAGAGCATCCGCTGGGTGGAAATCAACCCCGAGCCGGCCAGGAGACTTTGGTTGGGGGGGCAGCGGGTCATTCTGGCTTTTTGGCACAACCGAATGTTGATGGCGCCTTTCTTCTACAGAGGAAGGGGGCTTAGGATCCTCATCAGTCAGCACACAGATGGAGAGATAATCCGCCGGGTCATGCTTCACTTTGGCTTCGGCAGTGTAAGGGGATCCAGCACCAGGGGTGGGGCACGGGCCTTCAGGGAATTGATCAGAAGTGCTCAGGAAGGCCAAGACATAGTCATAACCCCCGATGGGCCCAGGGGGCCTCGTTATAAGGTGCAAAAGGGAATCGTGGAGCTGGCCTGGAAAACGGGGCTTCCCATCATTGCAGTATCTTTCAGTACAAGGAGTCGTTTGGAGATACCCAGTTGGGACGGCCTTGTCTTGCCCATGCCTTTTACCCAGGGAATCTTCATTTGGGATCATCCTTTGTGGGTACCAGCCCAGGCCGACGCTTCCCAAAGAGAGCACATCCGAGAGGCCTTGGAACAAAGGATGAAACTCATAACCCAGAGAGCAGATGAATACTTCCTTTCACCAGCGGGTTGAAAGTGCCATGCAAGGCCCTGTGGCTTTGTACAACGCGGCACTCATGGTGGCCCTGGCACTGGGAAGCCCTTTGTGGGCGAGCCTCTTGGCCTTGAAACCTAGGATGCGCACAGGTTTCTTTGAGAAACTCATGGGCAAGGCTCCCCGTCTAAGAGGTCAGCAACACCCAGGCGTTTGGTTCCATGCAGTCTCGGTGGGAGAGGTAATGGCAAGCCTTCCCCTCCTAGAAGCCTTGAGCTCTGCCTGCAAGCAAAGGGGGGTATGGCTTTCCACAGTGACCTCCACGGGGCAGGCAGTGGCCAAGGCAAAGGCCCGAGGCATCAGAGACACCTTTTACCTGCCTTATGATCTGCCTTGGAGTGTTGAAAGGGCGATCCGCAGTTTGCGTCCTGGCCTTTTCATCACAGCTGAGACGGAGATATGGCCAAACCTCCTGGCTGGTATGAGACGCCACAAGATCCCCTCAGCCATGGTAAACGGCCGAATATCAGATCGCTCCTTCCCCCAATACAAGAGGTTCAGGTCCCTTTTCAAGACGGTGCTGGAATGTTTTGAGGTTTTCTGCATGCAGTCCCAGGAGTCAGCAGAAAGAATGGTTGCCATGGGTGCTGATCCAGCCAGGGTCCATGTGGTGGGCAACATGAAGTTCGATGTTTCCATTCCACCGCTGGAGCAATCCCATTGGAGAACCTTACTGAATATACCCAATGGGGCTCAGGTCTGGGTGGCAGGAAGCACACACCCTGGAGAGGAAGAAGTGATTCTAAGAGCCTTTCTAAAGCTGTCCCAAGCCAATCCCAATCTTTACCTGGTGATTGCTCCTAGAGCACCCGAAAGGTTCGATGAGGTGGAAACCCTTGTGGCCTGCATGGGTGTTGAAGTCCGCAGAAGGACCAGGCCAACACGCCCAGGGGCCAGGGTCATCCTGTTGGACAGTATTGGAGAGTTGGCTCAGGTATATGTTTTGGCTACGGTTGTTTTTGTGGGAGGCAGTTTGGTACCAAAAGGAGGCCACAACCCTCTGGAAGCTGCTTTGCATGGTAAGGCGGTGGTTTTTGGTCCTCACATGGAGAATTTCAGGGAAATAGCCTCTGTGCTGTTGAAAGCTGGCGGAGCCAGATCCGTGAATAATGAAGAAGAGCTGCTCCTTTTTGTGGGGGAACTCCTGAGAAATCCGGAACTGGTGGAGAGGATGGGGCATAGGGCACAATCAGTGCTTTTGGCCCACAGGGGAGCCACCCAAAGGACCATGGAGATCCTGGAACCCCTTTTGGAGAGAGACCCTTGGGCTTGAGGGCTGCTGTGGAATCCAGGGTGAGGTTCGCTCAGGAGCCCCGGGACGCATGGGGAGTGCCCCTTGGGTGTATCTCCTGGTTCTACAGAGGGGCGGTCCATCTCAGGAACAGATGGTATGACAAGGGAATCGGGGTAAGGAGGCTTCCGGCTCCTGTTGTCTCGGTGGGGAACCTGACCGCAGGCGGGACCGGCAAGACCCCCATGGTGATCCTGCTTTCAGACTTACTCAAACAAAAGGGCGCCAAGGTCACTGTTCTTTCCAGAGGTTATGGAAGGTCTAGAACCTCTTCCATCCTGCAGGTAAGCGAAGGCAACGGAAGCAAGGTATCTGTCAGAGCCGCAGGAGACGAGCCTTACATGATGGCCCAAAGACTAAAGGGAGTGTCAATTTGGGTCGGGGCTGACAGGTTTAGGGCAGGCATGGCGGCTTGGGAGACAAATCACTGCGATGTTTTCATCCTGGATGACGGATTTCAGCACAGGGCCTTGGCTCGTGATTTGGATCTTGTGGTGGCAAGGCTTCCGAGACCCTGGGGCAACAACAAACTAATACCAGCAGGCCCCCTTAGGGAACCTGTGAGTTCTCTTAAGAGGGCTCAACTGCTTGTATTTACAGGTGAGCCAGATGGGGGATCCCAGATCCAATACTCAGAGGCAACAAAGCCGATCCCATCCATTGGAGCATTTTTGAGGGCCAAGAATCTGAGGGTCATGGGGGGCCAGCAGACCTACCCTGTGGAGTTCCTGAGGGGCAAAAAGGCAGCCTTGGTCTGTGCCATAGGAGATCCCCATGGGCTTGGCAACATGGTCAGAGCCTTGGGGGCCGAGTTGGGCCCCTGCCTTTTTTTCCCAGACCATCACTGGTATACTCCCCACGATGCTTCATGTATAAAGAGCCTTGTTGGAGAGGTGGACCTCATAGTCACAACAGAGAAAGATATCTGGAAGATCAGGGAGACAGGCCTGGATGTGCCTCTGCTCATGGCTTTAGAGGTGGATCTGGAGGTGCAAGGCATGGGCAGCCTGGAGGCCTTATTGGAGAGGTTAATGGTTTGATGGTGAGACTTCATAGGTGTTGTTAAGTGGATATTCTGGTCATAAAGATGAGTTCCCTGGGGGATGTGATTCAGGCCTTGCCGGTGATCCCTGTGCTGAAAAAGCAATTTCCCGCAGCACGAATCCACTGGCTGGTGGAGGAGGCTGCAGAGCCGGTGCTTAGGTGTCATCCAGGAGTCGATACAATACTGGTTTCTAGAAGATCCTCCTGGCCCAGGCAGTTCAAGAAACCCGAGAACTGGCCTGTTACCATTTCCCAGATCAGAGCTTTGGTGGCACAGTTGAGAAGGCCTTACGATATAGCCATAGACCTCCAGGGGCTTCTCAAAAGCGGCATATGGATGGGGTTGGCCAAAGCCCGCAGAAAGGTTGGTTTGAGATGGACCAAGGAAAGGATAAGCAAGATTTTTCTGCATGAGACCCTTGGGGATGTAAACGGCCAAATGCATGCAGTGGAAAGATACCTCCAGCTGGCTGCCAGCCTGGGAGGCTGCCATGTCAAGGAACCAGAGTTCGGACTGCGGGCACCAAAAGAGGCCAAGGGTCGCATGATAGAGTTTTTGGCCTCCAGGGGTTGGGATCCACAGATCCCCTGGGCTGTGTTGGTACCCTCGGCGCGGTGGCAGAGCAAGAGATGGAGCCAAACAGCCTTTGCCAGAGTGGGGGATGGGTTGATTGAACGTTTGGGTTTCCAGGTGGCTCTGGTGGGGGTCCAGGAGGAGATCCCTTATCTGGAGAGTATAAGGGCAAACATGAAGAACCCAGCATTGAACCTGGGGGGCAGCACTGATATTCCCGGGCTTATGGCCATACTGGAAATGGCAAAGGTGGTTGTATCAACTGATTCGGGACCCATGCACATGGCCGCAGCCCTGGGAACGCCAGTTGTGGCCCTCTTTGGCCCCACTGCCCCATGGCGCACGGGTCCATATGGGGCCAACAACATTGTTGTGCGCAAAGAGATCTCCTGTAGTCCCTGTTTCAAGAGAGGATGTGTCACAAAGGCCTGTATGGAGGCCATAGACCCAGAGGAGGTCCTTGAGAAGGTGAACTTCTTGATGAAAAAGGACAGGGCCAACGGCTGGCCATTGAAGCCCGTGGAAGCAGTGGCAGGGGAGGCCTCCTCGTGAGGTGCCTGGTTACAGGAGTGGCCGGTTTCATAGGTTCTCACATGGCCCAGGCACTTCTTGAGCAGGGCCATGAGGTGGTGGGGGTGGATTGCTTTACCCGAGCCTATCAACTGGAGCTGAAACAAGCCAACATAGAGGAATTGAGGAAATACAAGGGCTTCCAGTTGATCCGGGGGGACTTGGCGGAGATGGACCTCCAGGGGGTTCTCGATGGGGTGGAGGTGGTTTATCACTTGGCTGCTCAGGCCGGCGTGCGATCCAGCTGGGGTAAAGAGTTTAACCATTATCTTCACCACAATGTCTTTTCAACCCAAAGACTTCTGGAAGCCTGCCGAGAAGTCAGGCTTCGCAGGCTGGTTTACGCATCTTCTTCCTCTGTGTACGGAGATCAATCCAGGTATCCCAGCTCTGAAAATGCCCTGCCTAGACCCCTTTCCCCTTATGGCGTGACCAAGCTGGCTGCGGAACACCTCTGTGTTCTGTACTGGAAAAACTATAGAGTCCCTTCGGTGAGTCTGAGATATTTTACGGTTTACGGCCCCAGGCAAAGGCCCGACATGGCTTTTCACCGGTTCCTCAAGGCCATATGGAGCAACAAAGCCCTTACTATCTATGGGGACGGAACACAAAGCCGTGATTTCACATATATCTCAGACATAGTGGATGCCAACCTAAAGGCGGCAGAGGTGGGTCAGCCAGGCAAGGTCTACAATATAGGAGGTGGAGCCAGGGCCACCCTCAAAGAAGTGCTGGCCATCCTCCAAGAGGTGACCGGGAGCACACCGGTGGTGTCCTGGAAAAAGCCTGAGCTGGGAGACGTGCGTCACACCATGGCGGACCTGAACCTGGCGAGAAAGGAGCTGGGTTACCAGCCCAAGGTGAGGTTGAGGGATGGGCTTGCCAAGCAATGGGCCTGGATGTGCCAATGGTTGGCAAGAGACTCTGGAGTCCCTGCACACATAAACATCTCTTGACTCCAATCATTGACCAGGGAGTTCGTGAGCTTGGGGCCCAGCCCTCGATCCACGGGCGTATTAAGAAATCTTTAGATTTCCACTCGCCAAGTGGACAGGAGAGAAAAGACCACAGTGCCTTTGAGCAAAGGGCAGTTGGTCTCAAGATATGGTTCATTGTGATGCTTGAGCCAGATCACTGACACCTGCAGGTTAACTGGGTAGCTCAGAGCCTCCCCGGATGATTCGCCCTAAGCCGTTCAAGACTTTTTGGGGAGGAAGACTTGGAAATGGATATGTTTCAAGGCATAGAAAATCTGACTTGGGATGTGCCTCAGGCTTCTTGCATCATTGGATCGTCTGGATGATGCAGGCTTTCTGGCCATGAGTTGCATAAAAGTTTGACTCAGGAGGACTACAATGGCCCTTGCTAAGGATCTCCTGGAAATCTTGGCCTGCCCCAAGTGTGTAAGGGAGCCTGGTTGCACGGGTGAGTTGGAATATCGTGAATCCGCCAACCAGCTTGTGTGCCACCATTGCAAGTTGGTATATCGCATCGATGAGGACATCCCAGTGATGCTCATCGATGAGGCCACGCCCCTGCAGGAGTGAGGTGAGGGGATGGCCGGGACAAACTCGGCCCCAGGAGCTTCTCGGACGGTAGTGATAGGGGTGAACTGGCTGGGCGACACCATCATGTCGCTGCCAGCTCTGTGTACACTCAGAAAATGGCTTTCCGAAGAAGACATACACGTTGTCTGCCCTTCCAGCCTCGTGGAGTTGGTCCGTATGGCGCAGGTAGCGGATCATGTCTGGGGCTGGCCTAAAGGTACAAGGAGACGCATAAGGCTCCTCAAGAGCCTCAGGGCTCAAAGGGCGATTCTGTTTCCCAACTCTTTTAGGTCCGCATGGATCGCCTTTTGGGCCGGTGTACCAAAGAGGTGGGGTTATGCAGGGCAATGGCGTGATCTTCTTTTGGATCCATCCGTACCGGCTTCCAGGCGTCCCAAAGCTGCACATCATTCGGAAATTTACCTGGAGCTCTTGAAGGCCATGGGATGGAAAGGGGAAAAGGCGGCTGTGCATCTCAGGATTCCTCCGGAGGCCCAACAGTGGGCCTTGGGGAGGATTGGCAAGAGTATGTCTGGCAGATGCTTGATAGGTATTTGTCCTGGAGCGGCCTACGGGCCTGCAAAAATATGGCCGCCCGAGAGGTTTGTGGCCGTTGCCCGAGGCTTGATGCGCTCCCACAGGGCCAAAGTCATACTCTTGGGGAACTCTTTAGAGAGGGATGTTGCAGCTGGCATGGCCCATGAACTAGGCCGAGATGCTCTTAACCTGGCAGGGCTTACGGACTTGCCCAAACTGGCTGCATTGATATCCCGGTGTGATCTTATACTTTGCAACGATTCCGGACCCATGCATCTGGCCGCAGTGCTTGGGGTGCCAGTGGTAGCGGTTTTTGGATCTACAGATCCATCAGCCACAGCCCCCATGGGTCCTCACCGCATAGCCAGTGTGGGGCTGCCATGCTCACCCTGTTTCCGAAGGCGTTGTCCCGAAGGGCATAACAGGTGTCTGCTGGACATTCGGGTGGAGGATGTGCTTGAGGCTGCACAGGAGCTTCTGGAATTCCGGGATGGGTGCCCATGAGACGTCCTGCCATATCGGCCACAGTCCTGACCTTCAACAACGGATCCACTCTGGAGATGTGTCTTAGAAGTATTGCCTGGGTGGACGAAATAGTGGTGGTGGATTCCTTCAGTACGGATCAGAGCCTGGAGGTGGCCTCCAGGTATACGAACAAGATCTTCCAGAGGCAGTGGCCTGGATTCATACAACAGCGGAATTTTGCCAAGCAGCAAACCACAGGAGAATGGATCTTGTGGGTGGATGCAGACGAGGTTGTTCCTCCAGAACTCCGCAAGGAGATGGAGCATGCAGTGTTGCATGCAGCCGAGACGGTACAGGGCTTTCTGGTACCCCGCTGTTCTTTTTATTTGGGCAGATGGATAAGACATGGGGCATGGTATCCTGATCTTTCGGTGAGGCTATTTAGGAGCGAGGGGAATTGGTGGGGAGGCCAAGAGCCTCACGCAGCCGTGGAGATAAAGGGTGGGTTGGGACGCCTCAAGAACGACATCCTCCATTATAACTACGAATCCTTCGGTCACCAGATTCGCACCATAGACAAGTATTCTCAGATGGCTGCCATGGAGCTCATGAAAAGTGGGCAAAGCTTCAGCCTCTACAAGATGCTCACACACCCTTTGGGCCGGTTCCTGAAGGAGTATCTCATAAAGCAGGGCTTCCGAGATGGAATGCCGGGCCTGATCATAGTTGTTTCCACCATGTTCTATGTCTTCGCCAAGTATGCCAAGCTTTGGGAACTAGAGCAAAGGCAGACAGGGGCCGAAAATGAAGGTGGCCCTGGTAATTGATCATCTGGATTCAACTCGGGGTGGAGGGGAAGGCTATGCCAGCTCTCTGGCCCAGGGACTCCTGCAACGGGGTCACCAGGTGCATGTATTGGCTCACAGTTTCCAAGGGCAATTAGAGGGAATCAAGACCCATAGCTTACCCATGTTACCATACCCACGAGGGGCAAAGGCCTTGTCTCTTTGCCTTTCTGCCCGGAGACGACTCAGCGCTGAAGACTTTGATGTGATTCAGGGTTTTGGAGCCACATGGGGGGTGGATGTTCATCGGCCCGGGGGGGGATCCGAAAGGGCCTGGCTTGCAAGGGAAATAATCTCCCACGAACCAGGGTGGAGAAGGTGGCTGGCCTGGATGCGTCTGAGAATTTCACTGAAACTGGCCGTGAATCTCTGGATAGAGTCCAAAATATACGAAAATGGAGGCTCCCGAGCAGTGGTGGCCAATTCCTGGATGGTGGCAGCTGACATCATGAGGTCCTATCCCAGCATTGATCCCCAAAGGATTCGTGTGATTCCCAATGGTGTGGACATAAACACTTTTCATCCAGAGAACAGACCTAAGTGGAGGGCCGAGGTGAGAAGCAGATTAGGCCTCTCAGATGATCGTGTGATCATTTTGTTTCTGGCCCACAATTTCAGGCTCAAGGGCTTGAATTGTCTCTTGGAGGCTTTGAAGGAGCCCATGCCATCATGTTTCCTTCTTCTGGTGGCTGGCCGGGGGAAAAAGGCACCCTATGAGCAAAAGGCTCTGAAGGCTGGAATACCTGTTGTTTTTCTGGGTCCTGTGAAACGGCCAGAGTTCTTGATGAGTGGTGTGGACATCTTGGTGCATCCTACCTTCTATGATCCCTGTGCCAATGTCTGCCTGGAGGCCATGGCCAGCGGTCTTCCGGTTGTTACGACCAGTTGGAACGGGGCTTCTGAGCTGATCAAAGATGGGATCTCAGGTTACCTGGTATCAGACCCCAGAAATGTCAGCCAGCTGAGGGATAGGATATTGGCGCTGGAAGATGAAAGATTGAGAGACCAAATGGGGCAAGAGGCCAGAAAGGCCTCTGAACAGATCTCCAAGCAATGGCATCTGGCCGAGATGGAAAGACTATACCTGGAGGTGGCCTCTGCAGGGTTTGGGCCGGAGAAAACACCGTCTCCCAAATAGATTTGTGCATCTTCCAGAGAAAACCAGCTCAGACCTGCCTGGGATTTTCTGCACAGGTGATGAGCCGGTGGCAGTGGAAGCAGAAATGGGGAAGAACTGGCACAAGGAGGCCAACATGCTTCTGGAGGGCAAGGATTCACCGTGGCGGTGGTGCGCCTCCAGCATGGCCTCACCATTGCTGCTGGAGCATGTGGAATCTCTGTTGCAGGGGGGTTATCACTCTAGAGTCATGAATCGTTCCAGGATCAGAGAGGTGCTCTGGGTGGAACTGCCTGGATTGGAGCCGATTGTGCTCAAGAGATATTTCAGACTGGGCCTGCCCAGGGCCCTTTGGAACAGAGTAAGAGGGTTTCAATGGAGGAAGGAATGGAGCAACTCCTTTGTGCTTTCCAGGATGGGGGTATTGGCTCCAAAACCTTTGCTGATGGGGGAGATCCTACGAAATGGGATTCCCCTGGAGGGCATCTTTGTGAGCCAGGCAATCCTGGGGGCTTCCACCCTTACCCAAGAATTGAAGCTCCAGAGAACACAAAGAACGAGTATCTTGAAAGCCCTGGGGGCATATTTGGCCTGGATCCACGACATGGGAATCCTGCACAAAGATCTCCATGGAGACAACCTCTTGGTGGGAAAGACCAGTGAGGGAAGCCCCTTGTTTTGGCTCTTGGACCTGCACAGGATAAGCACGGGCAAACCTTTGGGGGAGAAAAAAAGAAAGTGGAACGTGGCTCAGATTCTCATGTCTTTGAGAAAGGAATTGACACCCGGTGAGGAGAGCTCCTTGTTGGAGGCCTATTTGGAAAACCACTCTGCCCGAGATGTCTGCTCCTGGGAAGAGTCCATAGGAATGATTAAGCAAAGAATGCTTCGCAAGCGTCAAAGGAGCAAGACCAGGAGGTGTTTGAGAAACAATAGTGGGTTTGCCAGGGAGATGATTCCTGGAGGAGTTGTTATCAGAAAAAGAGATTTTCCCTTGGAAGCCGTACTCAAGGCTTTGGATGAGGCACAAGAGACTCTGAGTCCTCAAGACCAGAAGGTGTTAAAGATTTCGGGTCCTACGAGGGTTTTTCGATGTGGATTGGAGCTCGATGGCAAGCCCTTGGCTTTTTGCATAAAAGAGCAAACCCTAAGAAGCCCTTGGTGGAGAGTATTTGGGGCCTTGATGCCTTCCAGGGCCAGACGGTTCTGGGTGGGTGCATGGGGGATGATGGCCAGAGATTTTTATGTGCCGGAGCCCATGGCCATGTGGGAAGTGAACAAAGGAGGTTTTTTTTCCTCAGGAGTCATAATGGAGCTGATTCAGGATGGAGTGAGAATGGATCATCTGGTAAAGTCTGTGGGTCCCCAAGGCTGCAAAAAAAAGCAGCTCATGAAGGATCTGGCCCACACCCTGGCCAGAATGCACGCCCAAGGCATATTCCACAGGGACCTCAAGGCCACAAATCTCATGGTCAGGACAACCCAAGAAGGCAACCGGATCCTTTTCCTGGATCTGGAAGATGTAAGTTTCGGCAAGAGGGTCCCAAGGGCCAAGATCGTGCGCAACCTGGCCCAGCTGGACGCCTCCTTGCCTGAATCCGTGAGAGCTTTCTCCAGAATGAAGTTCCTAAGAATGTACATGGGCAATCAATACTCCAGACAGAGGTTTCGTGATCTGAGAAAAGAGGTGGAGTGCCTGAGCCTCCAAAGGAAAGCAAGAACATGAAAGTGCTCCATCTCTTCAGCGACTGGAAATGGACCGGGCCGGCCGAGCCTGTGGTAAACCTCTGTAGCGAGCTCAAGACCATGGGGATAGAAATCCTCCTGGCATGCAGAAAGCCTCCCTTGGATTATCCGGTTTCCGTGGAAGGAAAGGCTAAGGAGAGAAAACTCAACGTTACCACACGGTTTCACCTGAACCGGTACCTGGACCCCTTGGAAACATTGCAGGACTTCTGCTTTCTGCCCTCATTCCTGAAGAGGGAAAGCTTCGATATAATCCACAGCCATCTCAGCCATGACCATGTACTGGGTGCCTGGGCTTCTAGGCGTTGTGGGATCCCCATAGTGCGCACAAATCACAAGGCTCGTCCTTTGCATCCATCACTTTGGAACAAATGGCTCTTGGGCAAAGGCACCCAGGGCCTGGTGGAATTCTCCAAGAAGGCCATGGAGGAGAATGTACGCAACTTCGCATTGGATCCCAAAAACTGTCTTCTGGTGGAAGGGGCTGTGGATTTGAAGCGTTTTGATCCAGGCCTTGTGAGCAAAGACATCCGGGCTGCTTTGGGAGTGGGCCCTCAGGAGGTTTTGGTAGGAATCGTGGCCAGGATGCAAAGGCACAGACGATTCCACCTTCTGTTGGATGCCATGGTTATCTTGACCCAGAAGAACCTACCCGTGAAACTCCTGGTACTGGGCAGGGGGACCCACATTAGGGAGGTGGCAATGGAGCCGGCCAGGAGGATGGGTTTGGAAAACAGGGTGCTATTCCCCGGTTACCGGGGGGAGGACTATGTGGATTACCTGGCTGCCATTGATCTGAAGGTATTTCTGGTCCCAGGCTCAGACGGTACCTGCCGTGCCATCAGAGAAGCCATGGCCATGGGTAAACCCATAGTTTCCACAAGAAGGGGCATGTTGGAGGAGCTTGTGGAGGATGGAGTAACGGGGATCTTGGTGGAGGAGGAGCCGCAATCTTTGGCAGCTGCCATGGAAAAGATGATCCTGGCCCCTGAGCTGAGAAAATCCATGGGTGATGCAGCCAGAAACAGGGCCCTGAGGGATTTTTCCATCACAGAACAGGCAGTCAAGGTAGCTGAATTTTATAGGAAGATCTCGGCTTCTGCTGTAAGAGGAAAACTCTGTCAAAGCAAAAGGACAAACTCTTGAGACCTTGCGAAAAGAGCCCAGGAGCCTGCATCATAATAGATAGTGCTTTGTGCTGAATCAAAGGCACAGAAGACTCACCAGCAAAAACTACATCCTGGCAAAGCTAAATTAGCTCCTGGAGCAGATTTTTGCAGGCAAGTATATCTCGGAGGAATAACTAGCGAAAAAAAACGACATTGCCCTATGCCCCGGCCTTTTCCCACAAAATGGAATGAGATCACCGGGGAATCCTGCGCAAGGAGCAATTTCATGGTGAGGTGTCAATGAATCAGGAAGACTTCATTGTTTTTGGAAGCCCGGCCATAGGTGAAGAGGAAGTCGCAGAGGTGGTAGACTCCATCAGATCAGGATGGCTTTCCACTGGGCCCAAGGTGGCCAAATTCGAGGAGATGTTTCGCCAATATATAGGCTCACGACACGCCATTGGGCTCAACTCCTGCACAGCCGGGCTGCATCTTTTGCTCCTGGCGGCCGGCGTAGGCCCCGGAGACGAGGTGGTAACCACCCCCTTGACCTTTGCGGCCACAGCCAACGTCATTGTTCACGTGGGAGCCACTCCGGTTTTTGCTGATGTTGAACCTGGAAGCATGAACCTGGATCCAGAGCAGGTGGCCAGAACAATCAGGGAGCGTGCCGGCCGGGTCAAGGCCATTATGGTGGTTCACCTGGCCGGTCGGCCTTGTAATATGGAACCTTTGTGGGATCTGGCCCAAGAGCATGGTTTGTTAATAATCGAAGACGCAGCCCATGCCACCGAGGCATGGTACAAGGGTAAGAAAGTGGGCACATTGGGAGATGGAGCTGCCTTCAGTTTTTACGTCACCAAGAACCTGGTGACAGGAGAGGGAGGCATGATCACCACTGACAAGGATGATTGGGCTGATCTTATAAGAGTTTTGAGTCTTCACGGAATGAGCCGGGGTGCATGGAAACGCTATTCTTCATCGGGTTACAGTCACTATCAGATTCTCCATGCTGGCTACAAGTACAACATGATGGATCTACAGGCGGCCATAGGGATTCACCAGCTTGCCCGACTAGAAGCCTTCCTAAGGAGGAGGGAGGAGATCTGGTCCCGCTATGATGAGGCCTTCTCAGATCTGCCCGTGAGATGCCCAGCTCCCCCCGAGCCCGGCACCGTGCATGCCAGACACCTGTACACGCCGCTGCTGGAGTTGGAAAATATGGATGTGGACAGGGACGCTGTGCTGGAAGAGCTGAAACAACAGGGAGTAGGAACGGGTGTGCATTTCATCTCCTTGCACCTTCAACCCTTTTATCAGAGTTTGTTGGGTTGTCAGGATGAAGATTTTCCCAATGCACTGGAGATTTCAAAGAGAACCCTCTCTTTGCCCCTTTCGGCAAAGCTGACAGACAATCAGGTAGAACGGGTCATAGATGCCTTTAGAAGAGTTTTGCTTGTCCATGCAAAGAGCTGAGGCCCAAGTGGCCGTGGCTGTGTGTTCAGGGCATTGAGAAGGGAAGAGAAGAACTTGTTCAATACCTTGGGGCCAAAGGATGTAGCGGAGAGATGCAGTCTTTCAAAGAGACTTTGAGGCCCCAGCCTGTTGGTATGGCAAAGGCCAAACCAGAAGAAATCACCCTTTCTGTGGTCTTGGTGAGTTTCAATACCAGGGAACTCACTCTGAGATGTCTTGGGCACCTTTATTCACTGGAACTGCCCATGAGAACCGAGGTTTGGGTGGTGGACAACGGCTCCTGGGACAAGAGCGCTGATGCGGTGCGGGAAGCTTTTCCTGAGGTTCTGCTTCTTTGCAATGAAAGCAACATGGGCTTTTCCAGGGCCGTGAACATGGCCCTTGAGAGGTGCTCAGGCCAGTTCGCATTACTGCTCAACACAGATTGTTTTCCCGAGTCAGGTGCTGTGGAGAGGCTCCTGGAAGTAATGGAATCCCATCCAAGGGTGGGCATCGCGGCCGGGCTTTTGCTACATGAGAATGGAAGGCATCAGAATTGCTTTGGCAGGGCCCCCACTCTTACCACAGAGCTGCTACCCAAGGCTGTTTTGGAGGTATTGTGGCCCTCCCGGTTCCCCAGCAAGAGATGTCCCCCGGCAAGCCCCATGGAGGTGGAGTCAGTCAAGGGGGCCTTCCTAATGGTCAGAAGAGAGGCTTGGGTGGAGGTGGGGCTTCTGGACGAGGGTTACTTCTTTTTTATGGAAGAGACCGATTGGTGTGAACGTATGAGAAAAGCAAGATGGTCGGTTTTCCATGTGCCTCAGGCAAGGGCAGTTCACCTCCAGGGCAGATCAGCAGCCAGGCATTTGGCAGCTGCCAGAATAGAATTCTACAGGTCTCGTTACAGGTTCTTCCAGCTTCACAGAGGAGAGCTGAGAACTGCCGTGCTAAAAGGAGGATTGGTCCTTAGGGTTCTGTGCAACTGGATCATTTCCAGCATCCTGGGGACAGTTCCCTGGCCCTCCAGGTCCAGTTGGCAGGATCGTAGCAAGGTGCAAGGAAAGATCCTCTCCTGGCATCTCAAAGGCTGTCCACAGGGATGGGGCTTGGAGCAGGGGGCAAGAATTTCATGAGCAGGATTCAAGAGAAGGCCAAGACAGCTTCCAGGCCATTGACTCGCAGACTGCTTCAATGGCCTCAGCGTTTCAAGGATGCTAGGGTATTGGTGGTTGGGGATCTCATAGTGGATGAATTCATCTGGGGCAAAGTGGAGAGGATCTCTCCCGAGGCGCCAGTGCCAGTGGTCAAGGTCACAGAGAAAAGCCTGCGATGGGGTGGAGCTGCCAACGTGGCAAATAACCTCAGGGCCATGGGGGCCAAGGTGTCCCTGGTGGGCATAGTGGGGGCAGACCAGCCTGGCAGGTGGCTGCTGCGCGATGTGCGAAAGAAAGGTGTGAACACAGAGGGGATCTTTCTGGATCCAGCACGTCCCTCCACGCTCAAGACCAGGATCATAGCCCACAGCCAGCAGGTCGTGCGCATAGACAACGAAAAGTCCGGCTCCCTTTCCCAAGAACTGGGTCAAAAGCTCCGTGATTTCATAAGAAGGCAATCCTCTTGCGTGGATGCCATAATAGTTTCTGATTATGGCAAAGGGGTTGTGGATGAGCCGCTCATGGAGGAGGTTCGGATGGCCATGAGCCTAAGAGGCATAATAGCCTGTGTTGATCCCAAGGTGAGTCCCTTCACCATTTACAGGCAGGTCACGGCAGTGACCCCCAATTATAAAGAGGCTGTGAGGGCTGCTGGAGTCAATGAAGGGGCTTCGGTGTGTCTCGAGCAGATAGGTCAGAGTTTGATCAAGGAGCTGCAATGCAGGATGCTTCTCATAACCAGGGGGGAGGAGGGCATGAGCCTTTTCCTGGATGGAGCCCCCCAAGTGCACATTCCTACAGTAGCCAAAAAGGTTTATGACGTTACGGGCGCGGGCGACACGGTCATCAGTGTTTTCACCCTGGGCCTTGTGTCTGGGGCTCCGCCTAAGGATGCGGCTATTATGGCCAATTTGGCCGCAGGAGTTGTGGTGGGGGAGATGGGCACTGCAACCGTGGGGCAGAAAAAGTTCATGAGGGTCTTGAAGCAGGCCTTGAGGATCACATGAGGGTTTTTCTAAAGAGGCTTCCTTGAGCATACAGGTTAAGGCAAACAAAGGGCCTGAACATGTAAAGCTGGTGATGAGTGTAATCTTTTCTCCAGCAGAACCTGAAAACAGGGCATTGGAGGCCCTGGAGAAAGAGTTCGGGCCCATTGACATGGTAAGCCATCGGATTTGCTTTGAACATACGGATTACTATGCCCAGGAGATGGGGCCTGGTCTGCTCAGGAGGATGATTTCATTCAGGCAGCTGTTGCATCCCTCGAGCTTGGTGGAGATTAAGCTGCGAGCCCAGGCCATAGAGGACATGTTCAGAGATACCATGGGTAATCGCAAAGTGAATCTGGATCCTGGGCTCCTGGGCCACGCCCAGCTCATCCTGGCCACCCATAAACCTTATTCCCACAGGATCTACCTGGACAAAGGAATCTTTGGGGAAATTACCCTGATCTTCAAGGAGGGGAGTTTCAGGGCCCTGGATTGGACCTATCCAGACTATGCTTCAGAACCTCTGCTGGGCTGGTTTCAGCGGGTCCGAAGCTTGTATTTGTGGCAAAGAAGGCATACTCAGCAAGGGCAAGAGGAAAAGCATTGAACAGCATGACAGGCTATGGCAGGGCGCAGGTACCTGGTAAGCACCTGATGGTAGCAGTGGAAGTCAGGTCAGTTAACAGCAGATTCCTGGATCTGAATTTAAGGTTGCCTCAGGGCTGTTGGTCTCTGGAGGCTCCCTTGAGGAAAATGGTCCAGAACAGGTGTCACAGAGGACGTATCGAGGTGGCGGTGAGGTGGGAAAAGCTTGAGGAGGCAGAACAACCCGAAATAAGATTGCATCTTGGAAAGGCAAGAGCCGTAAAGAGTGCCCTCGATACACTCAAAAAAGAGCTGTGTCTCATGGGGGATGTGGAGCTTTCTCTGTTGGCTTCTGTGAGGGATTTGTGGGATGTTCAGGAATATGGATTGGAACAGGAGGCTGAGGCTCTCCAGGAGGCCCTCAAAATAGCCCTGGAGGAACTAGATGCAATGCGCAAGGCCGAGGGGGAGGCCCTCTCTCTGGATTTGGGAAGCAGGGCAGCTTGGATGGGCAGGCAATTGGAGATGATCCAGCAGAGGGCACCCCAGGCCATGGAGAATTTTCTTGCCAGGTGGAAGCAAAGGATTCAGATCTTGGCAGCAGATACGGGCCTGGACCAAGAAAGAATAAGACAGGAGGCGGCCCTTTGGGTCGACAGAGCGGACATAAGTGAGGAAATCGTGAGGGCGAGGGTCCACCTGGAGAGGTTCACCCAGGTGTTGGGGGAGCAGCCTCCTGTGGGCAAGAAACTGGAGTTTATTCTCCAAGAGATCCACAGGGAGCTCAACACCATGGGGTCCAAGTGCATGGACTCCGAGATATCCCAAAGGGTGGTTGAGATGAAAGCCGAGCTGGAGAGGATGAGGGAACAGGTTCAAAATCTGGAATGAGACTCCAGGTCAGGGGGATGTGAAAGTGGCACAGGAGCTTTTGAACATAGGATATGGAAACATGGTGGCTGCCTCGAGGGTGGTGGCCATTCTTACACCTGGCTCAGCGCCCATGAAACGCCTCAAGGATGAGGCGCGAAAGGCCTCAAGACTAATAGACGCCACCCAGGGCAAGCGCACCAGATCCATAATAGTGACCGATAGCAATCATGTAATCCTCTCGGCCTTCATGGCCGAGACCATAGGCCAGCGCCTCTGTGCTGCAGGCAGCGCCAAGGGAGCGGCCGGGCAGGGGAAAATTGACAAGGGTTAGAATGTCAAGAGGTGAGCTTTTCGTGGTTTCGGCTCCTTCCGGGGCAGGCAAGACTACCCTTTGTCGCAGGGTCTGCAGCCTGACCAAGGGTCTTTTTTATTCTGTTTCCCACACCACTCGAGCCCCCAGGCCAGGAGAGACACATGGAAGGGATTATTTCTTTGTGTCCGAGGAGGTCTTCCTAAATATGGCAGAAGGCGGGGAATTTCTGGAATGGGCCAGACTTTACAATCACATGTACGGAACCTCCAGAGCCTGGGTCCTTCAGCAGCTTCAGAAAGGCCATGATGTCATGATGGATGTGGACATTCAGGGGGCAAAGCAGATCAAGTCTGGAGGCCTGCCATGCCATTTGATCTTTGTGCTGCCGCCTTCGTGGGAGGTGCTGAATCAACGGCTCTTTGGCAGGGGCACTGATGCCCCTCAGGAGGTGGAACTTAGGCTCAGGTGGGCTCAAACAGAGGTTCAGCACTGGGAAATGTTTGATTATGTCATTGTCAACGACGAGCTAGATCAGGCAGTGGAAGAACTCAGATCCGTGGTGCTAGCTCAGCGTTGTAGGAAGGAGAGAAGGAGCCAATGGGTCCACAGCCATTGGAAACTCTTGGAAACTGGAAACCCGTGATACCGGCTTTGGACACGGACGATCTGGGGCAGGCCTGTGAATGGGTGGAGCTGTTGGCTGGAGCAGGTCCGCGTATTTTTAAGGTTGGAAGCCAACTTTTCACAAGGGTGGGCCCCAAGGCAGTGGAAAAGATCATGGAAAGGGGCTGTGGGGTCTTTTTGGATCTCAAGTTTCATGACATTCCCAACACTGTGGCCCAGGCTGCCAGGGCAGCGGTTGCGCTTGGGGTGAACATGTTCAATGTTCACGCCCTGGGGGGAAAGAGGATGTTGCAGGCAGCCGTGGAAGCTGTTCGGGATGAGAGTCTCAAAAGGGGGCTTGCCCGAGCTCCATTGGTGCTTGCGGTGACTGTTCTCACAAGCCTGGAAGGGAAGGACTTAGAAGAGATGGGCCTGGGGGCAGAAGTGAGTCAGTGGGTGGCTCTGTGGTCCCAAGTTGCTGTGGAGGCCGGAGTCCAGGGTCTGGTGAGTTCTCCCATGGAACTCCAAACCCTAAGAAGCAAGTGGGGAAACAATGTAGTGTTGGTCAGCCCGGGCATAAGAACAAAAGGGGTGAGCCTTGGAGATGACCAAAGAAGGGTCTCAGGCCCCAGTTGGGCTTTGGAGCAAGGCGCTGACTATTTGGTCATGGGCAGAGGGCTCTTGGAGAGTGCAGATCCGCTGAAGCTCTTGGAGGAAATAGAAGGAAGTCCCGTGGGAGCGCACTGAGGCATGAACCGCAGGGTTAAGATGGTTCAGGAGCCTTTGGAGTTGTTGTATGGCCTTACCCCTGTGGAGGAGGCCTTGAAGAGCGGACGAAGAGCCGTGCGAGAGCTCTGGGTAACCTCAAACAGAAAGGATGCCAGGATAAAGGGTATTCTCAGAATGGCCGCAGGGGTAGAAGTTCACATGGCTGAAGTGGAACAACTCCATCGGCTGGCCCGTGGGGGAAGCCACCAGGGGGTGGTGGCCCTGGTCTCACCCTTTCCCTGGGAGGAGCTTGAGGATCTGCTTTTGGGCCAAGGGCCCATGGTCATACTGGAGGGCATACAGGATCCTCGCAACCTTGGGGCTATTTTGAGATCCTGTGTGGGAATGGGGGCTGGCAGAGTGGTCATGGAGAGAAAACGCACTGCACCCTTGAGCCCGGCTGTTGCCAAGGCTGCCTGCGGAGGGCTGGAACATGTGAGGATGTGCGCTGTGGGCAACTTGCCCAGGGCCATGAGGGAGATAAAGGAGGCCGGGTATTGGCTTGTGGGAACATCTGATTCCACGGGCTCGGCTCCGTGGGATATCCGATTGCCTGGAGAAGTGGGACTGGTGGTGGGTGGCGAAGGCAGTGGGCTGCGGCGAGTGGTGAGGCGAGAATGCGATCTTTGGGTTAGAATACCATCTGAAGGAGCCATAACAACCTATAACGCCTCGGTGGCAGCCTCTGTGGTGCTCTATGAACTGATGCGCAGAAGAAACCTGGAAAATACTGTTGACAAGGCAACAAGCCACTAGTAAGATCAATAGTTCAAGGTTTTGGGCCGAGAGGTCTTTTACCAGGTGCTGGCGTAGCTCAACGGTAGAGCAGCTGATTTGTAATCAGCAGGTTGCGGGTTCGAATCCCATCGCCAGCTCCAGCCAAAGGGGGATCAGATCCGCGAGTCCATATTCTGGGCTCGTTGCGGGGCAAGACGGACGGAGAGGTTCCCGAGCGGCCAAAGGGAGCAGACTGTAAATCTGCCGGCGAAGCCTTCGGAGGTTCGAATCCTCCCCTCTCCATCAACAAGGGATCTTGAGCAGCAAAGGGTGCGGGAATAGCTCAAGTGGCTAGAGCATCAGCCTTCCAAGCTGAGGGTTGCGGGTTCGAGTCCCGTTTCCCGCTCCATAAATGGGCAGACCTCCGAGGAAGAATTACTAGAGGGAGGGGCAGGGCAGTTCAGGCAGAGACGCTGGTGAGAAACAATCGCGGGACATGAATGCCAGCCCTAGATCCTGTTGAATAAGCTCTTGCCAGGATTTCCAAATTTGGGGTATGGGCCGTACATGCTAGGTTGTGTAAAGCTCCAGAGGCCCACGTAGCTCAGGGGTAGAGCACTTCCTTGGTAAGGAAGTGGCCACCGGTTCAATCCCGGTCGTGGGCTCCAAGAGCCGATTCAAGAGATTTCAGAGCTCAGATCTAGGGGCTCGGGCGAGAAGGTTGCCAGGGAGGCAAGGATTCTTAAAGGCTTGTGGGGCCTAGCTGTTGGAGGGCGAAGAAAAAAGAACTCGGGGATAGTTTTGTTCCCGAGTAACTCTATTGGGTGAATGACCTAGACCTGATGGATTGGTGCAGGCGACTGTGGGCAGCTAACAGGCTGGCTACCACAAGGAGGGTGAGCGATGGCTAAGAAGAAGTTTGAGAGGAAGAAGCCGCATGTGAATGTAGGTACGATAGGGCATGTGGATCATGGGAAGACGACGTTGACTTCGGCGATTACGAAGGTATTGAGTTTGAAGGGTTATGCTGATCACATTCCATTTGATCAGATAGACAAGGCGCCGGAGGAGCGGGAGCGTGGTTTGACGATAGCGATAGCGCACATTGAGTATGAGACGGACAAGCGTCATTATGCGCACATAGATTGTCCTGGTCATGCAGATTACATAAAGAACATGATTACAGGTGCAGCGCAGATGGACGGTGCGATTTTAGTGGTATCGGCTGCTGATGGTCCGATGCCTCAGACGAGGGAGCACATTTTATTAGCGAAGCAGGTACGAGTGCCATCGATGGTGGTATTTTTGAACAAGGCTGACATGGTGGATGATCCGGAGTTATTGGAGTTAGTGGAGTTAGAGATTAGGGAGTTATTGAGTAGTTATGATTTTCCTGGGGATGAGATACCGATAATAGTAGGTAGTGCATTGAAGGCATATGAGAGTGATTCCAAGGATGTGAATGCGCCGGAGTATGAGTGTATATGGAAGTTGATGGAGGCGGTTGACAGTTACATACCGGAGCCTGTGCGGGATGTGGACAAGCCGTTTTTGATGCCGATAGAGGATGTATTTTCGATATCTGGTCGTGGTACGGTGGTGACAGGTCGGGTGGAGCGTGGGGTTATCAAGGTAGGGGATGAGGTGGAGATAGTTGGGATAAGGCCTACGGCCAAGACGGTATGTACGGGTGTTGAGATGTTCAGGAAGGTATTGGATCAAGGTCAGGCTGGTGACAACATAGGGATATTGTTAAGGGGTACGAAGCGAGATGAGGTTGAGCGTGGGCAGGTTGTTGCCAAGCCTGGTTCGATAACGCCGCACAGGAAGTTCAAGGCAGAGACTTACATATTGACGAAGGAGGAGGGTGGTCGTCACACGCCGTTTTTCAATGGTTACAGGCCTCAGTTTTATTTTCGGACCACGGATGTGACTGGGGTAGTGACGCTGCCTGAGGGAGTTGAGATGGTGATGCCTGGGGACAACGTATCGATGACGGTGGAGCTGATCACGCCCATAGCGTTGGAGAAGGAGCTACGCTTTGCCATAAGGGAAGGCGGTCGCACAGTGGGCGCAGGCGTGGTGAGCGATATCGTGGAGTGAAACGGGAGACCTGCTCATGAGGGAAATAGTCACCCTTGCCTGCACAGAGTGCAAGCGGAGAAACTATACTACCACCAAGAACAAGCGGACTACGCCTGACCGTTTGGAGTTCAAGAAATACTGTCGATTTTGTCAGCGGCACACGCCCCACCGGGAAACCAAATGACAGCTTGACGGGGCGGCGTTGGAACAGATCGATCAAACAGGCCAGTAGCTCTAACGGCTAGAGCACCGGACTCCAAATCCGGGGGTTGGGGGTTCGAATCCCTCCTGGCCTGCCATTATGTTTGGGGCGGGTTGAAATCAGGGGTGGAGCCATGGCTGGTTTCAAAGACATTCATGGAAAGGTCGTCCAGTTCTTCAAGGAAGTCAAAGCCGAGCTGAAACGGGTCACCTGGCCAACCCGCAAAGAAACCCTGGGGGCCACCTCCGTGGTGCTTGTCTTGGTAGCAATAATGGCTTTTTTCCTTGGGTTGGTGGACGTTGGGCTTCATGAATTGATGAGAAGGATCCTACACTGAGAGGCAAGAAAAAGGGTTGCGGGCCATGGCACATCGCTGGTACGTAGTGCATACTTACTCGGGCTACGAGAACAAGGTCAAGGCAGCTCTGGAGGAGAGGATCAGGGCCTATGGTCAAGAGGACAAGTTCTCTGAGATTCTGATCCCCTCCGAGAAGGTGGTGGAGTTGGTGAAGGGAGAAAAAAGGACCTCCAACCGCAAGTTTTTCCCAGGCTACATCTTCGTCAAGATGGAGCTCACCGACGATACCTGGCACATTGTAAAGAACACTCCGAAAGTAACTGGCTTCATCGGGAGCAAGACCGAGCCAACTCCAGTGCCCGACAAGGAGGTGGAGGAAATAATCCAGCAAATCAATGAGGGTGTTCTGAAGCCTAAGCCCAAGTTTGTCTTCGAGAAGGGTGACAGTGTGAGGGTCATAGACGGGCCCTTCCTTAACTTCAATGGTATAGTGGATGAAGTAAAGCCAGAGAAGGGCAAGGTACGGGTGCTGGTGAGTATCTTCGGGCGAGCTACCCCAGTGGAGTTGGATTTCGTGCAGGTAGTCAAGAACTGACAAGCTAGAGGAAACCAATGGCCAAGAAAATCGTAGGCATGGTAAAGTTACAGGTTCCAGCAGGACAGGCCACTCCATCCCCGCCGGTTGGGCCTGCCTTGGGACAACACGGTGTTAACATAATGGAGTTCTGCAAGGCTTTCAATGCAAAGACTCAGGGACAGGAGGGAATGATAATCCCTGTGGTGGTCACCATCTATGCCGACAGGTCATTTACCTTTGTCACAAAAACCCCGCCGGCTTCCATCTTGTTGAAAAGAGCAGCGCAGATCGCCAAAGGCAGTGGTCAGCCCAACAGGGAAAAGGTTGGCCGGGTGACGCGCTCCCAGGTCATGGAAATAGCGCGCACCAAGCTACCAGACCTGAACACCGAGGACCTGGATGCGGCCATTCGTTCGGTGGAAGGGACGGCTAAGAGCATGGGTCTGGAGGTGATCGAGGATTAATTCGCGAAGCAGCCCGGAGGCACCTGTTCCCAGGCCCCTCCAGGGAACCGGTCCGTACGGGTCGGCCCCATGGTCTGATGCCCAGGGCTGCGGAGCCTGGCAAAGTGGAGAGGGATATGGCGAGAAGAGGCAAGAAATACAGAGCTGCCAAGGAAAAGATCGACAGTGCCAAAAGGTACAGCCTGGAGGAGGCTGTGGATCTGGTATTGCAGACCCATTATGCCAACTTCGACGAGAGTGTGGATGTGGCAATCAGACTGGGTGTTGATCCCAGGCATGCAGATCAGATGGTCAGAGGTGCCGTGGTGCTACCCCATGGCTTGGGCAAACAGGTGAGAGTGCTGGTGTTTGCCAAAGGGGAGAAGGAGAAGGAAGCACAGGAGGCCGGAGCAGATTACGTGGGAGCAGAAGACCTTGCCGAGAAGATACAGAAGGAAGGCTGGCTCGAATTCGACAAGGCCATCGCCACCCCTGATCTCATGGGCATGGTGGGCAAGTTGGGTAGGATATTGGGGCCCAGAGGCCTCATGCCCAATCCCAAAGTGGGAACCGTGACATTTGATGTGGCCCGGGCAGTAAGGGAAGTCAAGGCTGGCAAGGTGGACTTCAAGGTGGACAAGGCAGGAGTGGTTCACGCTCCTGTGGGTAAGGTCTCTTTTGGTAGAGAGCCTCTGCTGGAAAACATAAAGACCCTTCTGGAGACCATCGTGCGCCTGAAGCCAGCCAGCAGCAAGGGGGTCTATCTGCGAGCAATGGCTTTGTCCAGCACCATGGGTCCTGGTGTAAAGGTGGATCCTGCGTATGTTCGTAACCTTGTTCGATAGTGTATGGGGCCAAAGCCCATGGCTTCCAATAAGAACTCGAGGCTGGTAGGGCCGGAGTTATCCAACCAAAGATTTTCGCCGGAAAGGAGACTCTTTCGGTGAACAGAGAAGATAAGCAAAAAGCCGTAGAGGATTTGAGGGACAAGTTCGCCAGGTACGATGTGGCTGTATTGACACGTTTCTCTGGACTGAAGGTCTCAGAGATGGGGGAGTTGAGAAGGGGACTCAAGAAGGTCTCAGCAGAGTACCAGGTGGTGAAGAACACCTTGCTCAGGAGGGCCATGGAAGGCACAGATGTGGCTCTTCTGAGGGAGCACATAAGAGGTCCCATAGCAATAGCCTTTGGAAAAGGGGACATTGTCTCTTTAGCCAAGGCCTTGACAGGCTATATGAAGGAGCATCCCAAATTCCAGATAGAGGCAGGAGTGGTGGGAGGAAGGCTCCTGGAAGCTAAGGCTGTGGAAGAAGCAGCCACCCTGCCCAGTCGGGAGGAATTGGTGGCCAAGCTCATGTTCCTCTTGAATGCTCCGGTGGCTGGCCTCATGGGGGTCATGAGGGAGATCCCAGGCAAGCTCATTAGGACCCTGGATGCAGTCAGGAGGCAAAAGGAATCTTCTTCCCAGTGACAGGAAGGCAATGGCGGGCAGCAATGGAATTGTTTGCTGGGGATGTCATGGGCTTGGTGATTGCAGGCCGCCTTCTGTCATTGATGAGAAAAAAGGGAGTTCATCTGAGTCGAGGGTAATTTCTTTTTCTGGGAGCCTCATGGCCTTGGTGGCAAGGCAAGGAGAGGCAACCAAAGTATGAGAAACCAAAAAGATATCTAGGGTGTAACAGCCGACCTTAGGTGTGGTAGCGCCTTGGGCGGGCAATCCCGGTTAAGGCCTGGCAGGTCAATATGGAGCTGTCGGGCGGCCGAGTTTGAGAAAGAATAAAGGCAACAGGAGGATGCAGGCCATGGGAGAGATCAGTAAAGAGCAGTTCATCGATTTCATCAAGAATGCTACGGCCATGGAGCTGGCAGAGATCGTCAAAGAGCTTGAGACGATCTTTGGGGTTACGGCTGCGGCCCCGGTGGCTGTGGCAGCAGCTGGGGTGGCTCCGGCTGCAGCACAGGCCGTAGAGGAAGAGAAGACGGAGTTCGACGTGATCCTTACGGGTTACGGAGACAAGAAGATTCAGGTCATCAAGGTGGTGCGAGCTCTAACGGGTCTTGGGCTTAAAGAGGCAAAGGACCTTGTGGAGGGCGTCCCCAAGCCTGTGAAAGAGGGGGTTTCCAAGAAGGAGGCCGAGGAAGCCAAGGCCCAGCTCGAGGAAGCAGGCGGAACCGTAGAGATCAAGTAGCCAGATTTCACTGCAGGCCATAGGCTTTCAGGAAATGGCCTTTGTGAGCAAGGCCCAGGGGCAATGGCCGGTTCTGAGTGTGGCATTTGGGATAACCGCCCCAAAAAACTCGGGACTTTACCCTAGTTTAAAGAGAGGTGTCCAAGGCATGGTAGGTACAACCGTCCAGCCGGGTGGGTGGCGCAAGAGCTTCTCAAAAATAGAGAAGGTGGTGGATCTGCCCAATCTTATAGACATTCAGCGCAAGAGCTACGAGCGCTTCCTCCAGGCTAATGTTCCGCCAGCGCAGAGGCAGGACATAGGTCTTCAAGGAGCCTTCAAGAGTGTATTTCCCATACAGGACTTCAATGAAACAGCATCCTTGGAGTTTGTGCAGTACTCCCTTGGAGAGCCCAAGTACAGCGTGGAGGAATGTTTACAGCGCGGGATGACTTATGCCGTGCCTGTCAGGATAACGGTGCGCCTGATAGTTTGGGAAACGGACAAGGCCAGGGGCGAGCATGCTATTCGGGACGTCAAGGAGCAGGAAGTCTACTTCGGTGAAATCCCGCTCATGACGGACAAAGGCACCTTCATAATAAACGGCACAGAGCGGGTCATAGTGAGCCAGCTTCATCGTTCCCCTGGGATTTTCTTCGAGCATGACAAGGGCAAGACCCAGCTGAGCGGAAACGTGCTTTATTCAGCACGTATCATTCCCATGAGGGGTTCCTGGTTGGACCTGGAGTTTGATGCCAAAGACATACTCTATGTGCGCATTGACAAACGCAGGAAATTCCCGGTCACGGTACTTCTTAAGGCCCTTGGCTATACTGTGGAGGATTTGATCAGGTACTTCTACCCGGTGGAGACCCTGGAATTCGAAGATGGAAGAATTTACAGGAGGTTGCCTCTGGATCTCCTGCTGGGTACCAAGGCTTCCGAGACCATATTTCTGGAAGGGGAGCAGGAGCCCCTTGTGAGGCGCGGTGGGCTCATCCGAAAAAAGCACATCAAAGCCCTTCAGGCCCGTGGTGTTGAGAGGGTGCCCCTGAACCCAGAAGATCTTTCAGAAAAGATGGTGGCAAGCCCGGTGGTGGATCCTCAAACAGGAGAGATTCTCCTGGACTGCTTGCAGAATTTGTCCAGGGAACGAGTGGCTCTGTTCGAACAGATGGGGATAAAGAGGGTGGAGGTCATTTTCATAGATGACCGTCGCTATCTCAGGGCAATGGCCGACACTTTGATCCTGGACCGGGTGGAAGGGGAGCTTGAGGCCATATTGGACATCTACAAGAGGCTCAGGCCTGGAAATCCTCCAACAGAGGAGACCGCAAGGGAGTTTTTCCACAACCTTTTCTTCAACCCTAGATACTACGATCTCTCCGCAGTGGGTAGATGGAAGTTGAACAGGCGTCTCAATATTTCCATGGAAGAGGCACCTTTGACCCAGACCGCCTTGAGAAGGGAAGACATAATGGAGGCGGTGCGCTACCTGCTGAAACTGAGGGCCGGCGAAGGTCAGATAGATGATATAGACCACCTGGGCAACCGCCGGGTAAAGGCTGTTGGCGAATTGATAGAGAACCAGTACAGGATCGGCCTGGTACGCATGGAGAGGGCCATCAAGGAGCGCATGAGTCTTCAGGAAGTAGAAACCCTCATGCCTCACGATCTCATCAATGCCAAGCCTGTCTCTGCCGTGATCAAGGAGTTCTTTGGGAGCAGCCAGCTCAGCCAGTTTATGGATCAAACCAACCCGCTTTCAGAAATAACCCATAAGAGACGCCTGAGCGCCTTGGGGCCAGGGGGATTGACCCGGGAAAGGGCAGGCTTTGAGGTGCGGGATGTGCATCCAACCCATTATGGCCGGATTTGTCCCATAGAGACCCCCGAGGGCCCTAACATCGGGCTCATAGTGTCTCTGAGCACCTATGCGCGGGTCAATGATATGGGGTTCATAGAGACCCCGTACAGAGTGGTGAGAAACGGGGTCGTGACCCGGGAAATAGAATACCTAACGGCTTTGGATGAGGAGCAGCATGTTATTGCTCAGGCCAACGCTCCCCTGGATGAGAACGGAAGGTTCACCAAAGAGTTGGTATCGGTGAGGCACAAAGGAGGGGAGTTTGCTCTGAAAAAGGCCGAGGAAGTGGACCGCATGGACGTTTCCCCCAATCAATTGGTCAGTGTGGCCGCTGCCTTGATACCGTTTCTGGAAAATGACGATGCCAACCGGGCTCTCATGGGCTCCAACATGCAGCGTCAGGCAGTGCCTCTGGTTGTCACCGAGGCCCCACTGGTAGGCACAGGCATGGAGCATTGTGTAGCCAGGGATTCCGGAGTGACGGTGGTGGCCAAGAGATCAGGAATAGTGGAAAGCGTGGATGCGTGCCGCATAGTGATAAGAGCTGATTCCCCTGCACAAAGCGGGCAGGACCCTGGCATAGACATTTACAACCTGATCAAGTACCAACGTTCCAACCAGAATACCTGCATAAACCAGAAGCCCATCGTGAGAAAGGGCCAGAGGGTTGAGGCAGGGCAAATCATAGCAGACGGGCCTGCAACACACCAGGGGGAACTGGCCCTGGGCCGTAACGTACTGGTGGCTTTCATGCCCTGGAGGGGATACAACTTCGAGGACTCCATAGTGGTCAATGAAAGGCTGGTGAAGGAGGATGTTTTCACCTCGATCCACATAGAGGAGTTCGAGGTGATGGCCAGGGACACCAAGCTGGGTAAGGAGGAAATAACCAGGGATATTCCAAACATAGGCGACGAGAACCTCAAGAACCTGGATGAAAGCGGTATCGTGGCCATAGGGGTGGAGGTTAAGCCCAATGACATACTGGTGGGCAAAGTTACACCCAAGGGCGAGACACAACTTTCACCCGAAGAAAAACTCTTGAGAGCCATTTTTGGCGAAAAGGCGGGTGAGATCAGAGACACCTCCTTGAGGGTTCCCCCAGGGGTAGAAGGCACTGTCATAGCTGTTAGGGTCTTCTCCCGCAAAGGGGTGGACAAGGACGAGCGCACAAGGGAAATCGAGGACGAGGAGATCACCAGGCTGGTAAAGGACCAGGATGACGAGATAAGAATCATCCAGCGCAGCACCATGGAGCGTATGAGGCAGCGGCTGGAGGGAAAGCATCTGTCCGTGGAGATAAGGGACCACTTCACCGATGAAGTGCTGGGCAAACCTGGGCAGGTCATAAGCCGTGAACTCTTAGACAGACTACCCATGCACAGATGGATGGAGCTGAGGGTGGAGGAGGAACCTGATCTGTCCAGGGAGATCAGGGAGCTATACCAGCACTTCCAGGAACAGGTGGACCTGATCAAGGTGGTTTTCGACGAAAGGATCCTGCGGCTGAAAAGAGGCGACGAGTTGCCCCCCGGGGTGATCAAGATGGTGAAGGTTTACGTAGCCATCAAGAGGAAGCTCTCCGTGGGTGACAAGATGGCTGGCCGCCACGGCAACAAAGGGGTGATCTCCAGAGTGGTGCCCGAGGAGGATATGCCTTACTTTGAAGACGGCACCCCTGTGGACCTGGTGCTCAATCCCTTGGGTGTGCCTTCTCGAATGAATGTGGGTCAGGTACTGGAGACTCACCTGGGTTGGGCTGCCAAAGGGCTTGGGGAACAGGTGGGAAGGCTTTTGGATGCTCATGCTGGGGCCAAGGCAGTCAAGGAAATGCTTTCCCGTATTTATTCTTCACCGAAATTCGACAGTTTGCTGGACCAGATGAGCGAGGAAGAGCTTCTGGATGTTGCCAAGAAGCTGCGCACGGGGATTCCCATGGCCACTCCGGTTTTCGACGGGGCCGTGGAAAAAGAGATACAGGATGCCCTCAGCCAGGCTGGGCTGCCAGTTGTAGGGCAGGCCACGCTTTACGACGGAAGGACTGGCGAGCCTTTCCAGAGGCCCGTCACTGTGGGAATGATGTACATGATGAAGCTTCACCATCTTGTGGACGACAAGATTCACGCTCGTTCCATTGGACCGTACTCCCTGGTCACACAGCAGCCTTTGGGTGGCAAGGCACAGTTTGGCGGTCAGAGACTGGGGGAAATGGAAGTGTGGGCTATGGAAGCATACGGTGCGGCCTACACCTTACAGGAATTCCTGACCGTAAAATCAGATGACATAGCTGGCAGGAATCGGATGTATGAGTCCATAGTGAAGGGGGAATACAGGCTAGAGCCGGGTTTGCCCGAATCTTTCAATGTCTTGATGCGGGAGCTGCAGAGTCTGGGACTCAACGTGGAGTTGTTGGAAGACGGGGATGGGGCATAGGTAGGTGCGTCTTGGCAGCCTCTCTAGATGGTGGGAGGGGCAAGACTGCAAAGATGGTCAATGAGACATCTTGATGGGAGGTAACCTTGGAAGATCTATACACCCTTTTTGAGAAGCCCAAAGATCCCCTGAGCTTTAATGCGATCCGGATTTCCATAGCTTCGCCCGAGAGGATTCGCTCCTGGTCCCATGGGGAAGTAAAGAAGCCGGAGACCATCAATTACAGGACCTTCAAGCCCGAAAGAGATGGATTGTTTTGCGCCAAGATTTTCGGGCCCACAAAGGACTATGAGTGCAACTGTGGCAAGTATCGCCGCATGAAGCATCGCGGCGTGGTCTGTGAGAAGTGCGGGGTGGAGGTGATCCACTCCAGAGTGCGGCGAGAAAGGCTAGGGCACATAGAGCTGGCTTCGCCTGTGGCCCACATCTGGTTTCTGAAATGTCTTCCCAGCCGCATAGGCACTCTTCTGGGTTTGACTCTCAAGGATCTGGAAAGGGTTCTGTACTTTGAGAATTACATCGTGACAGATCCAGGGGATACGGATCTACAGGTGGGGGAACTTCTGTCCGAGGAGCGCTACAGGAAGAAGCTCCAGGAATTTGGAGAAGGCAGTTTTAAGGCCGGGATGGGGGCAGAGACCATCCGAGATCTCTTGAAGTCTTTGGACGTGGAAAAGGAGGCCGAAAAACTCCGGGAGGAGATGAAGCTCACCACCTCCGAGGCCAAACGAAAGAAGGTTGCCAAGCAGCTCAAGGTCATGGAGGCTTTTAGGGATTCCGGGAACAAGCCCGAGTGGATGATTCTGGAGGTCATACCTGTGCTTCCTCCAGACCTGAGGCCTTTGGTGCCTTTGGATGGTGGAAGATTTGCCACATCCGACTTAAATGACCTGTACCGAAGGGTGATCAACAGGAACAACAGGTTAAAGCGCCTCTACGAGCTCAACGCTCCAGACATAATAATTCGCAATGAGAAAAGGATGCTCCAGGAGGCCGTGGATGTCCTGTTTGACAACGGCCGAAGGGGCAAGGTCATTACCGGGCCCAACAAGAGACCGCTCAAGTCCCTAAGCGACATGTTAAAGGGTAAGCAGGGCCGTTTTCGCCAGAATCTGCTGGGCAAGAGAGTGGACTATTCAGGCCGGACGGTCATAGTTGTGGGTCCGGACCTGAGATTGCACCAGTGCGGGCTGCCCAAGAAGATGGCTCTGGAGTTGTTCAAGCCCTTCATCTATCAGAAGCTGGAGGAGAAGGGCTATGTGACCACCATCAAGGCGGCCAAGAAGCTGGTGGAGAAGGAGACCCCCGAGGTCTGGGACTGCCTGGAGGAGGTGGTGACCGAGTATCCTGTGCTTTTGAACAGGGCTCCGACTCTGCACAGGCTGGGCATCCAGGCCTTTGAGCCCATCCTGATAGAGGGCAAGGCCATTCAGCTTCATCCTCTGGTGTGTGCGGCATTCAATGCTGACTTCGATGGGGATCAGATGGCCGTGCATGTGCCTCTTTCTGTGGAAGCTCAGGTGGAAGCAAGGGTCCTGATGCTCTCTAGCAACAACATTCTTAGCCCGGCACATGGAAGGCCCATAATAGTGCCCTCTCAGGAGATTGTGCTGGGCCTTTATTACCTGACCAGACAGAGAGATGATCTGGAGCAGGCAGAACAGGTTCCTCATTTCTTTGGACCTGAAGAGGTGAGGGTAGCATACGACTCTGGAGAAGTGGGAGTGCACCAGCCCATAGTAGTCAGGATACAGGGCCGCAAGGTGCGAACCACAGTGGGGCGTGTGTTGCTCAGCGAGATCGTGCCGCCTGAGATCCCCTTTGAGGTTTACAACCGTACCATGAAGAAAAAAGACCTGGCAAACCTTATCGATCATTGTTACAGGCTTGCCGGGCACAAGAAGACCGTGGTTCTGGCGGATCGTCTCAAGGACCTGGGCTATCAGTTTGCCACAATGGCCGGGGTGTCCATTTCCATGAAGGATCTCATCATACCTGAGACCAAGGAGGAGATTCTTCGCAAGGCCCAGGCCCAGGTGCAGGATCTGGAGGAGCAGTACTCACAGGGCTGGATCACCGACGGAGAGCGATACAACAAGGTGGTGGACATCTGGGCCAATGCCACTGAGCAGGTGGCAGAGGACATGCTTGAGAGGCTCAAGAAAGAGAAGGTCACCACTGCAGATGGAAAGAGCCTGGAGGTGGAAAGCTTCAATCCCATCTACATGATGGTGGACTCTGGCTCCAGAGGCAGTCATCTGCAGATTCGGCAATTGGCAGGCATGAGGGGATTGATGGCCAAGCCCTCCCAGGAGATAATCGAGACCCCCATCACTGCCAATTTCAGGGAAGGCCTGACGGTTCTCCAGTACTTTATTTCCACCCATGGCGCTAGAAAAGGACTGGCGGATACTGCACTTAAGACGGCCAACTCTGGTTATCTCACAAGAAGGCTGGTGGATGTATGCCAGGATGTGGTCATCCAGGAATTGGACTGTGGTACCACAGACGGCATCGAGATGACCTCTCTTGTGGAAGGCGGCGAGATCATAGATGAGGTGGGCGATCGAGTCTTGGGACGCATCGCCTTTGAGGACTTGGAAAACCCCTTGGCCGAAACCGAAGAGGACAGGTACATAGTAAGGGCCAATGAGATGATAGACGAGGAGGCGGTGCGAAAGATAAAAGAGGCGGGAATAGACAGGGTCAAGATCCGCTCTGTTTTGACCTGCAGGTCCAGATATGGTCTTTGTGCTTTGTGTTACGGCAGGGACCTGGCCCACGGAAGACTTGTAAACATCGGGGAGGCAGTGGGCATAATAGCTGCCCAGTCCATTGGAGAACCAGGCACCCAGCTGACCATGCGCACCTTTCATATTGGTGGCGTGGCGGCCGGCAAGGCTGAGCAAAGCAAGCTCTTCAATAGACACCCCGGCAAAGTAGTCTATTCTAATTTGCGCACCGTCAAGAAAGGCGATCGGTTCGTGGTGATGAACCGCTATGGTGAGATCACCTTGGTGGATGAGAATGGTCGGGAGAGGGAACGCTATCCAGTGATTTACGGGGCCTACCTCATGGTGGCCGACGGGCAGGAAGTGGGCAGGAATACTCTGTTGGCCGAGTGGGATCCCTTTAATACACCCATACTTACAGAGGCTGCAGGAAGGGTGAAGTTTGGGGACATCATAGACGGTGTCACCATGGCAGAAAAGAAGGATCCTGTCACAGGGCACTCCACCAAGGTCATAGTGGAGACCAAGGACCCAGACTTGAGACCCAGGGTTTCCATAAAGGATGAAAAGGGCCGTACCCTTAGGGTTCCGGGAAGCGAGCATCTGGCCCGTTACCCTATGCCGGTAGGTGCCTTCATCGCGGTGGAAGAGGGAGCCGAGGTGGAGGCAGGTGACATCCTGGCCAAGATCCCGAGAGAGACTACCAAGACCAAGGACATCACAGGAGGTCTGCCGCGTGTGGCAGAGCTATTCGAGGCCAGAAGACCCAAAGAGTTTGCCGTGATAAGCGAGATAGACGGTGTTGTCTCCTTCGGAAAGGACACCAAGGGTAAGAGAAAGGTGATAGTTACCCCAGAGGTGGGTGAACCAAGGGAGTACCTGATACCCAAGGGCAAGCACATAGGAGTGCATGAAGGAGATCGAGTCCAGGCCGGAGAGCCGCTCATGGACGGTTCCTCCAACCCCCACGACATTCTAAGGGTCAAGGGCGAGAAGGAATTGGCCAAGTTCCTGGTGGATGAGGTGCAGGAGGTGTACAGGCTGCAAGGTGTCAAGATCAATGACAAGCACATAGAGGTCATAGTGCGCCAGATGCTCAGGAGAGTCAGGGTCAGGGATGTAGGAGATACTGACTTCTTGGCCGGAGAGGCTGTGGAAAAACAGACCTTTGAAGAGGTGAATGCCAGGGTCATGGCAGAAGGTGGGAGACCGGCCATTGGGGAGCCTCTGCTTTTGGGCATCACAAAGGCTGCCCTAAGTACAGAAAGCTTCATCTCTGCAGCCTCTTTTCAAGAGACCACCAAGGTCCTCACGGATGCTGCAGTGCAGGGAAAGGTGGATTGCTTGAGGGGTTTGAAAGAAAACGTGATCATGGGGAGACTGATTCCGGCTGGTACCGGCAGGAGAGAATATAAGCACTTGAGACTGGAGATGGAGGAACAGGAAGAAGAGGAGCTGGAAGAAAGATCCCTTGACAATCTATTGGAAGAAGGGTACAAATAGTAATTTCAGTTTTCCGGGTTACCAGGGCTTTTTAGGAGGGGGCAATGCCCACGATCAATCAGTTGGTGAGAAAAGGCCGGTCAAAGGTTCAAAGGAAGAACAAGGTTCCGGCCTTGCAGGCTTGTCCGCAGAAAAGAGGAGTCTGCGTGAGGGTTTATACTACTACTCCCAAGAAACCCAATTCTGCCCTCAGAAAGGTGGCCAGGGTAAGGCTCACCAATGGTTATGAGGTAACTTCATACATCCCGGGCGAGGGGCACAACCTTCAGGAGCACTCGGTAGTTCTGATCCGAGGAGGTAGAGTCAAGGATCTGCCCGGAGTGCGCTATCATATCATCAGGGGCACGCTGGATTCCCTAGGTGTCCAGGACAGACGTAAGTCTAGATCCAAATACGGGGCCAAAAGACCCAAGTGAGGGGCGAGCTTAAGGTTCCAAGGCGATTAAACACTTAAGGTTTGGCTGGTCTAGGCTTTTGTGAGGAGCAGGGAGTATGCCCAGGAAAAGAGAGGTGACCCGTAGACCGATTCCTCCGGATCCGGTTTACAATAAGCCGCTGATCACCAAGTTCATCAACGTGATCATGAAGCGAGGCAAGAAAAGTGTGGCCGAAAGGATCATGTACGGGGCTCTGGAGATCATTCAGAAGCGCACCAAACAGGATCCTTTGGCGGTCTTTGAGAAAGCAGTGGAAAACGTAAAGCCTCTTGTGGAAGTAAAGTCCCGCAGGGTAGGTGGTTCTACATACCAGGTGCCTGTGGAGATAAGGGCTGAGCGCAGGGTCTCTCTGGCCATAAGGTGGCTGGTGCAGTTCAGTCAGAAAAGGCCCGAGAAGACAATGGAAGAAAGACTGGCCGCAGAGCTCATGGAAGCGGCTAATCACAGAGGTGCTGCTGTCAAGAAGAGGGAAGACACTCACCGTATGGCTGAAGCCAACAAGGCATTCGCCCACTACCGCTGGTAAAAGGCTTTACGGCAGGTCAGAGCCATCAGCGGTCAGCCGTGAGGGCCTTGAATATGCTGTGGCTGAGCGCTGGTGGCTGATTGTTGTCTCCGATGCATTTAAGGTAAATGGGTGCCATGGATCTGACAAAACATAGAAATATAGGCATCATGGCTCATATAGATGCCGGCAAGACCACAACCACAGAGAGAATCCTTTATTACACAGGGGTCTCCCACAGGATGGGTGAGGTGCATGAGGGGACCGCTGTCATGGACTGGATGGAGCAGGAGCAGGAAAGAGGAATAACCATAACCTCTGCGGCAACCACATGCTCCTGGCGCGGCCACAGGATAAATATCATAGACACTCCAGGACATGTGGACTTCACCATAGAGGTGGAAAGAAGCCTCAGGGTCTTGGACGGAGCAGTTGCTGTTTTTTGCGCCGTGGGAGGCGTGGAGCCCCAATCAGAGACGGTCTGGCGTCAGGCGGACAAATACCGGATTCCTCGGATTGCCTTTGTGAACAAGATGGATAGGGCCGGGGCCAATTTCCTCTGGGTGGTGGACTCCATAAAGCGCAGGTTTCAGGTGCAGGCGGTTCCGGTTCAACTGCCCCTTGGAGCAGAGGAAGAGTTTCTGGGCATAATCGACCTGGTGGAGATGAAGGCTATCATCTGGGATGGAAGCCAGCTGGGGGCTCGCTACGAGGTGGTGGATGTGCCTCATGACCACCGTGAGGCTGCCCAGAAGTACCGTGAACAACTCATAGAGAGCCTCTGTGAGACTGATGATGAGCTCATGGAGGAATACCTGGCCGGGGAATTCATAGAGCCTGAGCGGCTGCGAGGTGTGATTAGAAGGGCTACCTTGGCTCTGGAGGTAATTCCCGTCTTGTGCGGAGCTGCCTTCAAGAACAAGGGGGTTCAGCCTTTGCTGGACGCCATAGTAGATTATCTGCCATCCCCATTGGAGGTCCCTGCTGTTGAAGGAACAGGGCCTAGCGGGGAGATCCAGGTCAGAAGGTCTGATGAAAGGGAGCCCTTTTCGGCTTTGGTTTTCAAAGTCATGAATGATCCGTACGTGGGTCATCTGAGTTTTCTGAGAGTGTACTCAGGCAGCGTTGAGACAGGCGGGGTAGTGCTGAATGCTTCAACCGGCAAGAAGGAAAGGCTGGGCCGGCTTCTCAAGATGCATGCCAACAAGAGAGAGGAAATCCGCCAGGTAAAGGCAGGGGACATCGCCGCTGTGGTGGGTCTAAAACAAGTGCGAACAGGACAAACCATCTGTTCCTTAGAGCACCCCATATTGTTGGAGTCTATGGAGTTCCCGGAGCCTGTTATATCTGTGGCCCTGGAGCCCCAAAGCCGCCAGGATCAGGATCGCATGGGAGATGCGCTCCATCGTCTGGCAGAGGAAGATCCCTCCTTCCGCGTGAAACAAGACGATGAGACGGGCCAGACCATAATATCAGGCATGGGGGAGTTGCACCTGGAAATCATAGTAGACCGTCTCTCCAGGGAATTCGGGGTAAAGGCCCAAGTGGGGGCTCCAGAGGTAGCTTACAGGGAGACTCTGAGAAGGCCCGCAGAGGCTCAGGGGCGTTTTGTGCGGCAGTCTGGTGGGCGGGGGCAATATGGCCATGTAGTGATAAGGGTAGAGCCGCTGGCTGCGGGGGAAGGCTTCAGATTTGAGAATTGCGTTGTGGGAGGGGCGATCCCCAGGGAGTACATCCCTGCTGTGGAGGCGGGGGTGCGAGAGGCCATGAGCAAGGGGGTCATGGCAGGATATCCCGTAGTTGATGTTGCGGTGACACTGCTGGACGGCTCTTACCACGAGGTGGATTCATCGGATTTGGCCTTCAAGATAGCCGGATCCCTGGCCTTTCAAGAGGCAGCCAGGAAGGCGGGGGTAATACTTCTGGAGCCAATAATGAAGGTGGAGGTCGCAGCCCCGGAGGAGTACCTGGGGGAGGTGCTAGGTGACCTTGGCGGGCGTCGAGGTGAAATCCAGGGCATGGAACTGCGTGGTGGCTCCAGGGTGGTGCAAGCCAGGGTTCCCCTTAGCGATATGTTTGGGTATGCCACTGCGCTTCGCTCCCTTACCCAGGGTAGGGCCACTTTCACCATGCAGTTTGGGGAATACAGGCCCGTGCCCCAGAGCCTGGGAGAAGAGATCCGGGCCCGGGCAGCCCGTGGCTGAGGGATTCGGCTGCTCCAACGGTGGCTACCACAAGGAGGGTGAGCGATGGCTAAGAAGAAGTTTGAGAGGAAGAAGCCGCATGTGAATGTAGGTACGATAGGGCATGTGGATCATGGGAAGACGACGTTGACTTCGGCGATTACGAAGGTATTGAGTTTGAAGGGTTATGCTGATCACATTCCATTTGATCAGATAGACAAGGCGCCGGAGGAGCGGGAGCGTGGTTTGACGATAGCGATAGCGCACATTGAGTATGAGACGGACAAGCGTCATTATGCGCACATAGATTGTCCTGGTCATGCAGATTACATAAAGAACATGATTACAGGTGCAGCGCAGATGGACGGTGCGATTTTAGTGGTATCGGCTGCTGATGGTCCGATGCCTCAGACGAGGGAGCACATTTTATTAGCGAAGCAGGTACGAGTGCCATCGATGGTGGTATTTTTGAACAAGGCTGACATGGTGGATGATCCGGAGTTATTGGAGTTAGTGGAGTTAGAGATTAGGGAGTTATTGAGTAGTTATGATTTTCCTGGGGATGAGATACCGATAATAGTAGGTAGTGCATTGAAGGCATATGAGAGTGATTCCAAGGATGTGAATGCGCCGGAGTATGAGTGTATATGGAAGTTGATGGAGGCGGTTGACAGTTACATACCGGAGCCTGTGCGGGATGTGGACAAGCCGTTTTTGATGCCGATAGAGGATGTATTTTCGATATCTGGTCGTGGTACGGTGGTGACAGGTCGGGTGGAGCGTGGGGTTATCAAGGTAGGGGATGAGGTGGAGATAGTTGGGATAAGGCCTACGGCCAAGACGGTATGTACGGGTGTTGAGATGTTCAGGAAGGTATTGGATCAAGGTCAGGCTGGTGACAACATAGGGATATTGTTAAGGGGTACGAAGCGAGATGAGGTTGAGCGTGGGCAGGTTGTTGCCAAGCCTGGTTCGATAACGCCGCACAGGAAGTTCAAGGCAGAGACTTACATATTGACGAAGGAGGAGGGTGGTCGTCACACGCCGTTTTTCAATGGTTACAGGCCTCAGTTTTATTTTCGGACCACGGATGTGACTGGGGTAGTGACGCTGCCTGAGGGAGTTGAGATGGTGATGCCTGGGGACAACGTATCGATGACGGTGGAGCTGATCACGCCCATAGCGTTGGAGAAGGAGCTACGCTTTGCCATAAGGGAAGGCGGTCGCACAGTGGGCGCAGGCGTGGTGAGCGATATCGTGGAGTAGGGGAAGGGTTATGATGGAAAGCCAGAGGATCCGCATCCGCCTGAAGGCTTACGACCATAAGGTACTGGATCGAGCCGCCCTGGAGATAGTGGAGACAGCACGCAGGACAGGGGCTCGGGTGGCAGGGCCTGTGCCCCTGCCCACGGCAATAAGCAAATTCTGTGTGTTACGCTCTCCGCATATCGACAAGAAGTCCAGGGAGCAGTTCGAAATTCGAACCCACAAGAGACTCTTGGATATCCTGGAGCCTACCCAGCAAACCATTGATGCATTGATGAAGCTGGAACTTTCCGCTGGGGTGGATGTGGAGATAAAACTTGGCTGATGTGCTTTAGGCGATGCCGCGGACCTGGATGCACAGGCAGCCGGGGCCCGGCCATAGTAAGGTGGCTGTCCATGAAAGGCATAATCGGAAGAAAGCTCGGTATGACACAGATCTTCCTGGATGAAGGACAGGTCATGCCAGTAACGGTGGTTCAAGCCGGTCCATGCTACGTGGTACAGAGGAAGACCAAGGATCGGGATGGGTATGAGGCTATTCAGCTGGGCTTTGGGACAATAAAGCCCAAGAAGGTGAATCGCCCCCTCACAGGACACTTTCAGCGCCATGGAGCTCCCTTGTGCAGGATCGTGAGGGAGTTTCCAGTGGGGGATTCTGGGGCCTTTCAACCTGGACAGACAGTCACAGTGGAAGCCTTCAGGGTCGGAGAAAAGGTCAAGGTGACGGGTAAAAGCAAGGGGCGTGGATTTACTGGGGTCATGAGGAGACACAATTTCAAAGGGGCTCCTGGTTCCCACGGCACTCATGAATATTTTCGGCATGGGGGCTCCATAGGCTCCACCACCTTTCCAGGTCGAGTGTTTCCAGGCCTGAGGATGGCAGGTCAGCATGGTGCCCAGAAGGTAACAACCCGCAATCTGACCATCGTGGACGTGCGTCCCGAGGACAATGTTCTTATCTTGAAGGGGGCCGTGCCCGGTCCCACAGGCGGAATAGTGATCATACAAGCCCAGGGGGATTATCCCAGCCCGACAAACCCTCAAGAGGATGTCGAGCAGGTGTAAGGGATCTGATAACTCAAGGGGACGAAAAGGATCATGCCAATAGTGGATGTGATCAACATGGAAAACCAGGTGGTCTCCCAGGTGGAGTTGGACCATAGGGTGTTTGACGCACCTGTCATGGAGCATCTGGTCCACCAGGTGGTAAGAATGCAACTGGCTTCCAGGAGAGCCGGGACAGCTTGCGTGAAGAACAGGGCCATGGTTAGCGGAAGTCGCAAGAAGCCTTGGCGGCAAAAGGGAACGGGAAGGGCACGGGCAGGAACGCGTCAATCCCCGCTATGGAGAGGCGGCGGGGTCGTCTTCGGGCCTTCCCCCCGGGATTACTCCTTTAAGGTGAACCGCAAGGTCCGAAAGGCTGCCTTGTGCTCGGTGCTGACCCAGAAGCTAAGGGAAGGGCGTCTGAAGGTACTGGATAAGATGGAGTTCCCGGAGATCAGAACCCGGCGCATGGCTCAAGTAATACAGACCCTTGGGGTCAGAGACGGTCTGATAGTGATTCCTCAGAGGGATCAGAATGTGGAGCGATCTGCCCGGAACATTCCTTCGCTTCAGGTGACCGTAGTGGAGGGGCTGAATGTTTATGATCTGCTGCGGCGTGAACACCTGGTGATTGTTCAGGAGTGTCTGGGGCGTATCTCCGAGAGGGTGGTGAGGGGATGAAGAGCATCTACCAGGTGATCAAAGGGCCTTTGGTTACCGAGAAGAGCAATAGAAACAAAGAATCGATGAACCAGTATGCTTTTGTGGTGGATCCGAGAGCCAACAAGGTGGAGATAAAGGAGGCCGTGGAAAAACTCTTCAAGGTGAAGGTCTCTGAGGTGCGCACCCAAAACATGCTTGGGAAAATGAAGAGGGTACGTCAGCACCTCAGCAGAAGGCCCCGCTGGAAAAAAGCCTGGGTGACCTTGAAGGAAGGCTCCATAGAGATATTCCAGGGAGTCTGAGACGGAGCCGGAAAGCATGGATTCAGGATTGCCGGTTCCCTCTTGAGCCTGTAAGAGGTAAGGGAGATGAGCATAAAGACATACAAGCCTACTTCACCTGGTCGCCGCTTCCAGAGTTCATCCGACTTTAAAGAGATAACTCGGAAGGAACCTGAGAAGTCGTTGTTGAGGCCTCTTCCCAAAAGCGGGGGAAGGAACTGCTATGGTAGGATCACGGCCTGGCATAGGGGTGGCGGCCACAAGAGGAGATACAGGCTTATTGATTTCAAGCGGGATAAGAAGGGCATTCCGGGAAAGGTGGCTTCCATAGAGTATGACCCCAACAGATCGGCTTACATAGCCTTGGTCAATTATGCCGACGGGGAAAAGAGATACATCTTGGCACCGGTGGGGCTCAAGCCTGGGGATACCGTGATGGCGGGGCCTGATGCGGACATCAAACCCGGCAATGCCTTGCCTCTGAGCCAGATACCCCTTGGCACGCAGCTCCACAATGTGGAGATGAAAGTGGGCAAGGGCGGCCAGCTTATCCGCAGTGCCGGCACCTATGGACAGCTCATGGCCAAAGAGGGCCGGTATGCCCAGATAAAGCTTCCATCAGGGGAAGTCAGGATGGTCCTCCAGCAGTGTATGGCCACTGTTGGACAGGTGAGCAAGGTGGAGCATGAGAACATCTCTCTGGGTAAGGCCGGCCGCAAGAGGTGGCTGGGCCGAAGGCCTCATGTTAGGGGTGTGGCCATGAATCCCATAGATCATCCCATGGGAGGAGGCGAGGGGAAAAGCTCTGGGGGCAGGCATCCCTGCACTCCATGGGGCGTGCCTACCAAAGGCTTTAAGACCAGGAAGAACCGCCAAAGTGATAAGTATATTGTGAAGCGCAGAAAATGAGCCTTTTCCAGGAGGCCATTGCATGATGAGTTTGAGGATTAAGGAAGGGAGAGATCCATGGCCAGGTCGGTGAAGAAGGGCCCTTATGTGGATCCCAAGTTACTGGAAAAAGCCGATGAGGCGCGCAGAACTGATAGCCGAAAGGTCATCAAGACCTGGTCCCGGCGCTCCACGGTGATTCCGGAGTTCGTGGGGCTTACCTTTGCTGTGCACAACGGCAAGAAGTTCATACCAGTGTTTGTGACAGAAAACATGGTAGGCCACAAACTCGGGGAGTTTTCGCCCACCAGGACGTTTTTTGGGCATGCCGGGGCGCGTAAAGCTAAGCTCCAAGGCAAGAAATAAGCCGACGGAAGGTGAGTGGGTGAACCTATGGAAGCAACAGCCGTAGCCCGTTACTTGAGGATGTCCCCTCAAAAGGCACGCCTGGTGGTGGACCTTATAAGGGGTAAGAAGGTGGAGGATGCATTGGCGGCCCTGGCTTTGTGTCCCAAGAAGCCGGCCCGCCTAGTGGCCAAGGTTGTGCGTTCGGCAGTAGCCAATGCAGTGCAGACCTACAAGGTGGACGTGGATGATTTGTTGGTCAAAAAGGTGATGGTGGACGGCGGGCCCATGTTGAAGAGATGGCGGCCAAGGGCCATGGGCAGGGCTACTAGAATCAGAAAGCGCATGAGTCATGTGACGGTGGTGCTCGGAGATATCTGAGTGTTAGAAACAGGGAGGTGAAATTTGGGTCAAAAGGTGCATCCGGTTGGTTTCCGGCTGGGGATCGTAAGAAGCTGGAGTTCCCGTTGGTTTGCCGAAAAAGATTACGGCAAGCTTCTGCACGAGGACATCGAGATCCGTAAGTTCCTTAAGCAGAGGCTTCACAATGCTGGAATCTCAAGAATAGAGATAGAGAGGACGGCCAACCGGGCCACCATAGACATATACACGGCACGGCCGGGTATAGTTATAGGCAAGAAAGGCGCCGAAATCGATGCTTTGCGGGATCAGTTACAGCGGATGACCTCCAGGGACATAGCCATCAACATCAAGGAGGTTCGCAAGGCAGAGATCGACGCCCAGCTGGTGGCGGAGAATGTGGCCTTGCAGTTGGAGAGGCGGGTGGCGTTTCGAAGAGCCATGAAAAGGGCTGTGAGCACAGCCATGAAGTTCGGGGCTCAGGGCATCAAGATCCACTGTGCAGGTCGCCTAGGTGGAGCAGAGATGGCCAGGCGTGAATGGTACAGAGAGGGGCGTGTGCCGCTTCACACCCTCAGGGCCGACATAGACTATGGTTTTGCAGAAGCCAGGACCACATATGGAGTCATAGGTGTAAAGGTTCACATCTTTCGAGGGGAGATCGTAGCGCAGGAAGGTTCTGAGAGGCGCGTTTCCTGAGGAGAGGGCTCATGCTTGCACCCAAGAAGGTCAAGTATCGCAAACAGCAAAAGGGGCGTATGAAGGGTAAGCCTTCGGCTGGAGTCAATCTGGCCTTTGGCACATATGGATTGAAGGCAGCCCAATGCGGATGGATCACCAGTCGTCAGATCGAGGCTGCCCGAATAGCCATCACGAGGCATATAAAGAGAAGTGGGCGATTGTGGATAAGGATCTTCCCGGATAAGCCCATTACCAAGAAACCTGCGGAAACCAGAATGGGAAAGGGCAAAGGCGCACCCGAAGCCTGGGTGGCTGTGGTGAAGCCTGGCAGGGTGATGTACGAGCTGGATGGGGTTCCTGAGCCTGTGGCCAGGGAAGCTCTCAGATTGGCTGCGCACAAGCTTCCGGTTTCCACCAAGTTCGTGAAGCGGGGGGAGTTCCATGAAGCCTAGCGAACTCAGGGGATTGAGTGACCAGGAGCTGCGGGCAAAAGAGACCGAGACAGCTCAGGAGTTGTTCAAGCTGCGTTTCCGCCATGCATCGGGACAGCTGGACAATACTGCCCGACTTCGTAGACTCAGAAGAGAACTGGCCCGTATAAAGACCTTGTTGAGGGAAAGAGAGTTGGGATCGAGCCGGGCCGGGGAGATGAGAGGAAAATGAGCGAGAGAGGTCATAGAAAGACCCTGGTGGGGACGGTGGTCAGCGACAAGATGGATAAGACTGTTGTGGTGAAAGTGGAAAGGCTTACCGTGCATTCCAAGTTCAAGAAGTATGTGCGGCGCAGGAAGAAGTACAAGGCCCATGATGAGAAAGGGGAATGTAGGGTTGGAGACCGGGTCATGATTATTGAGACCAGGCCGCTTAGCAAGGATAAGAGATGGCGATTTTTTAAGATGATAGAAAAGGCAGTCTGAACCGCGGTTGCTCAAGGCAGGAAGGTAGACCGGGGCAAAGGATCCTTGAGGTATCTTGGAGAAGTGTCCTGGTCAGGGAGAGGTAGTCATGATACAGACTCAAACAATCCTTGATGCCGCCGATAACTCGGGGGCCAAAAAGCTCTACTGTATAAAGGTGTTGGGCAGTACGCGAAGAAGATATGCTGGCCTGGGGGATATCATTGTGGTGTCGGTGAAGGAGGCCATCCCCAACACCAAGGTCAAGAAGGGCGATGTGATGAGGGCGGTGGTGGTGCGAACCGCCAAGGAAACTCGCAGGCCGGATGGCTCTTACATTCGTTTTGACAACAATTCGGCCGTGCTCATCAATCCCCAGAGGGAACCCATTGGTACTCGCATCTTCGGACCCGTGGCAAGGGAGCTCAGAGCCAAAGGCTTCATGAAAATAATCTCCCTGGCCCCAGAAGTGCTATGAGGATCCAAGGAAGGCGGATCATGAAGCGTGGCTGGACTCAATTGAAAAAAGACGATGTGGTCATGGTGGTGGCCGGCAAAGAGCTGGGCAAGTCAGGCAAGATACTGAAACTCCTGCCCAAGAGTCAGCGGGTGGTGGTGGAAAAGATAAATATGATCAAAAGGCATACCAAGCCCAGTAAGCAGATGCCACATGGGGGCGTGGTGGAGAAGGAAGGAAGCATTCATGTCTCCAATGTGATGATCATCTGCCATAGGTGCAATGTGCCGGTCAGAGTGGGGAAGCGGATTTTGGAGGATGGCTCCAAGGCGCGTGTGTGTCGCAAGTGCGGGGAGCTGCTGGACAAGTAAGGGCCTGAACCTAGGGCTGTTCTAGACCCAGAGTCCCCTTGGCGCATGGAGCACGGTCCGGAGGCAAAGGATATGGCGAGACTCAAAGAGTTTTATTGGCGCGAGGTGGTTCCTGCCATGATGCGGGAGCGCAATTACCGCAATGTCATGGAGGTGCCTCGGCTGGAAAAAATAGTCGTTAACATGGGCTTGGGAGAGGCAATCCAGAATATCAAGGTTCTGGATAGTGCGGTGGAGGAGCTCTCTTTGATTACGGGTCAAAAGGCGGTGGTGACCAAGGCCAGGAGATCCATAGCATCTTTCAAGCTCAGAGAAGGGATGTCCATAGGGTGCATGGTAACCTTGCGCAAAGACAGGATGTACGAATTCCTGGACAGGCTGATTCATGTGGCCATTCCCAGGGTGAGGGACTTCAGGGGACTGAATGCCCGCGCCTTTGACGGCAGGGGGAACTACACTCTGGGCGTTCGAGAACAGATCATTTTTCCTGAGATCGATTACGACAAGGTCGAGAAAGTCAAAGGCATGAACATCACAATAGTTACCACTGCCAGGACAGATGAAGAGGGGAGGCTTCTCTTGAGTCTCTTGGGGATGCCCTTCCGTAGTTGAGAATGGTTAAGAAATCCTGGGTGGGTCTTCTTTGGCAGCGTGACCTTTTTTGGGTTGGGGCAATAGACTCTAAGGAGTGGTGTGGTGGCTAAAAAATCTTTGATGATTAAGGCCCAGAGAAAACCTCGTTTTAGGGTTCGGCAATACAACCGCTGTCCCCTTTGCGGTAGGCCTAGAGCCTTCCTGAGACAGTTCCAGATGTGCAGAATCTGTTTCCGTACTCTGGCACTCAAGGGGGAAATCCCAGGGGTGATCAAGTCAAGCTGGTAGAGCCAAGACTCAGCTACCAGAGGAGGAAAGACCTTGAGCATGACAGATCCTTTGGCGGATATGTTCACCAGGATCCGCAACGCTTCTACGGCCCGTCACGAGAAGGTGGATGTACCGGCCTCCAAGATGAAGATGGAGATTGCCAGGATCCTGAAGGAAGAGGGTTACATCAAGAATTTCAAGCTGACCAAGGATGACCGGCAGGGAGTAATTAGAATTTTCCTTAAGTATGAGGAGAATAAGAAGCCTGTGATAGATGGGATAAAAAGGGTCAGCCGGCCCGGCAGGCGAATCTATGCAGGGGCAGAGGAAGTGCCCAAGGTTTTGGGAGGTCTTGGCATAACCATTCTATCCACCTCCAAGGGAATCATGACGGATCAACAGGCCAGGAGTATGAATCTGGGGGGTGAGGTTATTTGCTGCGTCTGGTGAGACCTGGCAATTTGGAAGAACAGAGACTCTTGGGATCATAAGCAGGAACACTTCAGGGTGAAGGTGAAAAGATGTCGCGCATAGGCAAACAACCCATTCCCGTTCCAGAAGGGGTGGAAGTGCACATGGAGGGGGAGGTGCTACGGGTGAAGGGGCCTCGAGGTGTTCTCGAGCACCGAATCCCGCGCAACATCCGGGTGGACTTGGAGGGAAATCTGATTCGGGTGCTCAGAGATAACGACCAGAGACAGGTGCGAGCTCTGCATGGTCTGACCCGAACCCTTGTGGCCAACATGGTGACCGGAGTGACCGCAGGTTTTCGCAAGGCCCTGGAGGTTGTGGGTGTGGGATATAGGGCCGAGGTGGTCGACGGAGTGCTGCAGATGAGTCTGGGTTATTCGCATCCTGTGAGGTACCAGATCCCCCAAGGCATCTCGGTGACCGTGGAACGCAACGTGATCATCACAGTGGAAGGCATTGATAAACAGAGAGTTGGCCAGGTTGCTGCAGAGATAAGGGCCTTCAGAAGGCCTGATGTGTACAAGGGCAAGGGAGTCAAGTACGTGGGTGAAAAGGTTCGGAAGAAGGTTGGAAAGGGTTCTGGTGGAGGCAAGTGATTGCAGGGCCCCAAGCTGGTCTCGGGGGCATTAGAAGGCTGTTGATTCCATGAGTGAAAAAGGGGTGTGCGGTGCTTAGCAAGACAGAAAGAAAATCTCCGCTGCTCAGGAGAAAGAGAAGGGTCAGGAAAAAGGTTTTTGGAACTTCCCAGAGGCCTAGGCTGACCGTATTTAGGACCAACAGGCACATCTATGCGCAGGTAATAGACGATACGGTGGGCAGGACCCTGGTGAGCGCATCTACTCTAAGCCCGGAGTTGAGAGGCACGTTACGTTCCAGCGGGTCTGTGGAAGCAGCCTCTAAGGTGGGTGCTCTCTTGGCCAAGAAGGCAGCGGAGGCCAAGGTGGAGAAGATTGTGTTTGACCGGAATCGCTACAGGTACCACGGCAGAGTCAAAGCTCTGGCGGATGCAGCTCGCCAGGGTGGCTTGCAATTTTAGTCGGCCAAAGGAGGAAGTGGGTGGAACCCTTCGAAACTCAGGAAAAACCCCTTTTGGACAAGGTGATCCACATCAACCGGGTAGCCAAGGTGGTCAAAGGAGGCCGCCGTTTTAGCTTCAGCGCGGTGGTCGTGGTGGGGGATGAAAACGGCTTGGTAGGTGCGGCCCTGGGCAAGGCCAACGAGGTTCCTGAGGCCATTCGCAAAGGTATTGAGCGTGCCAAGAAGAGCATGATTCAGGTCCCCCTGCGCCACGGCACCATTCCACACGAGGTGATGGGACGTTTCGGAGCAGGTCGCGTGCTGCTGAAGCCAGCCTCCGAAGGGACCGGGGTGATTGCCGGAGGAGCTGTGAGGGCGGTCCTGGAGGCAGCCGGGGTGCGCAATATCCTGACCAAGTGTCTGGGCACTCACAATCCGCACAACGTGGTAAAGGCCACCATAGAGGGTTTGCGAAGATTAAGGGACCCAGAGGATGTGGCCAAGAAAAGGGGTAGGAAGACCCAGGAGACAACTCCCAAGGATTCTTAGGCACGAGGGGCAGGTTAGATGGCTGGAAAAATAAGGGTGACTTTGGTCAGAAGCGGTATTGGCCGACCCGAGACACAAAAGAGGACCTTGAAGGGACTTGGACTCACGCGCCTGAACCGAAGTGTTATATTGGAGGACACAGCGGAGGTGCGTGGCATGGTCCGGAAGGTTTCTCATTTGGTGGTGGTCAGCCCTGTGGAGGGGAATAGAACATGAGGTTGGACGATCTTAGACCGGCCCCCGGTTCCAGGAAAAGGCGCAAGAGGGTGGGCCGCGGCGAGGGATCCGGACACGGCAAGACCTCTTGTCGGGGTTCCAAGGGACAGAAGGCTCGTTCAGGTGGCCAAGTACCCCCGGGTTTTGAAGGGGGTCAGATGCCCTTGCAAAGAAGGCTTCCCAAGAGGGGATTCAAGTCTCCTTTCAAGAAGCATTACGCCATCGTGCATGTGGGAGACCTAGACAGGTTTGAGCCCGGAAGCATACTGGATCCGCAAGCCTTGATGGGTAGTGGTTTGGTCAAGAAGCTGGAAGATGGGGTCAAGCTGCTCTCAGACGGAGAGGTCACGCGAGCTCTCACTGTCAGGGTTCATAAGGTCAGCGACAAAGCAAGGGCCAAGATCGAGGCTGCAGGCGGCAAGGTAGAGGTGATCTGAGGTGATCGGCGGCTTCCAGAACATAGCCAGGATCCCAGAGCTCAAAAGAAGGGTGCTCATTACCTTGGCCCTCCTGGCGGTTTACAGGGTTGGTGTTTTCATCCCTTCCCCAGGCATAGATACGGGCCTGATGGAGCAGTTCTTCAGCGCTCAAGGTCAGGGAACCATATTTGGTCTCATAGACATGTTTTCAGGCGGAGCGCTCAGACGCTTTTCTGTCTTCGCACTGGGCATAATGCCTTACATAAGCGCCTCCATCATTTTGCAGCTGCTCACCGTGGTGGTGCCTCACCTGGAGCGGCTTTCCAAGGAAGGTGAGGCTGGCCGAAAGAAGATAGTGCAGTACACCCGCTATGGCACTGTCATACTGAGCCTCATCCAGGGTTTTGGCATCAGCATAGGGCTTCGGCAGATGCAGGTTGGAGGCAGTTTTGTGGTCTCCCCTGAGGCGGGACTGGGGTTTCATCTTCTGACAATGATCACCCTTACTGCTGGCACTGCCTTCATCATGTGGCTTGGGGAGCAGATAACCGAAAGAGGTGTGGGCAACGGGATATCTTTGATCATCTTCGCAGGCATAGTGGCAGAGATTCCAGGGGCAATTACAAAGCTGGTGGCCATGATGAGCCTAGGAGAAATAAGTTTCTTCATGCTTTTGGTAATCAGTGCCCTGGCTGTGGGAGTGGTGGCTGCCATAATAGTGGTGGAGAGAGGCCAAAGACGCATCCCTGTCCAATATGCCAAGAGGGTGGTGGGAAGGAGGATTTACGGGGGGCAGAGCACTCATCTTCCTCTGAGGGTCAATACCTCGGGAGTCATACCTCCCATATTCGCTTCCTCGGTGCTGATGTTTCCCTTGACCATCACCCAGTTTATAACACCGGATTTTAAAGAGGCTCATCCCTTTATTCAGAGCCTTTTGGACATGATGAGCCCTTCCCACTTGGTGTACAATCTGCTCTATGTGGGTCTGATAATCTTTTTCTGCTACTTTTATACGGCGGTGACCTTCAATCCCGTGGATGTGGCTGACAACATGCGCAAATATGGAGGTTACATACCTGGGATTCGCCCCGGCAAGCCCACAGCGGAGTTTATAGACAGGGTTTTGACCAGGATAACATTTGGGGGAGCCCTTTATTTGGCCGCGGTGTGTGTGTTACCGCAGGTTTTGATCACTGAGTTCAATGTGCCGTTCTATTTTGGGGGTACAAGTCTCCTCATAGTAGTGGGTGTGGCATTGGACACCATGGCTCAGATAGAGGCTCACATGTTGACAAGGCACTATGAGGGTTTTCTCAAGTCAGGGCGTCTTAAGGGCAGGGCTGTGCGTTGAGGACTGGGAGAAGCTGAGGTTGTCAGTACATACAAGTTGGAGGGAGCCATGAACCTGATTCTGCTGGGACCCCCGGGTGCAGGCAAGGGAACTCAAGCCAAGAAGCTGGTCTCTGAGCTGGGTATACCTCAGATCTCCACCGGAGATATGCTCAGAGAGGCGGTCAAGGCCGGTTCTCCCATGGGTTTGAAAGCCAAGTCCTACATGGATTCAGGAGGCCTTGTGCCAGATGAGGTGGTGGTGGGGATAGTGGAGGAGAGAATTCAGCAGCAGGACTGTGCCAAGGGCTTCATGCTGGACGGTTTCCCGCGTACCACGGCCCAAGCAGATGCTCTTTCAGAGATGATGCAGAAAAAAGGCATCAGGTTGGATCACGTGGTTTGTCTGGAAGCAGACAAGGAAGAGCTAGTCAGAAGGCTTTCAGGGCGCAGGACCTGTAGACAATGTATGGCTCCTTACCATGTGGAGTTCAATCCCCCCGCCGAAGAGGGTGTGTGCGACCGTTGTGGGGGTGAGCTTTACCAGAGGGATGATGACAAAGAAGAGGCTATTCGGGCTAGACTGGTGACCTACGAGAAGCAGACTCAACCCCTGATAAGCTATTACCAGAGCAGAGGTCTGCTCCGGCTGGTAGACGGGCTGGGAGCCGTGGAGGAGGTCTATAGCAGAATCAGGGGAGTGTTGGGCCTGTGCTGAGAAAGGCTCTTTAGTTCAGTCTGGAGGAGGGATGGCCAAGGAAGAATCCATAGAGGTGGAAGGTACGGTCATAGAACCCCTACCCAACGCCATGTTCCGGGTGGAGCTGGATAATGGACACAGGGTATTGGCCCATATCTCCGGGAAGATGCGGATGCACTTCATAAAGATTCTTCCGGGAGATCGGGTGACCGTGGAGCTTTCACCCTACGATCTGACCAGGGGAAGGATAACCTATAGGGCCAAGTGAGGCCAGGGGAAGGCAAGGGATGAAGGTAAGGGCTTCCATCAAAAGAATGTGTGACAAATGCAAGGTAATCAAGCGCAAAGGTGTGCTCAGGATAATCTGCGAAAATCCAAGGCACAAACAGCGCCAGGGCTGAGCCGATGCATTGTGAGAAGAACCACTCGGGACTGTTTTCTCAGTTCGGAAAGCCTGGTTCCATTGAATCATATCTGCTCGGGGTCTCAAGTCGGACAAGGGGGCTGAGAAGGCCCCAGGGCCGGCAGCTTGGATGCCCGGGGAGCAGGGAGGGCTGAATTGGCACGTATTGCTGGCATCGATCTTCCGAAGAACAAGAGAATAGAGATAGCTTTGACGTACATACATGGCATCGGGCGATCCACTTCCCGCAAGATTCTGGAAAAGGCTCAGGTGGATCCCAACACCCGTTCCGACAACCTTACAGAGGGAGAGATCTCCCGTATCAGGGAGATAGTGGAGCACGATGTTAAGGTCGAGGGAGATGTTCGAAGGGAGGTCTCCACAAACATCAAAAGGCTCATGGACATGGGTTGCTACCGCGGGCTGAGGCACAGAAAAGGGCTCCCGGTTCGCGGCCAGCGCACCCATACCAATGCTCGCACCAGAAAGGGGCCCAGAAGGGTCATAAAGAAGGGAAAATAAGGTTGGGGAATCTGCAGGAGTCGGCGCAAGAGAGATTCTTTGGCTACGGATATCGGCCTGGCGCATAGAGAGGAGGTTTCATGGCTAAGCCCAAGAAGAGGGCCGGAAAGAGGGAACGCAAGAACATTGATATCGGAATAGCGTATATCCAGTCCACATTTAACAACACCATAATCACCATCACCGACCCTCAGGGTAATGTTGTGGCGTGGTCCAGTGCTGGCACCCAGGGCTTCAAGGGCTCTCGCAAGAGCACTCCATTTGCAGCTCAGATGGCAGCTCAGGATGCGGCCAAGAAGGCCATGGAGCACGGAATGCGAAGTGTGGCGGTGTACGTGAAAGGACCGGGCTCGGGCAGAGAGGCAGCATTGAGGGCCTTGCAGGCTGCAGGCTTCACCATCAGCCTCATAAGAGACATAACCCCGATCCCCCACAATGGTTGCAGGCCGCCCAAGAGGCGCAGGGTCTGAGGGAGGTTAGAAAGTGGCACGTTACAATGGAGCTGTCTGTAGGCTTTGCCGCAGGGAAGGGACCAAACTGTTCCTTAAAGGGGACAGGTGCTATTCAGACAAGTGTGCGGTGGAACGCAGGAATTATCCCCCCGGGCAACATGGTCAGCGCAGGCCCAAGTTCTCAAGCTATGGAGAGCAGCTTAGAGAGAAGCAGAAGGTCAAGCGTATCTATGGTCTCTTGGAGAACCAGTTTCGCCTTACCTTTGAGAGAGCAGAAAGACAAAAGGGAATAACAGGAGTGAATCTTCTCTTGCTTCTGGAGCGGAGACTGGACAACATGGTGTACAGGCTGGGATTTGCTTCTTCCCGTTGTGAGGCCAGGCAGCTGGTGACTCACGGGCATTTCACCGTCAACGGCAGGAAGGTGAACATACCGTCTTTTCTGGTAAGCCCAGGCGATGTCATAGAGCTTAGGCCCAAGAGCAGAAAGATCCAGTCTATCCAGGAATCCATGGAAGCAGTGGTTCGTCGGGGGGTACCTGGCTGGCTCGAGTTGGACAAGGAACAGTTCCGAGGAAAGGTCCTGGCTCTTCCTGCAAGGGAGGAGTTGACCATGCCGGTCAGGGAACAGCTCATCGTGGAGCTCTACTCCAAGTGACACGAGTGGGGGACCACATCATTCTGTCCGGCTCTGCGGCAGCCGCGAGCGGGTGCCGGCATGGCAGGAGGGGTGAAAGTAATGCAAGGTGAATGGACCGATATGATAAAGCCCAAACGGATCGAGTTTGATCCGGAGACGCTTACCGACTCTTATGGGAAGTTCTCCTGTGAGCCGCTGGAGCGGGGCTATGGCACTACTATTGGGAACTCCCTGAGGAGGATCCTGCTTTCTTCCATTCAAGGCGCTGCCATCGTATCGGTGCGCATCGAAGGAGTTCCCCACGAGTTCAGTGCCTTGCCCGGAGTTCTGGAGGATGTAAGCGATATCATCCTGAACCTCAAAGGAGTCCGGCTGCGCATTCACGGGGATCAAACAAGAACGCTTCGCATAGAGAAGCATGGAGAAGGGGAAGTAAAAGCCCGAGACATCATCACGGACGGTCAGGTGGAAATCCTGAATCCCGACTGGCACATAGCCACTCTTAACAAAGAGGGCCACCTCAAGATGGAAATGAGGGCCTGTAAGGGAAGGGGCTATGTTCCGGCGGAACGAAACAAGGAAGAGGGGGCCCCTTTGGGAACCATTGCCCTGGATGCCATCTTCTCACCCATCCGCAGGGTGTCTTACACGGTTACCAATGCCAGGGTTGGCCAGATAACGGATTATGATCGGTTGAACATGGAGGTGGCCACCGACGGCTCCATCAGGCCTGAGGAAGCGGTGTCCATCGCAGCTCAGATCTTGAGGGACCAGCTAGGGGTCTTTGTCAGGCCTGAGGCTGCGCGTGTCCACGAAGAGGCACAAGCCAGGCCGGTGCACCTGCCTCCAGAGCTTACAGAGAACCTCTATCGCACGGTGGATGAACTGGAGCTCTCGGTGAGGGCGGCCAACTGTCTCAAGAACGCCAATATACGTCTTATTGGGGAGCTGGTACAAAAGACAGAAAACGATATGCTCAAGACCAAGAACTTCGGCAGGAAATCTCTCAATGAGATAAAAGAGATCCTGGGAGAAATGGGACTTTCCCTGGGCATGAAGATAGAGGATTTCGATCCGGAGAGGTATTTTCGAGAAAAACAGGAACGCGAACAGGCCGCTGCTCCGCTCCAGGAGGAGAAATAACCTTTGACAACGGGGTCAGCGCCCGTCGTGATTCAGGATGGACTGACATGAGGCACAGGGTTGGACAAAGAAAACTTGGGAAGCCGACCAGTCACCGCCTTGCAATGCTGAGAAACATGGCCACATCCTTGTTTCTCCATGAACGCATCAGAACTACTGATGCCAAGGCCAAGGAACTGAGACGCCTAGCGGAGAAAATGATCACCCTGGGAAAACGTGGGGACCTTCACGCCCGGAGGCTTGCGGCAGCGGTGATCAGGGAGAAGAAGGCCACACGCAAGGTCTTCACAGAGTTGGCCGACAGGTACCGCAACATTGCCGGCGGCTATACCCGCATCGTCAAATTGGGGCCGCGCCATGGGGATGGAGCCATGGTTTCCCTCGTGGAATTGGTGCAACCAGCTACCAAGGCCGAGGGTCGCAGGAAAAAGAGCTCCAGGAAACCTCAGGCAAGAAGAGCCTCATCTAGAGGCAGCTCCAAGGCTCAGCCCAAGGCTGAGGAGTCAAAAGGGTAGAAGGGGAGTCCTTGTACCAGCGGCTTGCAGCCAAGAGCCGAGTCCTGCCATCATATGCCGGAGAGGCTCGAACCTTCCCAAGACAGGGCTGGGGTGGACGTCTCCTTCTGCATGGAGAAGATTTCAAGCCCACATTGTTCGGGAGCCTGGGACGATGAGGGCTTCCCTTTGGACATGCTTCTGAAAAACAGGTTATCCCAGGGGCTGCTCTGAGCTCTTTGCTTTTGGGGAGAGGGAGTGGACCTTTGAAGGGATCACCTGGGCTGACCCGGATTATTCCCCAAGGATCGGTGAGTTTTGAGGGCTAACCCCCCAAGCGCTTGGCACCTTCACCCATTTTCAGCGTTGGACCGGGGAAGGACCCCATAGGGAAGACCAGGTTGTGTTGGGGCAGGATTGGATTCATTTCAGCATATGGTGAACTTACCCTGCATTATCCACTCATGGTGAATGATGCGGGCTAATCATCCTCGTGGGGCACCTAGGTGGCTTTTTTTCATCGTGGGGAGCGCGAAAAGGCAAGGCGCGGGGAGGAATCCCTCTGGATCGAATGCCCATTTTGTGGCCAGATAACCTTCCAGAAAGAGCTGGAACGCCACCTGTGGGCTTGTCCAGATTGCAATTACCATCATCCTGTGTCCGTGGACCAGAGAATATGGATGGTTGCGGATCAGGATACCTTCCAACCTCTTTTCACAGAGGTGGGTTCGGCAGACCCGCTCAATTTCAAAGACCAGAAGAGCTACAGGCATAGGCTCAAAGAGGCTCGTAAGGCTTCACCCTGGGGTGAGGCAATGGTGTGCGGTAAGGCCCGGCTTGCAGGAAGAGAAGTGCTCTTGGGCATCCAGGACTTCAGCTTCATGGGAGGCAGCATGGGCTCGGCCGTTGGAGAGCGACTCTGCCGTTTGGCCGAGGAGGCTTTGAGCACTGGCATACCAGTGGTGCTTTTTCCGGCCTCTGGTGGAGCCAGGATGCAGGAGGGCCTGCTTTCTCTCATGCAAATGGCCCGTACCTCCGTGGCCTTGGCTTCCCTCAAAGAGGTGGGCATACCGGTGATATCAGTACTTACGGACCCCACCACAGGGGGGGTGGCGGCCAGCTTTGCTTTGCAAGCAGACGTCATCTTGGCCGAGCCCAGGGCAAGAGTGGGATTTGCAGGGCCGAGGGTCATAGAAAACACGGTGGGGGAAAAACTTCCCCCTGGCTTCCAGAGGGCCGAGTACCTTTTGGAACATGGGCTCATTGATGGGATTCTCTCCAGGAACAGGATGAAGGAGACCCTCGTGCAGATTCTGGCTCTCCTGACGGATCCGGTGGGGGAAAGGAAATGAGTGAAATCCATGGAGCACCCAAGACCTACTCCGAGACCATAGATTACCTGTTCGGATTGCAGAGAATGGGCATAAAGCTTGGTCTCGAGAATATCACACGAGTGCTCAGGGCAGTGGGTGATCCCCAGGAGAGGCTAAAGGCTGTTCATGTGGGCGGCTCCAATGGCAAGGGATCCACGGCAGCCTACCTGGAGTCTTTTTTATTGCAGGCTGGCCTTAGGGTAGGTCTTTACACAAGTCCTCACTTCGTGCGCTTCACCGAGAGAATAAGGCTGAATCGTCACCAGATCAGTGAGCCTGAAGTGGTTGAGTGGACCAGAAGAATTCTACAAAAGGCTCCGGAGCTCCTTTTAAAAGATCAACAAGGCTATGCATTGCCCATCACTTTTTTTGAATTCACTACAGGCATAGCTCTGAGTTACTTCGCAGAGGAAAAGGTGGATCTGGCGATCTTGGAAGTGGGTATGGGAGGCCGCCTGGATGCCACCAATGTTTGCCATCCCATGGTAACCATCATAACATCTGTGTCTTTGGAACATCAGGATTATCTGGGACGCACTATTGCACAGATCGCAAGGGAAAAGGCAGGCATCATAAAGCCTGGCATTCCGGTGGTCTCTGGAGTTGTTCACCCGGCGGCCCAGAGGGTGGTGTTGGAAACCTGCCAGGAAAAAGCAAGCCCCTTGTATAGGCTGGGCCGGGAGATAAGAGTCACTGGAACCCCGCAGGGCTTTGATTACAAAGGGATCAAGAATTCTTACAAGGGGCTCATCACCAATATGAGGGGGCGTCATCAGGTCAGAAATGCTGCCATGGCCATTGCTGCCACCGAGCTTTTGGGTCAGATGGGCCTTGGTGTGGATGAACGAGCCATTCGAGATGGCCTCAGGGATGTGCAGTGGCCGGGAAGGCAGCAATATATGCCCGGTCCTCCCCAAATACTCCTGGACGGTGCCCACAACCCCGAGGCCATGCGTAGCCTGTGTTACTCCCTGGCAAAGGAATACCGTTATGAGAGACTAAGGGTCCTCATGGGTGTGATGAAGGACAAGGACTACCGCAGGATGATCAGGATGATCGCACCCATGGCTTATGAAATGGTTTTCTGCCGTCCTCAGATGGATAGGGCCGAGGATCCTTGGGTCCTACAGGCCCAGGCCCTAGCCTTGGGGGCCAGGGCCACTGTGGTTGAGTCCGTCCCCCAGGGATTTCAAGATCTTTGCCAAAGAGCCTGCACAGAGGATTTGATCTGCGTGACAGGATCTCTTTTCGTGGTTGGGGAAATAATGGCACAATTGGAAAAAAACGGCTTGCCTTGGAGGCAACAATCGGCGTAGAGTAATGTGGGCTTGGAGTTCAGGGCTCTTGGACCAGGCGTTATCTGGAGAGGTGGAAGATGGGGTGGCGTAACTGGACCAGATGGCTCATGCCCTGTTTAGGGCTCATCTTGGTTGCCAGCACAGGTGGTTTTTGTATCACCCTGGAGAAGGCCAGGATGCCCCAGGTGAACATGGCGGAGGAGGCTCCCATTCATATTGAGGCTGATTCCTTGACCTACGACCGCCAGGCAGATCAATACATAGCCGAAGGACACGTGGAGATAGTAAGAGGGGGGATGACCCTTCGCGCCCAGCGGGTTGTGATAGACAACCGCACCAGACTCGCCACAGCAGAGGGAAAAGTACAAGTATTCCAGGAGACCGCCAGGATATGGAGCGACAAGATGGAGCTCCATATGGACGAGCAAACCGGTCGCTTGACCAATGCCACACTCTACTTCGAGCCCTATGAGATGACCGTGACCGGGGAGGAGATCCAGCGGCTGGGGGAGGATCACTACCTGGTAAGAGGGGCCACCTTGAGTTCCTGCTCCGGGGATGTTCCAGACTGGCGTTTTGCTGCTGATGAGGTGGAGATAAAGGTCTCGGGAGATGCTGTTGCCAAGGGGGCCACTTTCCAGGTCCGCAATGTGCCGATATTCTATTTTCCCTACCTGGTTTACCCCACGGCCAGGGACAGGAGAACCGGTTTTCTTCTGCCCGAGTACAGGTCGGATTCCAGAGTGGGTTATGGCTTCTCACTCCCCTTTTTTTGGGCCATCGGCAACAGTTACGATGCCACCTTCACCGAATCCTATTTCAGCAAGAAGGGTTTCCAGCAAGGAGTGGAATTTCGATATGCTCCTTGGGAGTCTCTTAAGGGCTCCATCCAAGGGGAGTTTATCCACGATCAGCAGGACCCGGATCCGGCCATAATTCACAGGGGTGGTATGAGAGAGGACAGGGACCGCTGGCGGGTACGCATGGAGCAAGAGGCCAAGCTGCCATGGAATATTGTGTCCCGAGCCAATGTTGACCTGGTAAGCGATAATTATTACCTGGAGGAGTTTTCCGTAGACCATGACGAGCGGTACCTGAGATACCAGCCTTCCATCTTGAATGCCACCAAGCGGTGGGATCAGTACTTGCTGGCAGGTGAGGTAAGGTATTTTAGGAGCCTGGAGGTCTCCCACAATGACACGGATCTGACACCCCAGAAGCTTCCATCTCTCATGTTCAACAGGATGAACCTACCCTTCATGGGGCTTCCTCTGACCCTTGGCTGGGCCAGCAGTTTCGATCACATATGGAGACCTGAGAAGAGCCGGGCCGAGACATTGAGCTTTTCTCCGGTTGTGTCTCTGCCCCTTCAGCTAAGCCCATACTTGAGCGTCGTGCCTTTCGCAGCTTGGCAAGAGAGTGTTTTTGCCACACAGGATAGGCTGGCAGATGGATCCGACGGGCACATGGGCACCTATCACTATGGAGTGTCTTTCTCAAGCGAACTGTCCAGGATTTACCCATGGGGCGGGGAGCGAATCAGCAGTGTCAAACACACCATACAGCCTGAGCTTCGCTTTGATGCCATAGGGCATTCCACATCCGGGGATTTCCCAGGAGAGTTTCTTGAAAGGGTTCCTTCTGACAGGCTGATTTCTCTGGTAATGACCCATTTTCTCACAAGCAAGCTCTTGAACCCCGATGGTTCTTCTCAGTACAGGGAATGGGTCCGTTTTAGGCTGGTTCAGCCCTTTAGCCTCAGGGAGCAGTTCAGAGATCTTGATGAACTGGATCATGAAAGGAGACCCTGGCGTCCTTTGTTGTCGGAGTTGGAGTTAAGGCTTGTGGGACAAGATAGCGGCAGACTTCAATCAGAGATCAGAAGAGGCGTGTGGGCTGAGCCAAGGAAGTATTTGAGCCTGAAATTCAGAGAGGAGTTTGACTGGTACGAGAAAGAGTTTGACGATATGTCCGTGACTCTCAGAGGTGGGGACGGCCGGGGAGACGAGATGTCCATTTCCTACGGTTGGGGCAGGCGTCTTACAGGTAAAGAGGAAAGGGTGAAGTTTGTGCAGGCCAACGTGGGGATCAGGACCCTGCCGTTCTTGGATCTGCTGGGCCATACATGGTACAACCAGGACGAGGAGCGTTTTGCACGTTATGGATACGGCCTCATTCTGCATCCTTCCTGTTGGGCGGTGCGCTTTACTCACACAATAGAGCCGGGCTTTGGCGGAAGGGAAACAGACCACGCCTTCAGGGTGCAGGTTTACCTTCTGGGTCTGGACCGGGTGGCTTCCTTTTAGCCTGGGGCATCTGCCAGGGCATACTATCTCTCCCAGGGAAAAGCTTCTTGTGGAATACAGAGGAAGGGGCATGGAATTTGCATCAAAAGATTTTTGGACACTGGGAGCACAGGCCAATCAGCTTTTGCAGCAAATTCCTTGACATCAAGGGTCTTAGAGAGGATAATTGAAAATTCCTAGATTTGGATGGTGCAAGGGGGATCAAGGGTTTCATGAAGACACCGCGCACAAGAGAATCAGAGATTCGAAGGGCTTGGCACCTCGTGGACGCACAGGATAAGCCCTTGGGAAGGGTGGCCAGTCAGGTGGCCAGGCTCCTTATGGGAAAGCATAAACCCTTGTATGAGCCTCATCTGGACACCGGCGATTTCGTGGTAGTGGTCAACGCCCAGAGGGTCTATGTGCAGGATCGTAAACGGCTTCAAAGGATCTACTACAGGCACAGCGGCTATCCCGGAGGCCTGAAAGCGACCCCACTGGGGGAGATGTTGACCAGAAAACCAGAAGAAGTGCTCAGGATGGCTGTCAGGGGAATGCTGCCCAAGAACAGTCTAGGAAGGCAGATGTTGAGAAAACTGAAAGTTTACGGGGGGCCGGATCATCCCCATGAGGCCCAGAAGCCTCAAGGTTTGGATTTTTGATAAACGAGATTGATGCCATCGGGTGTCTAACCCTGGAAAGAGGAAAGAGAAGATGATTTCTGAGAGGTTTTGTGCCACGGGCAAGAGAAAGACAGCGGTGGCCCGCGTGTGGCTGGTTCCCGGCACCGGGCAGATCACAGTGAACAAGAGGCCTGCCCAGGAATACTTTCCGCGCATAACTCTGATCAGAAGCATGTTGAGGCCCTTGGCCCTAACAGGCAGCCTGGAGCGATTCGATGTGAGGGCCAATGTATGCGGCGGAGGAATAGCGGGGCAGGCAGATGCGGTCACCCATGGAATTGCCAAGGCCCTGTTGCAGGTCAGCCCTGAGCTTCGATCTGTCTTAAAGAAGGCTGGTTTGATCCGCAGAGACGCACGTGAAAAGGAGCGGAAGAAATACGGCCAGAGGGGCGCCAGAGCCAGGTTCCAGTTCTCCAAGAGGTAAGGGTTTAGGGACTGGAAGTTATTGTGAGGCCCCCTGGTGGGGCCTTTTTTGTTGCAGTGGGTCTGCGCCCATTCATGGGTTAAGTGGGGTTAACCTGGAGCCAGCTCTGGGAGCCACTGGGTGAACCGCAGGATCTGCTGCTGGCTAATCTCATGCAGGCTTGGCAGGAATTAAAACCATGAGGAATCAGTTGGAAGGAGATTCAGGAGGTGAGCATGGTAAGGGTGGGCGTTGTGGGGGCGACCGGCTACACAGGAGCGGAGTTGGTTCGGATCTTGTCCGGGCATCCTGGTGTGGAGCTTTCGGTGCTCACATCAGAGTCTTATGCCGGGCTCGAGTACTCCAAGGTCTATCCGGCCATGAGAAAGAAGGTGGATATTGCATGTGAGCCTCTTGATCCCCACAGGGTGGCCAAGGCGGCCGAGGTGATCTTCACCGCTCTACCTCATTCCAAGTCAATGGCCTGTGTGCCTCTATTGATGGAAACAGGCAGCAAGGTAATTGATATGAGCGCAGATTTTCGCCTCAAGGAAAGAAAGATTTACGAGCAGTGGTATGCTCCCCACACAGCAGCTGACCTCTTGCAGTCTTCGGCTTATGGGCTGCCTGAGTTGCACAGAGGTGAAATCAGCAGGGCAAAGCTGGTGGCTGTTCCGGGTTGTTATCCAACCTCGGCAATTCTGGGGGTGGCTCCCCTGGCCAAGGCAGGGCTCTTGGGCGAGGATCCAGTAATTGTGAACTCCGCATCGGGGGTCACAGGTGCGGGACGTTCCCTGGAGCTGGGGAGCTTATTTTGCGAGGTGAACGAGGGGATGAAGGCTTACAAGGTGGCTCAACACCGCCACACCCCGGAAATGGAGCAAGAGATCTCGAGTCTGGCCGGCAGGGAGGTCCGTGTGGTTTTTGTGCCGCACCTTTTGCCCTTAAGCAGGGGAATCCTGAGCACCATCTATTTGGGACTGAAAGAGAGCAGGAGCGAAGAGTATCTGTGGATGTTGTACTCCAAGTTCTATGAATCCGAGCCCTTTGTGAGGGTGCTTGCACCAGGTCAGTTTCCGAATCTCAGAGACGTGAGGGGAAGCAATTTCTGCGACATAGGCCTTCGGGTGGACTCCCGAAGCGGGAAAGTCATAGTGTTGGTGGCCATAGACAATCTAGTAAAAGGAGCCTCTGGTCAGGCTGTGCAATGCATGAATATCATGATGGGCTTTCAGGAGATGGAAGGGCTTCTGGGCCCACCACTTTTCCTATGATCCGGATCACCCATGCTGGGGAATAATCCTGATCAGTTGTCTTAAGGTGCCTTTTTGGTAAGGGACCATGAGAGATCATGGCTTGGGTGAAAAGAGTCAGGGGGACTGACCTTTAAGATTAAGAGCTGGTAATTATGTGGGCCAAAGAGGGCGGCACAGGACAGGCTGCTTAGAAGGTGGAGCATGGCGGCAAAGAGCCCCAAAGGGCGTGAGGAAGGCAAAAAGGTGGTTTGCAAGAACCGACGTGCCTTCCATGAGTACGAGATCCTGGAGACTCTGGAAGCAGGGATGGTGCTTGTGGGGACAGAGGTGAAAAGCCTCAGAGAAGGTCGTGTGAATCTGAAGGATTCTTACGCCAAACTGGACAACGGTGAGATCTTTCTGGTGGAAGCCCACATATCCCCTTATTCCCATGGCAACATAATGAACCATGATCCTCTCAGGCCTCGAAAGCTACTGGTACACAAGAGGGAACTTCGAAGGCTGGCAGGGAAGGTGCAGGAAAGGGGGCTTACGTTGATCCCTCTGCAGATCTATTTCAAGGGGGGCAAGGCCAAGGTGGAACTTGCCCTGGCCAAGGGGAAAAGGCTTTATGACAAGAGAGCCGCCATAAAAAAGAGGGATGAAAGAAGGGATCTTGCCCGGGAGCTCAAAGGGCGTTAAACAGAGGGGCCTGGGCTCACTGGTGCAGGTCCTGGGTATCATGGGGCAGTGGCTCCTCCTGGGGTGTTGGAGGTTTTCAAAAAGAACTTTCAATATCGTTGCATCTCCTGCCGGTAGGTGATAGATTGATATTGGTAAAGATTTCCCTTTCATAGGAAAGGGGGCGAAAAGGGTTCGACGGGGACAGTTGAGGTCAGGGTTGCGCGCCGAGGTTCCTATCTCCTCGTAAAACAGGTAGGGCTCAAAGATAGTCGCCGACAACTACGACTACGCTCTGGCCGCTTAAGGCCACGTCCCTCTGGTCAGGCCCGCAGGGCCAGAAGGGGCGTCGATCAGCGGGCTGGTCGAATCCTCCAAGCCTGAGGAGGAGTAGACGAGACAAGATCAGGCTGGTTCCTGGAGAATCCCTCTCCCGGGAGTCTCAAGGGGCGAGATGAAAACGGGAGATACGCGCGTAGACACTCTGGCTGAAGGTTTCCGGACGGGGGTTCGATTCCCCCCGCCTCCACCAGACCGACACATCTGTTTGCATCAACAAATGCTCACGAACCATTCTGCGACCTGACATTTCCTTATTTCCAGGGATTGCCGATGCCCACTGGATGGCGCGCTGTGATGCGGTCTTTGGCCTGGGCAAGGGCTTCTTTTCAGCTCATCCGACAAATGAGTACCTGTGCTTGGAGTGCAAAAGAGCCGCTACAGCCAATACCCTCCGGGTATGCTGACCCAGGAGGGATGAGCCATGTACACCTTCTTGCTCTATCATAGATTTGGCCTCAGAGCTGTCCAGCAAAGTGCTATCCTGTCCCCCTCAAAGGGGTTGGTACTTTTATGGGAACCTCCTCCGACCGGGGGAGGGATCATGATGGAGATGAAGTCGGCAATAGGGTTTGTGGGTGAAGCTGACTTCAAGGGGAAGGGAATGACCCAGCCGAGGTCCACCGAGGCCGACCTGAGCAGCATAGTGTGGATGAGAGAACCAGGGCCACATCCTGGAGTTGCTCTCTGGCAAGGCCATGGTTATGCAAACATGCGGGGCCATCAGGGTGTGGGTGGAGGTCTGTTAGTAAAGTAGCCACAAGCGGGCTTAGGCCCAGGGGCAAGACCCACAGCCCCGAAGTGGGGGCTTGCAGCCTGATACGAAAGAAGGGGTTTTCCATCACAGGAATCGCCTCGATGAAACTTTACAGAGCCATTCCTTAGAAGCAGACGCTAAGGCTTGACCAGAACCCAGGACTTTCAGAAACTGTGGAGAATCGGCGCCGCCTCATTTGGACCCGTGGAGGGAATCAGCCGGCATGGTTGGACGCAATGAAACGGGATCCCAATAATGATTTGGGGTGGAATCCCTGTGCCTGCTTCCATCGGAATGGCTGTACCGCTTTCGTCGGAATACGCAAAAAAGCAAGCATTCTAGGCCCAGAAGGAGGGAAGAAAGATGAAAAGGGGTAGATCTTGGATGTTGCTATTTTTGGTAACGGCGGTATTGGTCACAGCAGGCGTGTTAACGCGGCAGACAAAGGCGGCAACCTTTACAGATGATTTTTCAAGCGGGATCAATCCCGATCACTGGACGGTCACCAACGGGATTTACACTATTGATGATACGCATGGCGATATTCGTATAAGCAAAGGAGCCGGGGGAACAGGAGCACCAGGAGAATGGGCAAGAATTGAGTTTAACCGTACTGTATACGGTGATTTTGATGTCTCTGTAGAGTATAGCGGAGCTGTCTTGGGCGGCTGTCAGAATCAAGTACAGCTCAATTTGACTTTTGGCGGGCAACATGTGTGCAACAGGAGAGAGAACTGGTGTGGAAGTCGATATTCTGTCTGGCTTGATCCGCCGGCATCTACAGTCGGCGCAACAGGCACATCGGACACATCCGGCATATTAAGGGTGACCCGCGTCGGCACTACTGTCACTTTCTATGCCAATGCCACTCAGATTTATCAGGCGAATTTTAATAATTTGCCTGTCACCCATCTGTCATTATCACTGCAGAATAATGGCACAAGTGACGCAATATCAGTCATATTCGATAATTTTTCGTTAACTGCGGACAGCATAGAGGGAGTCTGCACACCTCCGCCTTCAGGCATGGTTTCCTGGTGGGGTGGTGATGACAATGCTTATGACATCGTCGGAACAAATCATGGTGCTCTCAGTAACGGAGCGACTTTTGCCGCAGGCAAGGTCGGTCAGGCATTCAGTTTCGATGGGATTGATGATTATGTGGAAATGACAGGAAGCTCTATAGGAGATTTTGGAAGTAGCCCTTTTACCATTGATTTCTGGATGTATGCTAACAATACTGGCAATTCAGCTTATATTATGGGCAAATCTCATCCAGATGGGGGGCAGGGTTGGGATATCAGACTTCATAACGGCAAAATTCGCTTGGAGGGCACAGATGGATGGCATCCTGTTTATAACTGGGAAAGTAATACATCCGTTAGCCCTAGTACTTGGCATCATATAGCTATATCTGCGACGACAGATTCAATATCTGTTTACATTAATGGCACTTTGGATGGAACCACATCCCGAAGCGCTATAAGTTCGACAGCCAATCCTTTCAGGCTAGGGTTTACTACAAATTACGGAGGGACACCTTTTAATGGTCTCATCGACGAAGTAGAAATTTTCAACCGTGCGCTTACAGCTGGAGAGATTGCGGCCATCTACAATGCAGGCAGTGCCGGGAAGTGCAGGCCGTGCACCCCTCCGCCCTCAAACATGGTCTCATGGTGGAAGGCTGAGGATAATGCAAATGATAGTTATGGCACAAACCACGGCACGATGATGAACGGTGCAACCTTCGCAGCGGGCATGGTCGGGCAGGCATTCAGTTTTGACGGGGTGGATGATTATGTAGACATACCCAGTATTATCAACAACCGGTCTCAAGGCACCATTGAAGCATGGGTTAAATTTAATAGCGACCTATTCGAACCCATTGGAAAACAGATCTTTTCTGCAACCATGGGCGAACCCCTGGATGGAAAATACGATGTGATGCTCCTGGGTGTCTCTCCTTTCACGGGTGAATCCGATATCAGATTTGGTATATTCCAAACTAGCTGGGAATGGGCAGCCAGTGGAGTAACCCCGACTCCTGGGCAGTGGTACCACGTGGTTGCCACCTGGGGATCCGAAGGAATGAAGCTCTATGTCAACGGGGAACTCTTAGGAGTCCACACTTACACAGGTACCTCAGGGGCTTCAACTTACAACATCATTGGCGCCTCCTCATGGCCAGGAACTGCCTTTAATGGTTCGATTGACGAGGTACAGATCTACAACCGTGCCCTTACAGCCCAAGAAATAGCCGCGATTTATAATGCAGGAAGCGCTGGTATGTGTCCAATCCAGAAGTACAATCTCGCAGTGACCAAAGACGGCACAGGTTCCGGCACGGTAACGAGCGATCCTTCTGGCATAAACTGCGGCGGGACATGCAGTGCCGATTTTAACGAGGGGACAGATGTAACCCTCACCGCCACACCTGAGGTCGACTCAACCTTTGCAGGCTGGGGTGGAGATTGTAATGCCTGCGGAACGAATACCACCTGCAACATAACGATGGATGAAGACAAAGCCTGCAGTGCAAGGTTTGATTTGTCAATGGAGGAACAGCACAATCTCACCGTGACAAGGGACGGTACAGGAAGCGGTACCGTGATGAGCAGTCCTGCAGGCATAAACTGCGGGGAAACGTGCAATGCTGATTTCAACGAGGGCACAGATGTAACCCTCACAGCCACACCTGATGCAGGCTCGACCTTTGCAGGCTGGGGAGGAAATTGTGCTTCCTGCGGAACGAATAGTGCATGCATCGTGACAATGGATGCGGACAGAGTCTGTGTTGCCGTATTTGATCTCAATCAGTATAACCTCGCCCTCAACAAAACTGGCACAGGAAGCGGCACAGTCACTAGCAGTCCTGCTGGAATTGACTGCGGTCAAACGTGCGATGCTGATTTTAACGAAGGAACGGGTGTGAACCTGACGGCGATCCCTGATAGCGGCTCAAGGTTTGTGAGCTGGGGTGATGATTGCAGTTCTTGCGGGACGGAGACCACCTGCAATATAACCATCGATGAAGACAAAGCCTGCAGTGCGACATTTGATTTGTCACCGGTAAGCGGACCTGATCTTGTGGTAAGCTCTCTGACAGCGCCGGAATCAGCAAGGCCCGGAGGCTTAATACGTGTAATGAACTCTGTGACAAATCAGGGCACCCAAAAGGCAGGCCGCTCAAAGGTAGGTTTTTATCTGTCCGCCAATAACGACCCGACCATAGGCCCCGAGGATCTATTCATGGGCTCAAGGAGTGTTCCCCCGCCAGCGGGTCCGCGAAAGCTTGCACCGGGCAAGACATCCAGTACCAAGAAACGACTCAGGATCCCGTCAGACACGGTGGCTGGCACATATTATGTCAAGGCAAAGGCTGATTATCAGGATGTGGTCCAAGAGACAGATGAGACCAACAATATCCTTGTGAGCGGGGAGATCAATATTCAGTAGGACATAGAACCGAGATGGTAATGGGATACCAAACAGCCGGGGCGCTCGTGCCTCGGCTGTTTTTCTTGGGTTGATGCCTGGCCGCCGGACTACGCCGGCACAGGGAACACAGCATTGTCATGGCTGGTCCTACGACCAAACTCAGCCGCGCTTGGGCCGGTACCTCATTGCCTTATGATAATGCCTGGCCCAAGCGTCGGCCTGGAGCACTTGGTTGGGTGTTTCTCTCAACTTTGTTGGAACAAGAGCACGCCCAGTTTCCGAAGCGTCTCTGCTATGATGGCTTTTGGCAACCTGCAAATCAACTCTGCTTTTCGCACGCGCCAATCTAGGCTCTTGACTTGATCGGACAAAATAGCGCCAGTAACAGCCAAACCAGGTGGAATGACGACTTCAAATGGGTAACCTTTTACTTGGCTGGTAATAGGACAAAGAATGGCAAGGCCTACTTTACCGTTATAAGGTCGAGGAGAGAGGACTACCGCCGGTCTGCGTCCTGATTGTTCATGGCCGGCCTGGGGGTTAAATCTGATCCATATGGCGTCGCCTTGCTCAGGGACATATGGCTTGTCCTTTACCATGCTTCTTCACCCACGGCCGGGCCAGTGTCGATATCATGGTGGATGTTGTCTTCTGTGATCTGCTCCAGCAGCTGCTCAAGAGTCAATGGTGGTTCAGCAACAGGCACCACAACTAACCTGCCGTCTTCGAGAGACACATTGACCGTGGCATCTTGGTCAAGGCCTATTTCTTGGGCAAAGGATTTTGGGATACGCAGCGCAAAGCTGTTCCCCCATTTCTGTATTCGGGTTTGCATCTAGGCACCTCCATATTTCTTGCGTATCTACAATGATGATACCTCCACTTATGCGTGTCCTGCAAGTCATTCATGGAGCATTTGCCTGATGCCAGTTTGCGTGATATCTGTGGGAAACACCCAACGGGGCGGATGAGCCGCCGAGCGAAGCGAGGTCGGCTCCATCTGCATGTTAGGCGGCGCTCGCCATTCAGAACAACTTATCGCAGAGGTAAGTAACGCACTTGCCCTTCCCATTCCCCTTCCAAACTGCATTCGGCTATCAGCAGGATGTCTTCTATGGCAACCCCAATGGGAACTTGACGGCTGACTTCAAAAACGCCGGGCATAGGTTTGCCAGCCTTAACACGCTCATAAGCATGACGTGTAAGCGTCGAGACATCATGGGTAAGCAACACCCGCCCTTCTTGGGCAGCCCATTCCAATATTGTTGGGTCATCCGCTCCTGAAAGACCGACATCTTGGACACGCACAATATCAAAATCAGGTTTTCGGCGCGATAGACCACGCACGATGTCGTTGTTGAAATTCTCGTCGGCGGCCAGCCGAAGCATGATTACAAACTCCCGCTGGCTCGCCGTGCTAACAAACGTTCACGTATGCCTGACGGATCGAAACGGGACTCGTTCTGTTTCCGAATCTTTTCTGCTTGCTCTCGACGTCGTTGGAGATAGGCATCTACCTCAGCACGCCGTCTCAGATAATAGGCAATTACCGAATATACATCAGCCAGATCAAGGGACGGATATTGATGGGTTATCTCTTCTGCCGTAGCCCCGTCCAGAAAAGCCGAGATGACCGTGTCCAGAGTCACTCGTGTTTTTCCCACACGGATAACGCCGTCAACGTCTGTCGCTAGAGGAACCGTTTCAGTCGCAATCGTGAGTGTCATAGCATTCACCTTTCGGATGCACCAAGCCGCCTAACGCGGCGCCTGTCAGAACATTTCTTTTTATAGCTATTCTACCACGGAGGGGAGCTTATTCGGCGGGCAAGGGGTTGTCAAGAAGATTTTGCGCGCTGTCGTTAGCATGTGGAATGTCCGGTTGATATAGCAAGTGATGTGTCCGCTTTTTGGTGTCACTTTTCACGGATATGACCCAGGGGTTTTTCACGGATATTGACCACCCCTGGGGGTGCCCGAATTGGGATTTTACACCGCCTTTATCCTGTCCGGAAGCTTGGGTTTTCTGAGAAGGCAATCACCTCCCTTCCTGGTGTTTTTGGGGGACTGGGGAGGGACGATAGAGAAAAGAGCTGGACGTGGCTCCCCCCTTTGAGTCGATAAACCCAAGAGGCTAACAGCTGTGTCCCCTGTCTTCCACTCCAACTCCAGGCACCCATTTGCCGGATGAACCTGCTTTTTTTACCCATTTCCGCTCAAAGCAGTTTTGGGTAAATTTTTGGAAATGGGGCGCCATTTTTACCCAAATCAGCTCAAAGCACTTTTGGGTAAAAAGTCTGGCATTCCATATATGTGTGGCAATGGGGGAACCAACCTGGGTTTGCATATTGATCAGTAAAACGGCATATCATGACATTGGCTGTTTAGTTTCAAGCGTGGTGAATATGGAGGAGCGCACGAGCCAGATACTCCAGGCGGCAGGAATACCGATACCGGAGAAAATCATCAAATCTCAAGTACTTATATAGCCTGTGGCTACGAACCCAAGAATGAACCCAATTATTACAGTAGGTTACGGCAGAAAGTGTCAAAGTCGGGGCAAAATAGTGCGAACTAGAAACAACAAAATGTTTCACCACATGGGTTTTACAGGGGAAATAAGGCTAACTCATCAAACTTATGTTGGAAAACGTTCACAACCAGGCCTGTCTGTGAAACTACTGTCGGAGGCTTCTCTCTGAGATGGACTCTCTGATGGTATTTCTCTATGAGCCAGGGGTGGAGCCCACCAACAACCAAGCCGAGAGGGCCCTTCGCTTTGGTGTGCTTTGGCGCAAGAGAAGCCTGGGCACCGATAGTGACAAGGGGGACCGCTGGGTGGAAAGGATACTTTCCCTCAGGCAGACTTGCAGAATCCATGGTTACTCTACATACCCAATCCTGGTGGACGCCATCCACAGCCACTCTATAGGCCAGCCCCAATCTGGCCTGGATACCTCAGCACTGACATATCTCCTCACATAGCCTGTGATCAGTTACAGTTCTTGTCCATCACAGTCCCTCCTTGCCTTGCTCAGAGGGGATTTTCCCATAACAAAAGTACTGACCCCTTCAAAGGGGAGAGGGTAGTGGTGACTCGTAAGAATTCCGATGGTGACATTTCACAAGAGGCAAGGGACTTGTCAAAAGCCATTGGTACAGAGAGGATATTGCAAGCTGGTGTGTAGGGGGGGCGGCTTGGAAGGGGGCCTCATGCCAAGGGTTTTTGTGTGAAATTATCCCAACAGGCAACGGGGGGCCAAGTGAGCATCTTTTTTGTCTTAGAGAAGGTTCAGGACCCGAGATTTCCTTATCGGCTGACTCTGAGAAGCGGGGAGCGTGTGCTTCTGGCCCTCAGGGTTCAGGAGAAATGGCCGGGGCAGAAGGGCAACATTTTTTGTGTTCGGGAGGAGAGGGGAGTTTGGGCTTGCCCCTGCGAGGAGGTGGAGAGAGTTCCTGTATCGGTCATGAAAAGACTCGGGAAGAGGCTTTCTTTGGTTTTGGAGCGTCCCACGAAGAAGAGATGTGATTTTCTTTTTCTTACCAAGCAGTACAAGACCAAAGAAGGCCAGTACGAGCAAATATTTTGGAGAACACAGAAAGCCCTCACAGCCCACCGGCCAAAGGCCAAGCTCAGCACATCGAGTCCATGTTTCATCAATGTAGTGATTGACTCCTCGGAGAGGTATCCATGGAAATTTCCGGGCTGCCATGTGGCCAGGGGCAAACTCCCTGTGGGAGACTATGCGGTGGTGGACGAAAGAGGAGAGATCTTGGCCGTGGTTGAAAGAAAAACCTTTGAGAACATGCTGGCCGAGTTCGGAAGGATGCCCCTTTTCCATCAACAGCTGGCAGAGCTTTGTTCCTATCCTAATTGCGCCCTTGTCATAGAGAGCAATTATGGAGACTTCTTGAATCCATCCAAGGTGCCTTATTACAAGCCTTCTTTCATGGTCATGGCCCTGGCTGAGATCAACGCCTTGCACCCAAGTCTGCCTGTGGTCTTTGCCGGCAACAGAAAGCTGGGGCAAGAGTGGACCCTTAGGTTTTTTCATGCTGTGCAGACACACAAGTTGGATACCCCTCATCCCAAGATAAGAGAGGTGATGGGGGAGTACCAGAAAAGTAGTGTTGGGGAAACAACAAAGCCCGGATCATCATTTGACAGCGAAGGATGAGGAGTTGGCCGGTCATGGCAGAAAACAGCGGTGGGGAATTGCCCTCTGCTGGTGCGACAGCATGGGGTGAGGCTGGGAAAGCAAGGTTGGGGAAAAGGGGGGAAGTGTTGGAAAGTGGGGCTTTGTCTGAGAGATATGAGGTCTATGCCCTGAAATATGCAGGCCCTTTCACCAGCAAATTGGCCATGGTGCTGTGGATGGAGGGGTGGGATCAGGATATAGAACGTAACTACTACTTTTGGGCTATTCGCTCCAAAACCGGTGACACCACCTTGGTTGACACAGGAGCCGGACCCACAGAAGCAGGCAGAAGGCAACTCAGGAACTACGTGAATCCTTTGGAAGCACTGGCGCGTCTTGGCATAGACCCAGAGCAGGTAAGCAAGGTGATCATCACCCATATCCACTTTGACCATGTGGGGGGCATGGAGGTTTTCCCCAGGGCTTTTCCCAAGGCCAGGTTCTATGTGCAAAAAAAGGAGTTTGATTTCTGGATGAAAAATCCTCTGTCCAAGAAAAAACCCTTCCAGACGATGACGGATTTTTTGGCCAACCAGGCCCTGGCTAAGCTACAAGGAAGCAAGCAGTTGGTGCTGGTGGATGGGGATTGTTCCATAGCTCCTGGGATGGAATTGCTCTTGGTTCCAGGGCACACGGTAGGGCTTCAGGCGGTAATGGTCCAAACTAACAGAGGAAGGCTTATCCTGGCCTCTGATTGTGCACACATCCACAAGAGTTTCAGAGATGACATCCCGAGCTGCCTGATCACAGACATGTTGGCCTGGCTGGAGAGCTATGAGAAACTCAGAGCCAAGACCTCCTTGGATTTGATCTTTCCGGGCCATGACGTGATGATGCTGAGGGATTTCCCAAAGGTGGCCGAGGATGTAACCAGGCTGGCATGAATGAATGGCCCCAAGGACTTGAGGTGGGTGGTGGGCTTGGAGGTCATGCTTCGGGTCATACTCTACGCTGGGACAGCTTGAGAACTAAACCTCTGCGCCAAGCAGGAAGAGATAAGCAGGTCCCAGGACAAAAGAGGACTCGCCTCGAGGCGTGGAAAGACACACCATGAATTGCTACCGGATGATGTGAGGTACAGGGCTGGAAGGGCTGCACTTTTTCCAAAGAAAAAAGGGGAGAAGAGGGCACATGATTCGTCTCAGGGGGCACCATCTGGTGTGCCTTAGATTTTACCAGGGGGAGGGATTTCCCCCCAGTTACGGGGCCAATCTGCGCTCCTTGGTGATTGAGGCCCAACAGGAGGGGGTGAGCGTGGTCCTGGGGGCAGACCAGGTCTGCGCCTTTTGCCCCTCCATGAAAGAGGGGCTTTGTGAACATGGCCCGGGTTGGGAAGAAGAGATAAGTGCCATGGATCAGGCAGCCATGGAGCTACTGAAAGTAAGGCCCCAAGATACTATCTCCTGGGAGGAGCTGGGGGAAAGGCTAAGGAGCTGCTTCAGCCAATGGTGGGAGAGGTTCTGCCTGGGGTGCGCTTGGAAGTCGGTGTGCCGGAGCCAGGAGTACTGCAAGGGGAAAGATCGGTGTGCAGCCAAGGGGAGGTGACAGGCCCGGGCCGTGGAATGCCTCTTCAGGAAAGATCAGGCTGTATTTAAGCCAAAATGAGCTCATCCCAGGATCTGTTCAGGCTAGCCTGCATTGATCACTGATTGTGAATCATGAAGGCCGGATTGACATGGATTGTGGCCGGGTGATAGCTTAAGAACCTGCCTAGACCCCTTCAAATCAATCTCGGGAGGATGGGAATGCAGGAGACTCCAAAGACCGTGGATGCTTACAGGTTTCTGCCGCCCAGTCTGGCGGCTTGGGTAAGAACCTTCATCGGAACTGAGGAATACAAAGGAGAAATCCCCTGGACCCCGCTTTCCAAACCCCTCAGGGAGTGCACCATATCCTTGGTCACCAGCTCAGGAATAAGCCTGAAGAGCGATCCGCCATTCGACATGGAGAGGGAAAAAAGAGAACCCCTTTGGGGAGACCGTTCTTACAGGGTCATACCCAGGGGGACCACTTCGGATGAGATAGATGTTAACCATTTGCACATAAACACCAAATGGATAAAACAGGACATAAACGTGATGCTCCCGCTGCAGCGCATGGAGGAGCTGGAGGCCGAGGGTGTCATAGGGAAGCTGGCCCCTTCCTCATATTCCTTTTACGGGTTTCAGTGGCAAAGCACAGAGTTCCTGGAGACTGCCATAGCTCCCATGGTGCCCAGGATGAAGCAGGAGGGTGTGGATGCTGTGATGCTCTTCCCGGCCTGACCCTTCTGCTGCCAGTCCGTGGGACTGGCCGGTCGTTATCTGGAAGAGAAGGGATTTTCTACTCTGGTTCTGAATTCCATATGGACCTTCCACAGGGTTGTCGGCATCCCCAGAACTGCTGCCATAGAGTACCCCTTCGGAAGGCCCGTGGGACAGGTACATGACAGGCAGGGGCAGCGAAGAGTTCTGCTGGCTGCCCTGGAGGTTTTGGAGAATGCTAGAGAGCCGGGAGAAGTAAGGCACCTGCCCTTCACTTGGCCCGAGGAGCCCAAGAGCACGGACTGGCAACCCCCTGAGATGTCCCCGCTGATCAAATACTACTTGGAAGAACTGAAAGCAGCCAGAAGGAGGGAGGCAGAGCAGGGTCAAACCAGAGCCTAGCCCTCCAAGGCCATCAGGTAGTGTAGTTGCGGGTGCAAGGCAGGCTGATGCTGCGTAATACTTTTGTGCACATTCCAGGGGTGGGCATCAAGACCGAAAGGGCTCTTTGGAGAAAGGGAATCCTGGGATGGGAGGAACTCCTGGCACTCGGGCCTAGGCTGGAGTCCTTAGGTTTTCCGGGCTTTTTGCGCCAGAAGACCCTGGAGTCCACCATGAGGCTGGAGGCCCAGGATCCCCACTTTTTCGCCCGTGGCTTGCCTTCAAGGGAACTCTGGAGGCTTTTTCCGGAATTTCGCCAAAGCACTGCATATCTGGACATAGAAACAACAGGCATGTGGTGTGGGCAGGATCACATAACCACCATAGCCCTTTACGACGGGCAGAATATAAGAACCTATGTTCAGGGTGATAACCTCTGGGAATTCGCTCAGGACATAAAGGGTTACAGAGTGATCGTCACTTACAACGGGAGGTGCTTTGATCTGCCCTTCATAAAGGAACACATGGGGCTTTGCCTGGATCAGGTGCACATAGACCTGAGGTTTCTTCTGGCTGGTTTGGGCTACAGGGGTGGGCTCAAGGCCTGTGAGAAGGCCATGGGAATGGAGCGCGGGGACTTGGAAGGTCTGGACGGCTTCTTTGCAGTGCTTCTATGGGAGGCTTTTCTCAGAAAGAGGGATTCCAGATTTCTGGAGACTCTACTGGCATACAATGTCCAGGATGTGCTTAGCCTGGAGCATCTGATGATAAAAGCTTATAACCTCAAGCTTAAGGGGACCCCTTTTGCCCAGGAGCTTTCCTTGCAGATCCCCTCAAATCAGCCATCTCCCTTCAGAGCAGATCCCGAGGTCCTGAAATACCTCAGGGTGCGCAGCCGGAGTCGTTGGATTTGAAAAAGGCCGAGGCCTATGGCCTTGCCTTCAATGTCAAGCGAAGCAGCAGCATCTCGGGGTGGTTTCCTATACGAACTGGAGGACCCCATGTTCCGTACCCGCTCGAGACGTAGAAATGGGTCTCTCCTTTCTTGAGATAACCCCAGCTCAATTCGTAAATCAGTGATGTGATCAGGTTCAGAGGCCAAAGCTGGCCATGATGAGTGTGGCCCGAGAGCTGAAGTGCAACCCCTGCCGAGCTTGCCTCCTGTAGTTCAAAAGGCTGGTGATCCATGAGGATGACCGGAAGCCTTCTGTCAAGGGGAGCCAGTAGCTCCTGGAGAGATTTTCTCTTCTCCTGGGTAAAACGGCTGATGCTTCTGTCCTCCCTTCCTACGATATAAAAGAGCCCCTCCACCAGCACCGCCTGATCCCTCAAGAGCTTTATACCGTGTTCTTCCAGATAGCGGCAGGCCCGCTCCACTCCTCCTATGTACTCGTGGTTGCCCGTAATGGCGAACACCCCGTACTTGGCCTTGATGGAACGAAGCAGGTTTCCCACCGAGTCATCCATCACGGTCTGGGGATCCTCATCCAGCACATCCCCGGGAAAAAGAACCAGGTCGGGCTGAAGCTCTTCCACGGCCCTGATGAGGTGCTCTATCCTCTTTTCCCTGACTATGGTGCCCAGATGGATGTCCGAGGCTACCAGTATTTCAAAGGTGCGGGTGTCCTGCCCAGTGCCCTGGAGGCTTATCTCCAGGGTCTTGAGCCTGGGGCTCAGCCCATTTAGGTATCCTGTCAAAATGAGCACACATGTGATGAAGAACACGGCTTGCCTTACAATTTTCTCGGTCTTCAAGACAAGCCCGCTTCCCCCAAGAAGGTTGCATCCCATTCGCAAAAGGTCCAAGCCCAAGAAACCCACGGAAAGGTATAGCATGGCTGCAAACCAGAAAGATCCGATCCATATGAGAACACTTGATAGGGGTGATATCCAGTAATTCTCGATGGTTCTACCCAATACAAAGGAAGTTGCCACCAAAACAAAAAGCACGGTGAACACCCTTGAAGTTCCCCACTGGGGAAGAAGCGCTCTTTTCAAACCAAAAAACACGTAAAGATTGATTGCTGCGTAAAGGCTGAAGAAGGTTGCGTAAAAGAGGATTGCCTTGGAGAGATTCATGAGATGGAAAGACATCTCCTGGAATACCAAAGAATTTGGCCTCCCCATTCACAGAGGCCCTCAACAACTCCATCCTGGCATTATTGCACGTCATGAGCGGTCCATTCCAGGCTTGCTTTCCTTTTGCCCGGGCCGTATGATATTTGCCATGCGTCCAATCCACCTGCAAGATTCACTCAGGTGGAAAGGCCGTGCGGGATGGTGAGTGTAGCTCAGTTGGCCAGAGCACCAGGTTGTGGCCCTGGGGGTCGAGGGTTCGAGTCCCTTCACTCACCCCAAGCTTTCCAACTCCAAGCCTGCCCAGGCATCGGGAGGGGAAAAGAAGTCTTACCCTCAAGGCGCCCGTAGCTCAGCTGGATAGAGCGTCGGACTTCGAATCCGCAGGCCGCAGGTTCGAATCCTGCCGGGCGCGCTTTCAAAAAAGCCATAATTTCTCAAGCACACCCAATACTTGCCCCTTGATTACCATCAAGCCAGGCCCTCAATGACAAAAGAGAATCCTCTGGACATGGAGCCTGTGAGAAGATATTCCAGGCCATGGAGAAGAAAGAAGGCCTTGCAGACAAAGCGCGGGTCTTGCAAAGCCTCCTGTATTGAGTTAGCATCAATAGACAGTGCGCGGATGCAAAGTGTGCGCATGGGGGCGGCTAGCTCAATTAGGCAGAGCAACGGACTCTTAATCCGTAGGTTGAAGGTTCGATTCCTTCGCCGCTCACCAAGGAAACAAAGGGGCCAGGGCACTATGCCGGCCCCTTTTTTTGGGCAGATTTTTTACATTCTCCTTCTGAATGGATTTTGATAAAGCTTAGTCGTGCTTTGCTTGGTGGGTTCATTTTCTCCCATTGCCCCTTTTTATCTTGAAAAATAACCAGTGTCCCTTGATCTGCTCTGTTAAGTCAGCCTGCATGATTAACGCATGGCCAATCATGCGGGCCAGAGAGTCTTGTCCGGCTGTTTTGACCCAACAGTCGGGTTAGAATGAATGAGGTGGCAAAAGGCCAGGTGTGGAGCATCGTTTTTCCCCCTTGGAGACTTTGCGCAGTGGGAAAGGAACTCTCGAGGCGAGAGCTAGAGGTGAGCCCAAAGAAGACAGGGGGGAGTGAGTCGGATATGGCTTTTGACACAGAGAAGCTCAAAGGGTTGCCCAAATGCCCTGGTGTTTACCTGATGAAGGATTCGCAGGGGCAGGTCATCTATGTGGGCAAGGCCAAGGACCTGAGGGCAAGGGTCCGCTCCTATTTCAGGCAAGGGGGTGATACAAGAGCCCTTGTGAGATATCTTTTGAGGGACCTGGGGAAGATAGAGGTGATGGTCACCACCACCGAAAAAGAAGCCCTCATCCTGGAGAACAATCTCATAAAAAAATACCATCCCAGGTACAACCTCAGGTTCAGGGATGACAAGGACTATCTCCACATAAGGCTGGATACCACCCACCCCTTCCCCAGGTTGAGCATGGCCCGAAGACCTCCCAAAGATGGGGCCCTCTATTTCGGGCCATACGCCTCGGCTCATGCTGCAAGGCAAACCATGAGGCTCTTGCAGCGGCACATGGGCCTACGCACCTGCAAGGATTCTCAGCTCAAGCATGCAAAGAGGACCTGCCTCAACCAACAGATGGGGCGCTGTGCTGGGGTTTGCCGCGGAACAATAAGCCAGCAGGAGTATTTACTCAGGGTTCAAGAGGCGGTGATGTTTCTCCAGGGCCGTTCCAGAGAACTCCTAAAGCACCTGGAGAGGAGGATGAAGAAAGCCTCGCAGGATTTGAAGTTTGAGGAGGCAGCGCGCCTGAGAGATCAGATAAGGGAGGTGGAGCGCACCATCGAGGCCCAAAAAGTGGACAAGCCCATGGGAGGAGACCAGGACGTGGTGGGGCTTCACAGGGTTGGAATGGAGGGAAACGTGGCTGTGCTCAGGATAAAAGGAGGAAAGCTCTGGGAAAGGTTGAGCTTCCCCATTTCGCCGACTCCACTGGAGGATGCAGAAGTCATTGGTTCCTTCTTGCAGCAGTTCTACGGAGCAGGCCGCATACCCCCTCCCGTGATCCTGGTGCCCGTGTCTTTAAAAGAGCAAGCTGCCATCTTGGAGGAATGGCTGGCAGAGCTCTCAGGCTGCAGAGTCAGGATAAAAACCCCCATCAGGGGAGAGGCAAAGGGCCTGCTGGAGATGGCCAAACAAAACGCCGAGCTGGCTCCCATGCAAGCCAATGGCTGGTCCCAAACAGCCCAGGAGCTTGTCAGGCGGCTGGGTCTGAGCAGACCCCCCAGAATCATAGATGCCTTTGATATCTCCAACCTTGGGGGCCAGGATTCCGTGGGCTCGGCGGTTCGCTTTGTGGAAGGCGCTCCAGAGCCCTCCATGTACAGAACCTATTCTGTGAGGATATCTTCCCAGCCAGATGATTATGCCATGATGTATGAAGTGATCAGGCGTCATCTGGTAAGAAAGACCAAGGAAGGCTCACTTCCGGATCTCATCCTGGTGGACGGGGGCAAAGGGCAGCTGCATGTGGCCTTGAGTGTGTTAAAAGACCTGGGGATATCAGAAACGGAAGTGGTGGCCCTGGCCAAGGCCAGGGACAGGGAAGGCGGGGCAGGATTTGACCGGCTCTTTGTGCCTGGCCGAAAGGATGCTATTCCCATAGCAGCCGGAGCAGCCCCCCTTAGAGTTCTCCAGCAATTGCGAGATGAGGCCCATCGTTTCGCCATATCAAGACACAGGAAGCGAAGGAGCATCAGTAGGTTCAGTTCTCCGCTGGATAAGGTGCCGGGGGTAGGCCCTGTCAGACGAAAGGCCCTTCTTCGCCATCTGGGAAGCCTAAAGAAGATCCTGGAGGCAACTGAAGAGGAGCTGGCAGAAGTGCCAGGGATCTCCATGAGCATGGCCAGGCGAATTTATGAGGCCCTGCATGAGGAGCAAGGACCCTGAGCCAAAAAGGGCATGGCCAAGAGTTGAGGGGCGGCCTTCAGCATCTGTGGATAAATAAGGCCAGGCTGAATCCTGTTCAAGATTTTATGGGTGGAGGTATGGGGTATTGCTCTGCAACCTGTGCGTGGTTTCGGATGCCCAGGGCCTCCCTGTGTATTATGAGCCAGCGGAACTGTTCCATGGCCTCCTGCCTCAGGAAGTTGTAAGACCGCACTTCCTTCTCCAGCATGGCCTCGAGGCTCAGGCTTCCCATGGACTTAGGTTCCCGCTCCAAACTCTCCTTGATCTGATTGATGCGCGACAGAGACTCCTGCAGCCTAGCCAGAGCCTTTTCTACCCTTTCTCCAGAGTTCCCCAGGGCCTCGGCCATCTCCTGAAGGATCTCAGCATCCAGGCCTGATTGTTCCCTCATCCTCTTTTTGATCTGGAGTTCATCCATGCTCTTGACCTAAACAATGCTGGAGGCTTTTGAATTCAATGGGTTGTTCCCCCAGCCTCCGGCAAAGCTTCATGCCTGTAGCTGAAATTGTAGGCCACTGCAGATCCCTAGCCAAGATGGTGATGTTTGTGGTGAGATGCTTCCCAGTGCTTTATTGAATGACAGCCTTTTTCCAGGATCAAACCCAGGCAGGACTTCCCATAGAAAGGCAGGGAGTTTCTTGTCAGATGTATAAGCCTTTTTTGAAGTCACTCCTGCTGGCCCAGCCTCTTGGAGAGCTCTTCGCAGATACGCTTGAGATGTTTGCTTAGCTCCACCAGCTTCTGGTCTGTGAGTCTGGATTTGGGGCCAGAGAGGCTTATGGCGTATTCGGGTCTGCCATTATAGTCAAAGACAGGTGCAGCCAGGCAGCGAATTCCGGCCACCATCTCCTCGTCGTCTGTGGCAAAACCCCTCTGGCGGATGAGTTCCAACTCTTGTCTTAGCCTCTCTGGATCCGTGTTGGTCTTGGGAGTCAGGGGTTTGAACTTTGCAGAAGAAAGGAAAACCCTGATCTCTTCGTCAGAACGATGAGCCAGTATGGCTTTGCCCATAGCCGAGCAGAAGGTGGGAACCCTGGTGCCTATGGCAAGGTCCATCAATAGCACCTCCCTGCTTTTCACCTTATCTATGTAAACGATCTCATCCCCTTCCCAGTGCCCCAGGTTTACTGTCTCACCTGAGATTTCCGCCAGCTCCTCCAGAAAGGGTCTGGTTATTTGCCGGATGCCCAAGGCGTTTACCATGGCGATGCCCATCTCGAAGAGCCGGAAAGAAAGCCTGTAGCGGGATGAGGCGTCCTGGACCACGTAACCCAGCTCCTTGAGTGTTGCCAAAAACCTGTGGGCTGCACTTCTGTGCGTGCCCAACAGAGAAGCCACCTGAGAAACCTTCAAGCTTCCATGCTGTGCAAGAAGCTCCAGAATTCGAAGCCCTCGCTCCAGCGAAGAAACCTTGTAATAGGCCTTTTCCTCCATAATGATAGCCTTTTTCATAAGCTCGAAATATGTGACCATGTCATAAATAATGCAATACTTTAGCAAACAGAGAGGTTAAGTGTCAATGGTTCGAGCTTACTTAGGGATCCTGAAGGGTTATGATGTTGGCTTGCACCCTGGCGGAATGCTAACTCCCAAGGAGCATAACCGGATAATGAGCAGATGAGAAGGTTTGGGAACTTGAAAGTGTAGGCCCAAATATAGTCTTGACAGCCAAATGACAGTCCAGTTACAATATGCGCAACCCTGTCACATATAATGTGACAAGGATCCAATACCCAACAGCTCATGGGATTAAAGACTGGGGTTAAAAGAGCAAGGGAGGTGTCAAGATGGGTACCACTATGTTCACTATCCCTTATAATACCACTTTGTTCGTTGTTGGGATCTTGGTGCTCGCTGTCTTGGGATTCGTGGTGTACGGCTTTATCAAGGGCTGGGAAAACGTATTGAAGGAGGACTACGAGAAGGGACCCCACCACTCATGAACCCGAGGGACAAAGGGGTAAAGCCCCAAGGCCCTGTAACTGAAAAAGGAGGTTGCAAAGCACACAGAGGCTGGAAGGAGTGGGATCCCGAATTCACCCACTGGGAAGGTCCGGTGGGCCAGGGATCCAAAGGGGGATCTTTCCTCTGAGGATCTTTTCAGAACCCAAAAGGAGGAGGCCATGAGCGAAAAGGAGAAGAAAGAGAAGAGCACCTCTAGGCGCGGTTTCCTTAAGGCTGCTGCTGTGGCCGGAGGAGCTGCAAGCACCATCGGGTTCCCGGCTGTCATGAGGGTCTCGGCCCAGCAACCCATCAAGCTCAAGATGCAGACGGTCTGGGATGCGGGGACCATTGGCTTCGATGAGTTCAAGAAATTTTGCAAGCTGGTGGGAGAGCTGAGCGAGGGGAAGCTTATTGTGGAGGGCTTCCCTGCAGGGGCCATTGTGGGCACCTTCGAGATGTTCGATGCTGTCAAGGCAGGTGTTTTTGATGCGTACCATTGTTTTGACGTGTATTGGCCCGGCAAGGTTCCTGCCTGCACCTTCCTTTCTTCTTACCCATTCGGCATGGACAGGCCCGACCAGTGGGAGACCTGGTACGAGACACTGGGTGGCAAAGAAATAGCAAGAGAAGCTTACGGGGCTCACAACCTGTATTACGTGGGGCCCATTCAGCATGACGACAACCTGATCCACTCCAAGATTCCCATCAGATCCTTCGAGGAATTCAAGGGCAAGAAGATCAGGTACCCCGGGGGAATCATAGCCGATATTTACAAGGCTGCCGGCGTCTCAACAGTGCTTTTGCCCGGAGGCGAGGTTTACCCAGCACTGGAGAAAGGCGTCATAGACGCTTCGGACTTCGTGGGTGCAGCCGTCAACTATAACCTTGGCTTTGGAGAGATAGCCAAGTACATCATCATGGGACCCCCTTCCACTCCGTGCCTGCATCAGCCTGTGGACCTCATGAGTGTAGAGGTCAACATGAATGTCTGGAAGAAGATCCCCAAACATCTCCAGCAGATCTTTGAGGCTGCGGTCAAGCAGCACTCCTGGGAGCAGTACACGGCCATCCAGAAGGCGGACATCGAGGCCTTCGAGAAGTTCCAGAAGGAACAGAAGGTGGAGGTAATCAGGCTCAAGGAGGAGGACATAAACAAGTTCAGGAAGTTCGCTCCCAAGCTGTGGGTCGAGTGGGCCAAGAAGCATCCTCTGGCCATGAAGGCCTTCAAGAGCCAGTGGGAGTACATGAAATCCGTGAAGATAGGTTACTACACAGAGGACGATCTCAGGGATCCCGAGGGCAAGAAGCTGGAGATCTGACAAGCAAGGGGGAGGGGGGAATATCCCCTCCCTCTTCTTTTGCCCAGAAGAGCGTTGGAGCCAGTCTGCCAGGAGCTCATGGGGATATGCTGGGAGAGAATGTAGGAGTCTAGGCATGAAAGCCCTAAGAACCTTCATGATGGCCGTTGACAAGACAAACATATTTATTGGGAAGCTCATGGTGGGTGTGACCCTGTTGGCCGTGGTCGTCATAACCTTTGAGGTGACCATGCGTTATATTTTCAGGGCCCCTACCAACTGGGGCCATGAGTTTATGACCCTATTGTTTGCCATCTTTTATGTGGCTGCCGGAGGATATGCCCACTATTACAGGGCGCATGTGAGGGTGGATGTTTTTTACTCCACCAGATCTGAGCGCACCCGAGCAATACTGGACCTCATAACTTCAGTGCCTTTCTTTCTCTTTTGCGTGGTGCTTTTATACACATCTTGGCAGTTCTACTGGAGCTCCCAGACCATGGAGGCCGGGGCCGAGGTGCTGGGCATAGCAATATCAGGGGAGCGTTCTTTCACGGACTGGGGTCCAGCATATTATCCCATAAAATTCATGATGCCTTTTGGGGCCGTGATGCTCATACTACAGGGTATCGTGTGGTTGATTAGAGACATTCATATGGTGGCAACCGGGAGAAAGCTGACATGAGTATCGAGACCATCACCATTACCATGTTCGGATCCATGATGCTTCTGCTGATGTTGGGGCTTCCTGTGGCCTTCTCCTGCGGCACGGTGGGGGTAGTTTTCACCGCACTTCTCCAGGGGCCCATGGCTGTGAACATAGTTCCCACAAGGATATTCGGGCTTATGACCAATTATCTCCTGGCGGCCATACCTCTTTTCATATTCATGGCCTGCATCTTGGAGAGAGGAGGTCTGATAGCTGAGATCTACGAGATGGTTTACCAGTGGTTTGGGGGTCTCAAGGGAGGTGTGGCAACAGCATCTGTTTTGGCCTGCACCATGATGGCAGCCATGGTAGGGGTGATTGGCGCCAGCGAAGTTACCATGGGCGTGATAGCCCTACCTGAGATGCTCAAGCGCCGTTATGACAAATTCATAGCCACAGGCAGCATTCTGGCAGGGGGCACCCTGGGCATCCTCATACCACCTAGCGTCATGCTCATAGTGTACGGCATGGTGGACAACTCCTCCATAGGGCAGCTTTATGCCGGAGCTTTCTTGCCAGGGTTTCTTTTGGCAGGGCTATACATAGTATACATATCCATCCGCTGTTATCTGAATCCCATCATGGGCCCGCCCATACCCAAGGAGGAGAGACTGCCTTTGATGGCTAGGGTAAAGCTTCTCTTCCCAATAATTCCTGCCGGGGTATTGGTCTTTCTGGTTCTGGGAACCATCTGGCTAGGCATAGCAGCTCCCACCGAGGCAGCCGGGGTGGGAGCTGTTGGAGCCATAATCATCACATTCTTACAAGGGAAACTAAAATGGAAGGGTATAGTCGAAGCTTGTGAAAATACCCTCAGATCCAGTGCCATGGTGCTCTGGACCATGTTCGGGGCCAACATATTCGTGGCTTTTTACATCATGGCCGGTGGAGGGGCCTTTGTGACCCAGCTTTTGGTGGGCTCCGGGCTAGACAGATGGGTCATCCTATGGATTATGCAATTGATCCTTATCTTCCTGGGAGCCTTCATAGACTGGGTTGGCATAATCATGCTCTGTGTACCCCTTTTCGGGCCCATCATCAGAAAACTGGGTTTTGACCCCATCTGGTTCGGGGTTCTTTTTGCAGTCAATCTCCAGATGTCCTTCTTGACCCCACCTTTTGGTTATGCCCTGTTCTATCTCAAGGGGGTTGCTCCCAAAGAAATTACCACCACGGACATCTGGAAGGGGGCAGCCGCCTTTCTGGGGTTACAGTTCATAGGCCTGGTTCTTTGCATTATCTTCCCTGAGATCATTATGTGGGTGCCCCAATACTTTTTTAGGGGCTGAAGAAGGGGTTTTCCGCTCGAGGCAATAGCAGTGTGAAAGGGAAGAGGCCTCCTAAGAAGGCACGCGGCTCTGGGGCAAGGCTGGTTTATGCGGCCCCCAGAGCCGTGGTGTGGGGTTTTTACACATTGCTGGGGGCCTGGACTGCTGTCTCTGTGGGGTTCATCTGGGCCAGAGGTGAACAAGGGGCGGGTGGAGATCTGCTTTGGTGGTTCATGATAGCCTTCGTGCTTGCCTTCACCTGGTATTTTTCCCTGGGCATATCTTACAGGCTGGAAATGGGCGAAGAGGGTGAGCTGGAGCTGACCAGTTTCAGAAGAGTCTTGTACCTGAGGCCAGGGGATATCAGCCAGGTGGAGCCACCTTTCCTGCCGTGGGGTTTTTTGCGTTTCAAACTGGAGAGGGAAAAGGCTTATCTTTTTTGCTCTGTCATCCATGAGGATCTTCAAGGGATAATCAAGAGACTGGTTGAGGTGAATCCTGATATAAGGATAAAGATGCGCTAGAGGAGTATGTGAGAAGCGGGGGAACTCGAGAATGAGAATAGCGCTTTTTGCTCAGGCAGCTTTCGGGGAGGAGGTTCTCAGGCGTTTGATTCAAAGAAAGGAAGACGTGGTGGTAGTGTACACGCCCTTGGAGCCACCAGGTGGAAGAAATCCGGTCAAAGAGTTGGCTTGGGCTTCGGGTATCCCCGTGGTGCAGCCAAAGCGCATGAAGGATCCTGAAATTGTGAAACAGTACAAGATGTTTGCACCTGATTTGAACCTCCTGGCCTTTGTGACAGACATAATCCCTGCAGAGATACTGAATTATCCCAGATGTGGCTCCATCCAGTACCATCCCTCCCTGCTTCCCAAACACAGGGGCAAAAGCGCCATAAACTGGGCCGTGATCCAGGGGGAGAAAAAGACAGGGCTTAGTATTTTTTGGGTGGACGAGGGAATAGATACAGGGCCAATACTTCTGCAGAAGGAAGTGGAGATCTCCGAGGATGATACAACCGGCTCACTTTATTTCAACAAGCTCTTCCCTCTGGGAGTGGATGCCTTGATGGAGGCCCTGGATCTGGTAAAGGAGGGAAGGGCCCCACGAGTCCCCCAAGACGAATCCCAGGCAACTTATGAGCCACCATGTGAGGAAGAGCATGCCAGGGTGAACTGGAACAGTCCCTTGCGCTCCATCTACGACCTGGTGCGGGGCTGCGATCCCCAGCCAGGGGCTTGGAGTCTGCTCAAAGGCACCAAGGTGAAGTTGTACTCTGCCAGGCCAATGTACGAGACATCTGGATTCAGGCAAGGGCAGGCGGGGGAGATCTTGAGGCTGGATGATAAAGGAGTTTGGGTGGCTGCCGGCGAGGGAGTCTTGCTTGTGGGGAAGCTCAAGCCCCAAGGGGGCAACAAGATGGACGCATTGACTCTTGCCAAGGAGTTGGCAATTGGAGAAAAAGACAGGTTCCAGTAAGTGGCCTGCGGGGGTGGGTTTTGTGCAACAGAAGGATTTCTGCCCCCACCCCACTGGATCGAGAAGCTCAAGCGTACCTTGTGGTAGGTACCAATTTGAGCCGGTTTAACACCTTTTTCACCCCTGGAACCCCCTCCACAACCTTTTGGGCCTTTTCCAAGCCTGCCTTATCTTCCACAAAGCCCATGAGCTCAGCCACCCCTGGCTCGGAAATCTCCACGGAAATGGAAAGGGTGTGGCCATAGGCCAGACCAGCCTCCATTATGGCAGCTTCTATCCTGCTCTTGAGGGCCATCATCTCTATGTGGCGCATGGCATCCACTGAGCAGGCTTTTATCTCGTCGGACTTGGCGGCCCTCACCACGGTCTCCACGGCAAGCTCCACACTCATCTTGTTCATGTTTATCACCAGATCATAAAGGTCAGGATCCTCCCAGTTGGCACCAAAGGCAAACTTGATGAAGGCTTCCCGGTCATGGTCTGCTCTTTCTATGAGCTTGGGGGCATCCTCAGGATTTACCCCTCTGCCAACCAGGTTTTGTATCCTTTTTTCCTTGGAGGCGATCACCCTGACGTGAAAAGCGCAGTCAAAGGCTCTAAGTAGCATGTGGCTTCCCCAACCTAGGAATACGGCATCACCCTGCTTGGCCAGCTCATATATCACTGAGTTGAGCCTGTCCAGATCCACTGTTGGCTTGGAGGAGAAGATCCTCTGGAAGAAGGATGGAGGCCTCTCCTCCATTTCCCTGATGGCCTCCCTGAAGCCCAGCTCGCCGGCCTTGTACTCTATGGCGTCTGTGTCATAGAATTTGTAGCCCATCTTTTGGGCAACCCATCGGGCCACCTCTCCTCCGCCTGCCCCGTATCTTCTGGAGAATGTTATGAAGTGCATGGCATACCTCCCGGCTCTTGCAGTGATGAAGGGCCAAGTCTTTGCCCCTGTCCATAAGGTGCTCCTGAGCGGGCAGCAGGTCAAGCCCCAAGCACAGGATAAGGCTGTGGCTCATGGGAGTCTTTTGAGAAAGGGCATTGCTTGCCCGGATGCAAACCAGAAGAATTGGACTGGAACAATGGGGAGTGAGTAAATGGAGTGAGGAAGGGGGCGGCCGTCCCCCTTCCGGCTATATTTACTCCTGAGGCTCCTGTGAGGCCTCGAGGGAGATTCGAACCTTGGCTTCCAGGCGGCAAAACTGCTCATCCACGTTTTTCTGGATTTCTTCTATCATTTTGTCCGTGAGGTGCCTGAAACGTCCCTGCTTCTTGAGATAATCTATGACAGGCACCTGCTTGGGAGGCTTTGGAGTGAATCTGTACCTGCCGTTTTCCACCTCGTAAAGGGGGAAGACCCGGCTGGCCACAGCCAGTTTTCCCAGTTCTATGGACTCCTCAGGCTGGCTCCTCCACCCCGTGGGGCAAACAGAAAGGATGTGGACATATGCCGGCCCTTCTACTAGGGCCGCCTTCTGGACCTTTTTCATGAGGTCCCAGGGGTAACTTGGGCAGGCTGTGGCCACATAGGGAATGCCGTGTGCTGCGGCAATCTCGGCCACATTTTTTTTCTGTGTGGATTGGCCGAAGGACAAACGGCCGGGGGGGGATGTGGTGGTCATAGCCCCATACGGGGTGGAAGAGGAGCGCTGAATGCCTGTGTTCATGTAAGCTTCGTTGTCTAGACAGATGTAAACCATGTCATGCCCTCTCTCCAAAGCACCCGAGAGAGCCTGCATGCCAATATCCGCTGTTCCGCCGTCTCCGGCTATGGCCACGCAGTGGATCTGCTTCTTGGGAAGCCTGGCCTTTCGCATGAGAGCCTTTAGCCCGGCCTCCACCCCTGAGCATACTGCCGCAGCATTCTCGAAACCCACGTGAATGTAAGGCACCACCCATGATGTGGTGGGAAGTGGGGTTGAAACTATTTCCATGCAGCCGGTGGCATTGGCCACCACCGTATCCTTCCCCAGGGCCTTGAGGGCCAACCTCAAAGCCAAGACTTCTGCACAGCCCTGGCAAGCTCTATGCCCGGGGGCAAAGAGTTCTTCCAGGGGCAGGTTCTTGGGTCCGTAAGCCTTGATCTCGGTCATGGCGTTCTCCTTCTTGAGCTCTCGGGCCTCAACTCAGGGACTATTCCCTGACACCGTAAATCTGGTAGGCCTCCTGCCGGTCTTCCTCTGTGGATAAGGCCTTCTCCAGCATGTTCTGAAAGTCTTGAGGGGAGACATCCCTGCCTGCTAAGCCTCCGATGAAATTAGCCACCCTGGGTCTAACCATCTCCCCATAGAAGGCAGCCCTGATCTCAGAGGCCACAGGCCCCCCTGGGCCACCATAAGAGACGCATCTGTCAAAAACAACGGCCAGCTTGGCCTTGCCCACTGCCTCTCTCACCTGAGAGAAGGGAAAAGGTCTCCAGAGTCTTATTTTTACCGCGCCCACGGCCTTGCCCTGAGCTCGCATCCTGTCCACGGCCTCGCATGCGGTCTCTCCCATGGAGCCCATGGTTATAAGCACGGCTTGTGCATCCTCGGTGCGATAGGTCTCCACAGGTTTGTAGTTTCTCCCTGTGAGTTCGCCCCATTGCTTCCATCCCTCCAGGATGACCGGCCAGGAGGCCTTGAGAGCCTCGTCCTGGGCCTTCTTGGCCTCGGTGTAAAGCTCAGGCAGTGCAAAGGCCCCCATGGTCACTGCCTTGTCAGGGTGCAGTCTGTGGATAGGTTCGAAGGGGGGGATGTATTTCTTTACCAGGTCCTTATCCACCATCTCCAGAGGCTCTACCATGTGGCTCAAGATGAAGCCGTCCATATGAATCATGACCGGCATCAGGACCCTTCTGTCTTCCCCCACTCGGAAGGCCCAAAAAACATGGTCGTACGCCTCCTGGCCGTTTTCCGCAAAAACCTGGATCCAGCCCGTATCCCTCACGCTCATGACATCCGAATGATCATTCCAGATGCTCAAAGGTGCGCTGAGGGAGCGGTTGGAGACCACCATCACGATGGGAAGCCTCAAGGAGGAAGCGATATAGACCACCTCGTTCATCAAAGCCAGGCCCTGTGAGCTGGTTGAAGTGAAGGTCCTGGCTCCTGCGGCCGAGGAACCTATGCACACGCTCAAGGCCGAGTGCTCTGACTCCACCGGGACGAACTCTGCATCCAGATGGCCGTCGGCCACCAGTTCTGAAAGGTGCTCCACTATGTGGGTCTGAGGCGTGATGGGATAGGCCGCCACCACGTCCACGTCGGCCTGGCAGGCCGCCTCTGCAACTGCTATGGAAACTTCCATTCCGACTCTCTTGCCCATTTCCCTCACTCCCCCTCAGGCACCATTTCTATACATTTGACCGGACATTCATGAGCACAGATGCCACAGCCCTTGCAATAATAAAGGTTGGGCAAGAAATAGCCCTGCTCATTCCTCTCTATGGCCGCATCCGGGCAGAAGATGTAGCACTGAGCGCACTTTATGCAGCGTTCGGTGTCCACCTTGGGGTGGCCCACGGTGCGCCAGTCCCCGGTCCTGTATTCCCTGGCATTGCCGGGCTCCACTATAACGCAGCCGGGTTCCAGCTCTTTCCAGGTTATCTGTGTTATGGGTTTGGCCATCGCAACATACCTCCATGCAAAACGGCTCAAGGGTAAGGAGCCCCTGCCGCCTGCTTCAGACTTTCAAGGAATCATAAGCCCTTTTCATGGCTTCCAGATTTCTGTCAGCCAGCCTCCCGAAACGATCCCGCACAGGCCCCTCAAGGCTTTTTAGCTCCACCACTCCAGTGGCCTTCAAGAGAGCCCCGATCATGGTGGTATTGGTTATGGGCCGACCCAGGACCTCGGCGGCTATGGAGTTGGCATCCACAAAGTAGAACCTCTGCCCGGGCTTGAGCCTTCCGAGGAAGCTCTTGGGCTCCCCAGATGCATTGGCCACCACCGCTCCTTTTTCCTTCAAGCCTTCTTCCACAGGCACAAGCTCCAGCAAAGACTGGTCCAGGACAACCACCACATCAGGCTCTTGCACCCTGGACCTGATCCTGATGGGTTCATCTGATATCCTGGCAAAGGCCATGACAGGAGCCCCCCTTCTCTCGGGGCCGAAGCTTGGGAATGCCTGGGCGTACTTTCCCTGGGCGATGGCCGCAAGAGCCAAGAGCTCGGCAGTGGTTACAGCACCCTGCCCACCTCGACCGTGAATACGAAACTCCTTCATCAGTCCTCCTCCATCCAATGTCGCGAATCCGCCCAACCGAGATCCCTTGGCCTCTGGGCAAAGCAAACACTTTCTCCACGGGGCGGCCATCTGCGTGAGACAAGCCGCCATCTTGGCCTTGGCCGGCAGGCATCCAGGCCAGCTGTGGAGACAGGCTGCATACTCGGGGATGGAGCGGGATTCACACGCCAGTGGCCCTGCGGCGCATGTGCCCCATGAACGCACTGTATGTTGGTGCGGTGAAAGAACTGGGGCTCTGTGATGAGGGCACGAAACTCCCCGGGGGCGATTTCTTCCATATCAATGGTAATCGAATCCCCAAACCATGGAGCATCTTCCATGGTAAATCTGACGTTCCAACAAGAGCCATACCAGTCCTTGAAAACCTCCACTCGGGCCAGCTCCAAAGCGCTTCTGCCTCCGGGAGCCAGAATCCAGTTCTCTGAAAGCCATTCCAAGACAGCAGAGGTGGCCTGAGTGACAAGCTCCTGCACCCTGTCCGGTTCCTGTCCCAAGGCTATAGGAGAATCCAGCTTCAGCAAGGCATCAACTCCTCCACAAAGAACAGCAGCCCTTCAAACCCTCTGGGACCCTAGTTGTCACTGAGCAGAACCGCGCCCCTGTTTTTCCACTATTTGTGACAATGTCTCACATATCAGCACGATATACCCAACAAAGAGGCTTGTCAAGGGTTTTTCGCGCTGGAAGAACATCTGGCCTACTTCCCGTAGCGCTCCAGATACGAATGCATTTTGAGCTTCTGCAGTGCGCTGGAGGAGCTCATATATCGCACGGTGCCGAAAACAGGCCGTCTGGGTCCCCAAGGCCTGTCATATCTTCCCAAGCACCAGAATATGCCGCTGTAGGAATTGGGGTCCCTGCCGTCCAAGGCCCACTTGTTGTTAAGATGGATCATGGCTTCCAGGGCCTCCCTGGGGCTCCTAGACCACTCCAAGATCTTCTTGCCCCACAACATTCTCAGATAGTTGTGCACCTTGCCTTGTCTGAGGAGTTCTCTCTGGGCAGCATTCCACAGCAGGTCATGGGTGGTGGCGTTTTCCAGCTGCTGCAGGCTGTACAAATAGGGCCTTGGATCCGAGGAGTGTTTTTCCAAAACGTTTATAGCCCAATCAGGCAGCGATTCATATCTGTAATAATCCTCTCTGTAAAAACAGAAGTTGAAGCCCAGCTCCCTCCAGGTTATGACCTGATCCAGAAAAGCTTCCAAGTCTGGGCTCAAACCCCACCAGCCCCTGGCCGAGCCGGTGGCCATCCTTCCAGACATGGAAGGGGACCATCCTTCCTCCTGGAGGGCCTCTGTAACAACCTGGTGAACTGAGATGTGTCCCAGGTGCAAATAAGGGGACAGACCGCTTGTAGCTTCTTTGTCGGGGTGATTCCGCGCTGAGGCATAGTGAGGCAATTTATCTCGCAAGAAGCTTCTCAAGGCCTCCTTAGCCTTGGAGCTTCCGCCCACCAAAGGCGAGGGTGGCACAGAATGATCCAGTGGCAGGGCCCCCAGGATCCGGGGTACTTGCTCCAGGGCCAGATCTGAAGCAGGTGGCCATTTCTCCATGACCTCCCGGGGAATCTCAGGAGGCCTTCTTGGGGGCAGCTCTTCCAAGGGCTCACTCCTGGGCTGGTTCTGTAGGTGAGTCTGCAGGCAGCTCTGCAGGAATCGCCTAAAAGAATGTGCTGTGCTAAAGCACCTTGGGGCACAGCGCAAGGGCAGGGTTCCATTGGAGTCCACTTTTTCCAGGAGAACTTTTAGCTTCTGGGCAGCTGAGTTGACCATCTTGGGTATGAAAAAAGCAGGGAACTCATCTGTGACAACCACACAGGCTTTGGTGGACAAAGAGGCCAGCAGCCCCTTGCCTGCATGGGGCCTAGGCTCCAGGTAGGGGTAATAGCAAACCCCTACTTCTTGCAGGCGACGTGCATTTTCTACCATTCCCTGAATGATGAAAGCATGTATCCTGTCGCTGGCCCACTCATAGCCAACCCTTAGGGCCTCCAGTATGAGAAGCGGCTTGTCCAGGGCCTGGCACCACTGTACCGCCCTCTGAAGGGCGAAATTCCAAGAGAGCCTTCGCGATGCAATCATCCAGTAGAGCACGAAGTCCCCATCTGCATTCAAGGGGGCCCTGTTGCATGGGGTTATTCTCTGAGGGGGCACCGATGAAGCAGCAGCGTTTTTGGAGGGTCTAATTGAGCTTGCCATAGGTTTTCTCCAGTGAGTGGGTCTGCTCATGGGGCATGATCCTTTGATTTCTTCTGCGCGGTTTGGGGCTTTTGATAGAGGCCCATTTTGGGATATTCTAAGGTCAAGAAATCCTTTTGGGGAGGACAAATTTGTCACAGATAAGAGTTGTGATTTATGATTGCGATGGAGTTCTATTCGACTCCAGGCAATCCAACGAGGCCTTCTACAACCACATCCTGGCCCACTTCGGGCTTCCCCCCATGAAGCCCCAGGAGCTTTCTTTTGTGCACGCAAGCACTGCAGAGGAGGCCGTAGACTTCCTTTTCAAGGGAGATCCCAGAAGAGAAGAGGCTCAGAAGTACCGCCTCACCATGGACTACTCTCCCTTTGTGCCTCTGATGAGGTTGGAGCCCCACGTGAAAGAGGTGATGCAAAGGCTGCGCCTGTGTTGTGCAACAGCCATTGCCACCAATAGAGGGCTGACCATGCCTCTGGTGATGAAGGAGCACGGCCTGGAAGGGCTCTTCGATCTAACCGTAACCAGCCTGGATGTGAAGGAGCCCAAGCCCCACCCGGAGTGTCTTCTCAAGATCCTGGATCACTTCCGTGTGCCACCTGGGGAGGCCCTCTATGTGGGGGATTCAGAGGTGGACAGGCTTGTGGCTAAGAGGGCCGGGGTGTGCTTCGTGGCATACAAAAACCCAGGCCTGGAAGCTTCTTATCACATCAAGGATCACAGGGAAATCCTAGAGATACTGGATGGGAAGGGAAGATCCCTTCCGGGAGGCCAAGATTCCTAAAGTTCAAGGTAATCTTCAAGGCTTAAGACCTTCGGATCACAGGAGGCTTCAGAGGCTCTATCACAGGAGGGTCTCCCCCAGGCAGGTTCTCAGCCCTGAGCTGGCGCGCCAGATGGCCGAGATCTCCCTGGACACGGGCCGCCAGGTAGGGCTCTTGCTGGATAGAAAAGGCCTGGTTTTCATGGTCATTGTGGGAGATGACCATAAACTGGAGATCCCATGGCTGCAGGGTTTCCGGCAAGCTCCCACGAGGCTTTTGGGGCTGAGGCTGGTTCACACCCATCTCAAGGGTGAACCCCTCACCCACGATGATCTGACGGATTTGGCCCATCTGAGGCTGGATTTGATCTGCCAGGTGCAGGTGGGGCCGGAAGGCCAGCCCGGCAGGGTTCAACTGGCCCATCTTTTGCCACCCAATCCCCGCAACGAGCAGTGGGTGCTGATGGAAGCCGAAAACCCCTGGCGCCTGGATCTGGATGCTCAAGCTCTGGTGGAGGGGCTAGAAGACGAGTTTGCCAGGATCTTCAAGGCCAGGAAAGTTGACCAGAAGGGGGAAAGGGTGATCCTGGTAGGGGTATATCCCACGGGTGGGAAAAAGGCGTGGGCCTCCATGGCCGAACTTAAGGAGCTGGCCAGATCCAGCGGCCTTCTTGTACTGGACGAGGTGGTCCAGGTGCGGCAGCAGCCAGATCCCCGCTTTGTCATCGGCAAGGGCAAGCTGGAGGACTTGATAATCCGGAGCAAGCAGCTGGGTGCCGAAGTAATCCTCTTTGACAGAAATCTAAACCCAGGACAACTGAGGAATCTCTCGGAGCTCACAGACCAGAAAATCATAGACCGCACACAGCTGATCCTGGACATATTTGCTCAGCACGCCCACAGCAGGGACGGCAAGATCCAGGTGGAGCTGGCACAGCTTCGTTACCTGCTTCCCAGGCTGGTGGGAAAGGGCACGGCCATGTCAAGGTTAAGAGGCGGCATTGGGCTGAGGGGGCCTGGGGAGACCAAGTTGGAGGTGGACCGAAGGCGAGTAAGGGATCGCATTGCCAGGTTGGAAAGGGATCTGGAGGAGGTCAGAAAGGCCAGAATTCAAAGAAGGGCCCGCAGAAGCCGCATGGGCCTGCCCATAGTGAGCATAGTGGGCTATACCAATGCTGGGAAATCCACCCTCTTGAATGCCCTTACTCATAGTCGAGTCACAGCCGAGGACAAGCTTTTTGCCACACTGGATCCAGCCAGCCGAAGACTTCGTTTCCCCAGGGAGCGGGACGTGATAATTACGGACACAGTGGGCTTCATTCAGGACCTTCCGCCTGATTTGGTCAATGCTTTTCGGGCCACCCTGGAGGAGCTGGAAGACGCCGAGCTTTTGCTCCACGTGGCTGATATTTCCAGCCCCTACATGGAGGAGCAGCTCAGATCTGTGAGGAAGATCCTCGGGGAGATGGGCCTGGAGAAAAAGAGGGAGCTTCTGGTATTCAACAAGACAGACCTTGTGGAACCCTGGCGTGTCCGGGAGATTCTCTCCAGGCACAAAGGGGTGGCCATCTCGGCATTGAAAGGGGAAGGGCTGGAAGAACTGTCAAGACAGATGGCCTGTTTATTGTTCAGAGAAGCTACGGCGGTCAGCTTTGTAAACGTACCTTTGTCCGGAAAGCAGAACCAAGCTGGATCAGGATCCCCTGGGATATGACCCGAAGCTGGTTTTCAGCGGGCTATCATGGCCCGCATCACATCACCAGCATTTTCTGCATGGTTGCTTATGTCGCCCATGTACTCCACCAGACGGATCAGGTGAAAAACCGTGATGGCATCCACGGAAGGAAGGGAAAAGATGTCGCTTTTCAGCTTTCGTTCTATGGTGTCACTCTCTGATTCCTTGAGCCTCAAAGCCTTTATGACTTCCTTGACCTGCTTGCGGTCTTTGTCCGAGTAAGAGCGAAGATAAACCATGGCTCTTCCCACCATCAACGGAAGCTGCTTGATGGAGTCCACTGCTTTGTCCACAAGCAGCAGCAGGTCGTCCACCAGCACATCAGGAACTTCGGTGTTTCGGTATGAAAGCCAGTGAAGAGAATCCTGTACCGAATCCAAGGCCTTGTCCTGCTCCCTCAGATATAAGAGGAACTGGAACTTGTCCACTGGCATCATGAGCCCTCGGGGTAAGTGGCCCCTTATGTTGCGTTTCAACCTGTCCGCCTCGTGCTCCATTCGGGTCACGTTCATGTGAAAGGCATCGAACTCAGTGCATGAGCCATCCAGGTAACAAATCATGGCCTTGCGGAAGAGCCCTCCTCCTTCCTGGACTATCTCCGCGTGCTTGAGGAGCTTCACAAATGGAGACTCCCGAAACAGATGCACGAAAGGCGAGCGCATTGCTCCTCTCCTATCATTTCATGTCACAGGAAGATGGCACGCAATCCTGCGAAAAAAATCATACAGGAAAGAGCCGAAAGTGGCAATGTGACCAGCCAGTAAAGGCAGATCTTCCCAACCAAAGTGAAGTCCACCGCAGCCATGCCCCGCGCCAGCCCCACTCCCACTACCGCTCCCACAGCAGCATGTGTCGTGGACACAGGCAAACCCAGCTTTGAGGCCAACAAGACCGAGGTGGCCACTCCGAAGTCCACGGAGAATCCCCTGGTGTTGGTCAGTTCGGTTATCTGATGGCCCAATGTCTCTATGACCCTGTACCCCCAGATGAAACATCCCAGGGCTATGAACAGGCCTCCGAAGGCCAGCAAGAAAGTAGGCACTGGGGCTTGGGGGCTTATGGCGCCGGTGGCGAAGATTATGTAGATGCCCGCCACCGGTCCTATGGCATTGGCCACGTCATTGGCACCGTGAGCCATGGAAACATAGCAGGCAGTGAACAGCTGAAGCTTCTTGAAGATTTCCTCAACGGAGTCTCCCTGCTTGCGACCAATGGTGCGCCTAAGCCAGATCCTGGACACAAGTCCCAGGATTACTGATATGCACAAGGTCAAAAGCAGGCACTGAGCCGTACCCAAGCCCATGCGTTTTCCCAAAGGGGTGTCCAGGAAAAGGGATGCAAGGACTATGAAGAAGGTCAGCCCCACAAAAACCGGCCCGAGCCTGAGGGCCTTACGAAGCACATGAGCTCCGCCCAGTAAGTTTCTTCTTATGACCTCGAATATGACATAGCCCAGCCCGCAGGCGAACAGTGGCGATACTATCCAGGAGAGGGCTATCCCCACCAATGTCCACCATCTTATTGCCGAGAATCCTCCTGCCAACAATCCGAATCCCACCATGGCACCCACAATGCTGTGAGTCGTGGAAACGGGGATCTGTTTCCAAGAGGAAAGGAAAACCCACAGGCTGGCTGCCATGATGGCTGCCAGGAGTCCCAAAGACATGGTGAGGGGATCCTGAACTGCCGAGGGATCCACTATCCCTTTTCGAATAGTATCTACCACGTGGGAGCCTATAAACGTGGCCCCGATGAAGTCCAGAAGACCTCCTATCAAAACCGCCTGGCGAAGCGTGATGGCCTTGGCCCCCACGGGGGATGCCATCCCGTTGGCCACGTCATTGGCCCCTATGTTCCAGGCCATATAAGCCCCGACTGCCAATCCCAGAATGAGAATCACTAGTTCCAAATTCTATTCACCTTCCGCCCCTCCCAACGGTTCCTGCGGGTCATCCCTCCTGGCAGATCACCTGGCAGACCTGGGGCCTCGAGGTGCCTGCCTGGGCACTTGATGGGGGCTGGAGATTTCTCTATGGCTCATCAGCAAACCATCTGGAAAACCAACTTCATTACTCTGCATGATGCTTCCTGCAAAGGCAGATCATCTTTAGAACCAGATCATCCACTCCCAGTGAAAGGTTTTGGTCACTAAAGGATTTGCCGCCTGTCTCAGGTGTCTTCGGGGATGGCTTCTTGGTCCAGGGCCACCACATGGAGAACTTTGGGACCGTGGGCCCCCAGGACCAGGGTGAGTTCAATGTCGGCCGTTCTGCTCGGGCCGGTTATGAGGTGAATGGCGCTGGGAAGAGCGCCTTGGGCCCCAAGCCAATTCCTCCAGAGGGGAACCAAGTCTTTCACAGTGCCGAGCCTTTGGCGGGCCGTGACTATTGCCAAATGAACAGTCGGAAGCAAGGATGCTGCCCTGGGCCAGCCTTTGGATGCCCTGACCATCAAGGCTCCAGACTCTACTATGGCACACTCCGCCGCAGTGATGCCCAGATCAGCTTGCGCGGCTTTTTCAACAAATCCCGAGGATTCACCGGTATCCACCAAATCCACCCCGGCTTCTTGGAGCAATCTCTTAACATCCAGTTTATCCAACAGGGGATGTTCCCAGCAAAGAGCTCTTCTGACCTTATTTTCTCGGACAATGTTTTGGAGCACACCTTGGAACTCCTCCGATTTCGCCAGCCTGTGGAAGTGGGCGGCCAGTGCCTCCAGTTCTTTTTGCAGAGGCTCCCAGGACTCATTGGCAGCAAGCCAGGCAACTTCATGCTCGGCCGTGCCTGTCTCAAACAGAGATCCTTGCCTGACAGGGAATCCCAAGGCCAGCTCCACAGCCGAGAGGATCTTCTCTCTGCTTGAGACCTTCATGCTCCTTCACCTCCTTGAACCAGCTCTTTTTTTAGCTTGGGCCAAGTGCTGGAGAAAGGGCGGGCCGGGGTGGGTATGTGTCTGTTGCGAGCCCATTGGGACAAAGGTGGCGGAAGCCACAACCACCTGCCGTCCCTCACCAGGACTCTTGAGGCGGCTCTGGCCCCATCCATGGCCAGCCTGTAAAGCCTGGGGTGGGTCAGCAACCATCCGTGAAATCTGGCTGCCAATCTCACGAGCAGGGGGATCCCACCGTCGAAATTGGGGTCTTCTGTGAGTCTCTGCCTCATGGTCAAAAGCAGCTTGGGCAGTTCTATCTTCACTGGGCAGACTTCTGCACAGGCTCCGCACAAAGTAGAGGCAAAAGGCAGTTGCCTGGCCAGTCTGGCCGGAACCAGCTGAGGGGTCAACACCGCACCAATGGGCCCAGAGTAAACCCAGCCGTAGCTATGGCCGCCCACCTTACGGTACACCGGGCACACATTCAAACATGAGCCGCAGCGAAGACAGTAAAGACTCTGACGGCGGTCAGGATCAGCCAGGATCCTGCTGCGTCCATTGTCCAGCAGTATGAGATGGAACTCCTCAGGCCCGTCCAGCTCTGCCTCTCTCCTGGGGCCTGTGATGATGCTGGTATAAGAGGAAAGCTTCTGGCCCGTTGCGCTCCTGGGCAGAAGTGCCAGGATGACGGCCAGATCCTCCAGGGTTGGTATCACCTTCTCTATGCCCATCAGGGCCACGTGGATCCTGGGGGCAGTGACGCTAAGACGAATGTTCCCCTCGTTCTCCAAAAGCACTATGGAGCCGGTCTCGGCCACAGCAGCATTGGCCCCTGTTATGCCCATGTCAGCCTTGACAAACTTCTCTCTTAGCTTCTCCCTGGCTATCTTGGTGAGCTCCTCAGGGGCTTGTGCCTTGGGGCTCCCCAGTTTTTCGGCAAATAGCTCGGCTATCTGTTCCTTGCTCTTATGCACTGCTGGTCCGATTATGTGGGAAGGCGGCTCCCCAGCAAGCTGGATTATGAACTCCCCCAGGTCCGTCTCCCAGACCTCTATGCCCTCTGCCTCGAGCGCCTGGTTGAGGCCTATCTCCTCGGTCACCATGGACTTGCCCTTGACCACTGTGCGCACTGCCCTTTGCTTGGCCAGATCGCAAACTATTCGGCATGCCTCTTTGGCATTGCAGGCCCAGTGGACCGTACCTCCAGCCTCTTTCACCTTGGCTTCCAGGGTCTCCAAGAGATGGGGGAGGTTTGCCAGGGATCTCTCCTTGATGGCACGGCCTAAGTTCCTCAGCCCCTCGGGATCCTCCAGGGCTGCAAAGGCCATGTCTCTGCCCACCTTGAAGCGTACTCCTATGCGCTGCAGATTCCTCTGCAACTGCTGGTCCAAGACAGCCTCTTGGGCCCGCTGCCCGAACTCCAGGGAACGCACACGCATCTTCACTCTCCCCCGTGGGCCAGAACCTCTGCTATGTGCACAGCCTGCACCCTGTGGCCTTGTTTCAGCAGATATCCCCCGATGTTCATGAGGCAGCTTATCTCTGCGCTTATCAACAGCTCGGCTCCGGTGGCCAAGATATGGGCCACCTTGTCAGCCACCATGGCCTCTGAAACAGCAGGGAACTGGAGGCTGAAACTGCCTCCAAAACCGCAACAAACATCGGCCTGCTCCATCTCCACCAGTTCCAAGTCCTTGACCCGAGATAGCAATGCCCTCGGCTCCTTGTGGATGCCGAGGGCCCTGTACACCTGGCAGGAATCGTGATAAACCGCCCTGGCACGCCATCGAGCTCCCAAATCCTCCACCTTGGCCACGCCAACCAGAAACTCAGTGAGTTCGAAGACCCTCTTGCCCAGCTCCAGTGCCCGATCCATCCAGAGGGCTTCGTCTCTGAAAAGCTCCGGGTAATATTTGCGCACCATGTTCACGCAGGATCCGGAGGGGGCCACCACAGCCTCGCAATCCTGGAAGACCTCCATGAAATGTCGCGCCACTGCCCTGGCGCTCTTCCAATTTCCGCTTTTGTACTGAAGCTGGCCACAACATGTCTGCCCCTTGGGGTAATGAACCGAGACCCCGGCCCGGGCCAGGATCCTTGCAGTGGCCTGGGCCACCTGGGGCTGGAAATCCTGCACGATGCAAGGCACAAAAAGGGCCACTTTCACTGGCTTGCCTCCTGGGTGGCCGAGAAGGTGGAAGGGGGCGGCCACGAAGAGTTAATATCTTACTCTGCTCCGCAGTATGTCATCAAGCCCTTGACCTGGAGCAGCCACTGATGCAAGCTTTGGCTGATGGAAAGGATGGACAGTTGAGGGCCTATCTTTTAGACGAGATATCATCTTCGGACATGGAAAAAGCCCGCGGCTATCTGCAGCAGCACGCCCAGGCCTCGGCGGTACAAGATCTTTTCTGGTTGGAGCTTCCAGAAGCTCTTCTCAGAGGCATTCATCTGCAGCACGTTGAGTGTCGGCCATATTGTGTTGCAATAGAACTGGGGGCGCACTTCGTGCGTTTTGAGCTGTTGGTGCGAAGCCGGAACAATCACAGGTGCGGCTGCTCCAAGTACGCAGAGCCTCATCAGAGGGAGTTTGTGATCCGCTTTGCAGAGGAGCTTATCCAGGAACTTTCCATAAGGACCTAGTCACTCTCAAGGGTGTCTTTGGCAAAAAAGCTTTGTGGTGGGCCAAGATCAGGATCTAAATGGCTTGGCTGATTCCATGTTCAGAGGGGCCGGCCTCAGGGCTTGCAGATTCTAACAAACCAATGGGGCCACAGAGGGCTCATCAAGATAGGGACTAGGCAGCCAGCAGGGTTTGAGAGCCATGCCCCATAAGAGATGGGAACAATTGTAAAGCCGGCCTTCTGGGGTGCATTCAAAAAGGGCTTTGCAAGAGAGATGATCCTCAAGGTGATGACCTTCAACGTAAGGTTCGATAATCCCCAAGATGGGCTCAATGCATGGCCCTTCAGGAAGCAACTCGTGGTGAAGACCATCTTGGATGAGGCCCCCGATCTTCTTGGGACCCAGGAGTGCACCATCGCCCAGTTACATTACCTGATGGAGCATCTGGAGGGTTATTCAGCCTGTCTGCCCCCACGGCAGACAGACAGCGACCCAAGGGTGCAGATGCCCACCATTTTCTTTCGAACCAAGCGCTGGAGGATTTCCCAATGCGGTGAGTTCTGGCTGTCCGAGACACCAAATATATACAGGAGCAAGAGCTGGGAGAGTGCTTTCCCGAGGCTTTTCACTCATGGAAAGTTCCTGGATGTTTCTACAGGCAGAAAGCTTTGGTTTGCAGACACTCACCTGGACCATGTCTCGGCCACGGCCCGGTTGATGGCTGCAAAAATGATCAGGAGATGGGTGGATACCAGAAGACTACCCATTGTGCTGGTGGGAGATTTCAATGAGGACGCAGGGGGAACTGTGCACCAGATTCTCACAAGGGGCAACAGTAAGCTTCAAGACGTCTGGAGGGCCAAGGGGAATTCCCAGGGGCCTGAGCCTTCCACCATCCACCACTTTACTGGCACTGGATCAGGCGGGCGCATAGACTGGATACTTGCATCCGAGGATTTCAGCGTTTTAGATGCGCGTTTGGTGGAAAGATCCGAGGGTTTCCCGTCGGACCATTTTCCCTGCGTGGCAAGCCTAAAAATAGACTAAGGCAGATTGGGGAGCACTCCATGCTGCGGTGGGTCAAAAAGGATCCTACCCATGGGAATTCAAGGTGCAAGGAACCCCTGGATAGCAGATTCAGGCCGGATAATGAACCAAGATCCTTGGGCTCCTTGGGGCTTTAAAGGCTGCTCAAGTTCGTTTTTTTTAAGGTTCAAGAATTGGGCGGATTGAAGGAAGCGCAATTAACTCAGGCCCACTTGACAGGCCGTGAAATCCCGTGCAAGGATTGTAGACAATAGACAGAAGCCCCAGGTGGTTTATTAAGAGGGCTTCTTAAAAAGACCCGCTCACCATGGGTGTTCTTTCAGGGGAGGAGCTCCCCGCAGTCCATTGGGCGGGTTCAACAAAGCCAGGAGGGAAGGCCATGTGTGAGCAATGCAATGAGAGCAGGAGAGACTTCCTCAAAGGGCTGGCCATTGGAGGGGTGGTGCTGGGTGCCGGCCTTTATCCCAAGGGGGGGCTTTGGGCTCAGACCACCAAGCTTAAGTTCAGCACCTGGCATCCTCCTGTGAGCCGGGAGGTCAAGACAGTCTGGATTCCCATGATGGACAAGCTCAAGGAAAAAAGCGGCGGGCAGATAGACTACACCATGTACGCCGGTGCAGCCTTGGGCAAGGGGCCTGAGCATTTCGACATAGTGGCCAAAGGCCTCTCGGATCTGGGCTACTTCACTGCTACTTGGACCCCAGGTCGCTTCCCATTGACAGATGTTCTGTCTCTGGCCGTATGGGTGGACGGGAAGGACATAGCAGCCGATATCGGCAATGCCGTTTATGACCGGATCTTGAAGGATGAATTCAAGGATGTGAAGGTCCTGGAATTGAACGGTTGCATTCAGTCCTTCATCTGGACCAAGAAGCCAGTCCAGAAGATGGAGGACCTCAAAGGCATGAAACTCAGATCTCCTGGGGGACATCAGACCAATTACATCAAGGCATTGGGTGCAGAGCCCATCTTCATGCCCTTGGGGGACGTGTACATGGCCATAGAGACGGGCACCGTGGATGGCATAGTGACCTGTCCTCCTCTGGTATTGGCTTTTAAGCTGTTCGAGGTGGCCAAGTACGGAGCTTTGGTCACCCTGGGTTGTGTTTCCGAAGGTACTGTAATGAACCTTGGGGTGTGGAACAAGCTGCCAGAAGCTCAGAAAAAGCTCATCGAAGAGCTCTGCTCCAATCCCTTCAAGACCTCGGGAGGCCTCACCCGCGCCGAGTACCCCAAGATCATGCAGGAAATAGAAAAAGGGGGGGTAAAGCTCACAGAAGTGCCCAAGGCAGAGGCACAGCGCTGGTACGAGCAGTTCCAAGAGGTGACCCGCAAGTGGGCTGCTGATCTGGAAGCCAAAGGCCTTCCGGCCAAGAAAGCCGTGGCCATCATGAATGAGGAGTGTGAGAAAAGAGGCATAGAGCTGGTTGCCTGTCCTCCGGAATTCAAGAAGGCCTAGCCCGGATCATTTCCACAGGAGGCCTCAGAGGCTGTTGTCCCCCCGGCAGCGTGGGTATTTGGATCTGTGGCAGCCAGACTCTCGGGAAGTTTTTGAATAGCCCAAGTGGTTCATGGGTCTTGGATCACGTGAGCTCAAAAACAAGTAATCTCAAGCACGCTGAAAAATAAAGAAGGGAGGGGGTATCCCCTCCCTCTCTGACTCTTGGGGATGGGAAGTCTATATGGACATGTTGAAGACCAAGATTCGCAAATTGAGTTATGGGGCCTGTTTTGTGGGCATGTTGTTCAGCTTGCCTTTGATGTTTTTGACCGTTTTGGATGTGGCAGGCAGGGCCTTTTTGGGCAAGCCCATGCCCGGGAGTTTCGAGCTCTCAGAGTATATGCTCTCTGTGCTGATTCTGCTTGGAGCAGCTTACACCCAGCAGGTAAAAGGCCATGTGGGTGTTGATTTCTTGACCAAGAGGCTCTCCCCTAAGCTTCAAGCCTTGTGTGGGGCGCTCACCACCTCTGCGTGTCTTTTCATAGTCTCCATAGTGGTTTGGCAAGGCTATGTGGATGCCATGGCCGAGACGGCGGTGTCAGACCAACTCAGGATTCCCCAATGGCCTTTCAAGATGCTTGTGGCAGTGGGGGGCCTGCTGCTTTGGATGGAATTTGCCTTGGACCTCTATGAAAAGATTCAAAGGCTCACCGGGAGGCAGCCATGAGTCCTATCCTAGTGGGAGTCCTGGGAAGCCTTCTTTTGGTGGTCTTGCTTGTTTTGGGGATGCCCATAGCCTTCATGATGATGTTTGTGGGATTCCTGGGTATCTGGTACCTTACCTCCCTGGATGCAGCACTTCCCATAGTTGCCAAGACCCTCTATGGGGTTGCAGCCCACTATCCTTATACCATCATCCCGCTTTTTATCCTCATGGGCGGTTTCGCCGGGACAGCAGGAATAACAAGAGAGCTTTACCAGACCTTTGACAAGTGGTTCAGGAGGTTGCCTGGAGGGCTCGGGGTGGCCACCATAGCCGCTTGCGCAGGATTTGCGGCTGTGAGCGGCTCTTCGGTGGCAGCTGCTGCTGCCATGGGCAACGTGGCCCTTCCGGAGATGCGCCGCTTCGGCTATTCACCAAAGCTGGCCACAGGGGTGGTGGCAGCAGGTGGAACTCTTAGTTTTTTGATACCTCCCAGCCTGGGCTTCGTGGTTTATGGGATGCTTACCGAGCAATCCATAGGAAAGCTTCTCATATCCGGCATCTTTCCAGGAATGATTCTGGCCGGTGCCTTTGGACTGGTGGTGGTATTGTGGGCCCGGCTGAAGCCGGAGATGGCTCCTGCTTCCCACGAAAAGGTGAGCTTCCGGGAGAAGCTGTTGGCTCTCAAGGGCACATGGGAGACCTTCACGGTCTTCATACTGGTCATGGGTGGAATCTACCTGGGTTTCATCAATCCCACAGAGGCCGGAGCCATAGGTGCATTCGCGCTTTTTGTCATCGTGCTTCTCAAGAAAAAGCTTACCTGGAGAGCTTCGGTGGCCGCCCTCTTGGAATCAGCCAGGATCTCCATAATGGTGCTCTTTCTAGTGGCAGGCGCCACCGTGTTCAGCTATTTTTTGGCACTTTCCACGATTCCTGCTGCTGTGTCGGGCTGGATTTCCGGACTGGATGTTTCCAGGTACGTGGTCCTGGCCATAATAGTTCTCATATATTTCTTCCTGGGGTGCTTTCTGGATGCAGTCTCCATGATGGTCCTGACATTACCCGTAATATTTCCGGTGATTGTGGCACTGAACTTCCACCCCATATGGTTCGGTGTTGTGGCAATACTCATGATGGAGGCCGGGCTCATAACCCCGCCTGTGGGCCTTAATGTTTACACCCTGGCCGGTGTGGCCAAGGATGTTCCCATGGCGGACATCTTTAAAGGAACTATTCCCTTCTTGGCAGCCATCTTCATAACATTCTTGCTTCTTACGGCATTTCCCAAGGTCGTGCTTTACCTGCCAAGCCTCATGGGCAGGTGAAGGAGGCCCAGATGAAAGAGAGAAGACAAAATGAGCACAAGACGGATTTGCAGGTGGTTTCCCTTGTGGATTACGCATTGAAACACCTGGCGGGTGCCATAATATCTGGAAGGCTGGCACCAGGGCAAAAGATCAAGGAAGAGGAGGTGGCCTCCAGACTGGGCATCAGCCGACCGCCCCTCAGGGAAGCCCTCAAGGCACTGGAGATGGAAGGCTTGGTGGTAAGAATACCCAGAAAGGGGGTGTTTGTCTCAGAGATCAAGGCTCAAGATGTGTGGGAGATCTACACCCTCAAGATGGCTCTTTACGGGCTGGCCACTTTCCTTGCAGTAAAAGCTGCCAGCTCCAAAGACGTGCAAAGACTGGAGCGCATCGTTGAGCGCATGGAGGGGTGCTTGTCCAGGAGACCTCCTGATGTGGCCCGCTACCAGATCCATCATGAGGAGTTTCACGCTTTTCTCATGGACATGGCCGGCAACGAGAGGTTGAAGAGGATTGCCTCTAGCCTCCACAACCAGGTAAAGAGATTCAGCTACCGCTCTTTGATCCATGAGGATCATCTGCGAAATTCCTGCATAAGGCACAGGGAGATACTTCAGGCCATCAGAGAAAGGGACCCCCAGAGAGCAGAAACCCTAAGCAGGCAACATGTGATGGAGGCCCTGGAATTTCTTAGAGGCATTCTCTCTGCTGGAGTCGACCACAGAGTAGATAAGGTGCACGCAGGCCCGGTCAAAATGCATGATTCGAGAATCCTGAGAAATGCAGGCCAAAAGTGACAGAGCTTCCCTGATGCATCATGCATGGAAAAGCCTTGAATATGCCTTTGATGGGAATTGGGTTTTTGACTGAAGCCTGAACAGACATGAGACGCTTTAAGCATGATATTGGGCCGAGGCGGAAAATTAAGGAAGGAGGCTTCATAGATGAAGGATTCAAACCAGAGACCTGTAAGGCTTAAGATCTATATCAATGGACAGTGGCTGGATTCCGAAACAAAACAGTGGCTCGAGGTAAGAAACCCGGCCACAGATCAGGTCATAGCTCTTTGCCCCGAGGTGACCCAAGATGAGATTCACAGGGCTGTACATGCTGCCCAAGAGGCCTTTTGGCACTGGCGTATGACTCCCCCACCCAGGAGAGCCAAGCTGCTATTCGAGTTTCACAGAAAGCTCCAGGAGCACCATGAGGAGCTGGCTCGCCTCATAGTTGATGAGCATGGAAAGACCCTCTCGGATGCCATGGGGGAACTGACACGCTCCTTTGAATATGTGGAGCACGCCTGCGCTGGACCAGAACTGCTCAAAGGCTCCCATGCCGAGCATGTGGGAAGCGGGGTGGACACAGTGTACATCAGGGAACCTCTGGGCCCTTTTGTTTTCCTGCCGCCTTTCAATTTTCCTGCCATGATAGCCCTGTATTTTGTGTGGGCTATAGCAGCAGGCAACACGGCCATCATCAAGGCCAGCCGGCTGTGCCCCATGACTGCGGTGCGAATAGTGGAGTTGGCCCATGAGTGTGGGTTCCCCAAAGGTGTCATAAACCTGCTAACGGGCTCTGGAAGGGGAGTGGGAAATGCTCTTGTGGTGCACCCTGGCACCGTGGGTGTGACCTTCGTGGGCTCCTCCAAGGTGGGGGAAGAGGTGTACAAGATGGCCATACTTCACGGCAAAAGAGCTCAGTGCCAGGGCGGAGCCAAGAATCATGTGCTCATAGCCAGGGATGCTTTCCTAAAGGAGGTGATCCCCAATGTGGTGGCATCCTGCTTTGGCCACGTGGGGGAGCGCTGTTTTGCGGTCTCCAATGTACTGGCTGTGGAGGAGGTCTACGAGGAGGTAAAGGAGCGCTTCTTGGAGGAATGCAAGAAGCTGGTTATGGGATATGGCATGGATCCTAATGTGAGCCTTGGACCAGTGATCTCCAGGGAGGCACTGAATTCAATGCACCAGGAGATAGAAAGGGCTCTCCAGGAAGGGGCCAAGCTTCTCTTGGATGGCCGGAATCCCCAGGTGGCGGGCTATCCCAATGGTTATTTCCTGGGTCCCACCGTGATGGAGGCGGAGCCTGAGATGAGGGTCTTCCAGGAGGAAATCTTCGGGCCCGTGCGTTGCCTGAAAAAGGTGAAGGACCTGGCCGAGGGTGTGGAGATTATAAACCGAAGTCCCTTTGGCCACACAGCCAATATTTATACGGAAAACGGAGGCTGGGCCAGGGAGTTCGCCCTGAGGGTCAATGTGGGCCAAGTAGGGATAAACATAGGGACACCTGCTCCCATCGCGTACTTCCCTGTGGGAGGAAGAAAAATATCCATGTTCGGAGACATCAGAGGAAGGGCCAACGAGGCCATAGATTTCTATACTGACAAGAAAGTGATCATAAGCAGATGGCATTCCTCCATAGGTGGGCAGGCAGGCTCTCTGGATGATGGCTTTGCCATGAAATACCAGGGGGTCACCACTGGGGAGCAAGGGAGAAAGTGAGAGAGGAAAATCAAGGCCATGACCAGTGTCGGGCAAAGAATCAGCTTTGAACCAACGATGGTTCCTGTTGGGGACTAACTCCGCACATGACGGGAAAGGATAAGTAAATCCTGTTCCCAATTTTCCCAAAGGAGGGCGGCCATGAAACACGTGATGGGTTTCTCCATGGTGGGTTTGTTCCTGATAGTCTGTTTGCTTGTCTTGCCGGCCATGGCCCAGGCTCCCAAAGCTGGGGCCAGCAAGGCAGCCCAGGCGCACTCCAAGGTAGGGGTCATAGTGGTGGATGTTCAAGGGGACTTTACCCAGTGGAAGAAGGGTACTTTGGCCGTGCCCGGCACAGACAAGGCCTTTGTGGAAAAGGTCCGAAAGGCCACCAGCGCTTTGGGCAAGGCAGGTTTCACCCTTTACGCCACACAGGACTGGCACCCCTCGGATCATGTCTCATTCTTCACAAACCACCCAGGCAAGAAGGCCTTTGATGTCATCAAGGTGGGGAGCAAAGATCAGGTGCTTTGGCCCCCTCACTGTGTTCAGGGCACAGAGGGAGCCAAGGTCCTGGTGGACAATGATCTGTTTCTGGCCATAGTGAAGAAGGGTCAAGACAAGAATTTTGACAGCTACTCAGGCTTCCAGGATGACGGTGGGGCCAAGACCGAGATGGAGCGAATCTTGAAGGCCAGGGGCATAGAAAGGCTTATCATCTATGGGATCGCCACCGACTACTGTGTTAAGGCCACGGCCCTGGATGCGGTGGCAGCAGGCTTCAAGGTAACCGTTGTGGAAGAGCTTTGCAGGGGAGTGGCCCCTGAGACCACATCACGAGCCCTGGAAGAAATGAAGGCCAAAGGCATCACGGTGCTCAAGTCTCTGGATATGGAAGCATTGAAGAGGATGTGAACATGGGGTTTGAAGATAGCAGTTGCAGGCCATCCATAACTGTGCATTTCAAGCTGAACGGCCGGGAGGTAGCCCTGGAGGTGGACCCTGGAGAGAGTGTTCTGCATGTTCTTAGAGAAAGACTGGGTCTCAAGGGCGCCAAGGAGGGGTGCGCCATGGGAGAATGCGGGGCCTGCACGGTGGTGGTGGACAACAAGGCAATAAACGCCTGTCTCATGATGGCGGCCCAGTTGGAGGGTAGGGAATTACTGACAGTGGAGGGACTGGAGAGCCCTGTGGGGCTTCATCCCCTGCAGGAGGCCTTTTTGGAGCACCATGCTGTCCAGTGCGGCTTCTGTACCCCAGGCATGCTCATGAGCGCTTACGCCCTTCTCATGAGAAATCCAAGGCCCACAAGGCAGGAGATCCTAAAGGCCCTGGAAGGCAACTTGTGCCGATGCACAGGATACGAGCAGATCCTGGCTGCCGTGGAAGCTGCTGCCAAGAGGGCTTGTCCGGGAGAAGATCCATGATGGGGGTCGCAGCATATCATTTTCCCAGGAGCCTGGTCGAGGCCCTGGGCCTGATGAGCAGGTACGGCGCTGAAGCAATGCCACTGGCCGGGGGAACAGATCTGATGGTGGAGCTTAGGCAAGGAAAGCACAAGGCTTCCCACTTGGTGGATATAAGCAGACTGCCAGAGCTGAAGATCTTGGAGCAAAAGGATGGATTCATTCATGTGGGAGCAGGGCTCACCTTTTCCGAGATAATGGATTCGGAACTACTCAGGGCTCACGCCCCTGTATTGGTGAAGGCGGCCTCACGCATAGGCAGTGTCCAGATAAGAAACATGGCCACTTTGGGAGGCAATGTGGTGCATTGTTCTCCTTGTGCGGACAGCGTGCCAGCCCTTTTGGTGCTCAGGGCCAGAGCCGTTTTGGCAAGTCTGGCTGGTACAAGGGTTGTTCCCCTGGAGGACATCCTTTGGGGAGCGTACAGAAGTGGGCTAAGGACAGGGGAGATTCTAACCAGATTTGTATTTGAGAGCGCCTCCCACATGTGGAGTGACTTTCAGAAGCTGGCCAGAAGAAAAGCCCTGGCCATAGCCAGGCTCAGTCTGGCTGTAATGGCCCAACAGGATGAAAAAGCTCTGGTAGAGGTGCGCATAGCCCTGGGCTCAGGTACACCCGTGCCTCGCCGAATGAACAAGGTGGAAGATCTTCTGAAGGGCAGGCTACCGAAGGAGAGGGATCTTTGGGAAGCTGGCCGGCTAATGGCAGCTTCCATGGTGGAGATCTCAGGAACGCGAGCGTCTACAGCGTACAAGGAGAAAGCGGTGCAGGGTTTGCTGGTTAGGGCCTTGCTACCACTGGTAAGAAATGGAAAGTGAAATGAGCTGGATAGCCAAGTCTGTGCCCAGGATAGGCGCCCAGGAACGGGTGAGGGGCAAGCCTATTTTCAGTGCTGACATTGCTTTGGAAGATGCTTTGGTGCTTAGGGTTTTCAGAAGCGACAGAGCCCATGCCCGGATTCTGGAGCTTGACGTGGAGGAGGCCAAAAGGGTGCCAGGCGTGGAGGGGGTCTTTACCGCAGCCCACGTGCCTGGCAGGAATCTCATAGGCCTCATCACCAAAGATCAGCCTCTTCTGGCCAAAGAAAAGGTGCGCTTTGTGGGCGATCCGGTGGCCCTAGTGGCTGCCAGGGATGAAATAGCAGCCCAAAAGGGGCTGGAAGCCATAAAGGTTAAGTACCAGGATCTACCGGCTGTTTTTTCGCCCAAGCAGGCCATGGATCAGGCAGCTCCAGCCATCCACGAAAAGGGCAATCTGCTTCACAAAAGGGTGATCCGCAAAGGGGATGCAGCTTCTTCCATGGCCAAGGCGGCTGTTGTGGTGGAGCGTACCTATGAGACTTCCCACGTGGAACATACCTACCTGGAGCCCGATGCAGGGGTCGGTTACCTGGAGTGGGACAACACCCTGGTCATTTTGGCCTCCACCCAAAACCCACACTATGACCAGAAGGAGGTGGCTGAGGTTTTGGGATTAAAGGAGGAGAAGGTAAGAATAATACAGGCTGCCACGGGCGGAGGTTTTGGCTCCAAGCTGGATCTGACGGTCCAGGGTTTCATAGGTCTGGCCCTGTACCACCTGGGAAAGCCCGTGCGGCTGGTCTTCAGTCGAGAGGAGGCTTATCTTGCCACTCCCAAGAGGCACCCTCTCACCATCTGGATGAAAAGTGGTGCAGATGCCAGAGGAAAACTTCTGGCCCTTCAGGCCAGGATCATCTGCGATACAGGAGCCTATTGCTCTTACGGAGTGGCTGTGGCAACCCGCGCAGCCATTCATGCCACAGGACCCTATGAGGTGGAAAACGTAGATGTGGAAAGCCTGGCCGTGTACACCAATAATCCAGTGGCAGGGGCCATGAGGGGTTTTGGTGTGCCTCAGATAGCCTTTGCCCATGAATCCCAGATGGATCTCTTGGCCCAGGAATTGGGGATGGACCCTCTTGAAATAAGGCGTATCAACGCCTTGAGACAGGGATCCCTTACAGCCACGAGCCAGAAACTGGGCTCCAGCGTGGGCATCTTGCAAGCCCTGGAAGCTCTGGAACCCCATTACAGGGAGAGCCTAGCAGCATGGAAGAACTCCAAGGAGCACTCCCCTTATGTGAGAAGGGGCGTGGGTCTGGGAGCCATGTGGTATGGCATTGGAAACACGGGAGTTCAGAACCCATCCACTGCAAGGGTAGAGTTGGAGGAGAACGGAGGACTCACCCTTTTCACAGGGGCTGCTGACATGGGGCAGGGCTCCACCACGGTCTTGGCACAGATAGCAGCCCAGGTCTTGGGTGTTCCCCCGGAGTCATTGAAGCTTGTGGTGGCAGACACCAAGCATACAACCAATGCAGGGGCTTCTTCGGCCAGCCGTCAGACCTATATCTCGGGTAATGCGGTGCTGGATGCCTGTAACAAGCTGGCCCAGGTGCTCCTCACAGAGGCTTCAGATCTCTTGAAGGCTCCCAAGGAAGCACTCCTGCTAAGACAATGGCATGTGGTGCACGCCGGGGATCCCACTAGAAAGGTTTCTTTTCAGGATCTGGCAAAGAGGGCGAAGAAGAAAAATATTCCCCTTTCCTGGCAGGGTTACTTTGATCCCGAGACCACCCCTCTGGAGCCCGAGGGAGGGCAGGGGGTTCCTTATGCCACCTATGCCTTTGCATGTCAGATGGCTCAGGTGGAAGTGGATGTGCTCACAGGCTCAGTACAGGTTCAAAAGATAGTGGCTGCTCATGATGTGGGAAAGGCGCTTAACCCAGAGGCGGTCAAGGGGCAGATCCTGGGAGGAGTGGCCATGGGAGTGGGTTTTGCCCTCATGGAAGAGTACAAGGCCGGTTCCACAGAATCCATGAAAGACTACCACATACCCACCGTGGCAGACATGCCCCAGGTTCTTCCCATCATAGTGGAGGCAGCCGAGCCCACAGGCCCCTTTGGAGCCAAGGGAGTCGGGGAGCCTGCACTCATACCAACAGCCCCTGCCATACTCAATGCCATAGCCGATGCCTTGGGGGAGAGGATCTACAAACTGCCAGCCAATCTGGAGAGAGTTCTGGAGGCCTGCATTAAAGCAGGCCATTTCCCAAGCCAGGAGGTAAATGGAAATGTCCAAGGTGTTGCTCAAGAACATAGGGACACTGGTAAGCGGTAAGATCGAAGAGCCTCTGTTGGTAGCAGATGCCATTTTCATCCAGGACGGCAAGATACAGAAGGTGGGACTTCTCAGGGAAATGGAGGAATCCCAGGCGGACAGAATCATTGACTGTGCAGGCACCACAGTGATCCCGGGGCTCGTGGATTCCCATTGCCATCCGGTTCTGGGGGATTTTACTCCAAGGCAGAACCAGCTTGGTTTTCTAGACAGCGGTGTGCACGGTGGGGTTACCACGGTGATATCCGCCGGGGAGGTACATCTGCCAGGAAGACCCAAGGATGCGGCCGGCACAAAGGCTCTGGCAATACTGGCAGCCAAAAGCTTCGCCTCCTTTCGTCCCGGAGGGGCAAAGGTGCTGGGAGGGGCCCTGATTCTGGAAAAAGGGCTCACTGAATCTGATTTTCAGGAGGCAGCCAGAGAGGGTGTGAGGGTTGTGGGAGAGATCGGGCTGGGCTCTGTGAAAACACCCGAAGATGCACGTCCCATGGTGAAATGGGCCAAGAAAAACGGGATGGTCGTCATGATGCATACCGGTGGGACCTCCATCCCAGGCAGCTCTACGGTGGGTGCCGAACAGGTCATGGCCGTGGAACCCGATGTGGTGTCCCATATCAACGGAGGCACCACCGCCATGTCCATGGCCGAGGTGGAGAAACTGGTCACGCAGAGCTCCTTTGCTCTGGAGATCGTCCACTGCGGAAACATGAAGGTGGCGGTGGAGGCGGCCAGGCTCATAGCCCAAGCAGGGGCCAAGTCAAGGGTGGTGATTGGTAACGACGCTCCCTCGGGCACAGGCGTGGTTCCCCTGGGCATCCTTAGAGTCATAACCCTTTTGGCAGGGCTTTGCCCTGTGCGGCCCGAGGAAGCCGTGTGCATGGCAACGGGAAACACGACCCGTCTTTACAAGCTGCCCAGGGGCATAATAGAGCCAGGCATGGAGGCGGACCTGGTGATCATGGATGCCCCCCTGGGCTCTGTGGGCAGGGAAGCCCTCTCGGCCATGGCAGCGGGAGATATCCCGGGGATCTCCATGGTCCTGGTGGACGGGCAGGTTGTTGTGCAAAAGAGCAGGAATACCCCTCCAGCCACCAGGCAGGCCCTCCTGGTCAGGTAGGTTGTGGCCCAGAGGGTTTGGCCACGGAGGCAGGATGATGATAGTTGATGAGCAAAAGTGCATTGGTTGTGGAGAATGCGTGCTGGCATGTTCCCTGGGGGTCATCAAAATAAGATCCAGAAAGGCCAGGGTGGGACAGGGATGCAGCTTCTGTGGGGCTTGCAAGAGAGTCTGTCCTCAAGAGGCCGTGGATTTCCCGGCAGAGGTGCCTGAAGGCTCTGTACCATGTGAGGCATGCCCTGTGGGGTGTCGGATCAAGGAAGGCTTCCTGGGGGCCTGCCAGAGGTATCGTAACCAGGAGGGATCTCTGGTCAGAGTGGTTCCTCTTCACGGCTTTGAGGAAGTGGCTCAGGTGGTGGGGGAGGATATAAGCGAGGAGATAAGAAAGCCTCTGGTTACTGGCATAGGAGCTGGGACCACATATCCTGACTGCAGGCCTGCCCCCCATATCCTCCATGGGAAGGTGCAGGGGGTGGATGTTGTGACGGTGGTCACCGAAGCCCCCCTCAGCTACAGCTCGGTTTTGGTAAAGGTGGACACGGATCTGCCTGTTGGGCAAGAGGGAGCCAGGGTAAAGGTGGGGAAGAAAGTGGTGGGCCATGTGACCACAGAACAGTACGGCTCCAAGATGCTCTCCATAGGGGGTGTGAATCTGCTTACAGGCCCCGATGGCATGGTGGTGGCGCGAACCATGTGTGAGATAGCCAATCGCAGGGCCGTGAAACTCCAGGTGGAGGGAGGAGCCAGGCTGGAGATCAGGGTGGGCTTCCCTCCGGTGGTAAACGGCCAAGAGAGCTCCAGAATGAGGGTTGGCTGCGGAAGCGCCACCATGGGGCTTTTTGCGCCTCTGTTCAAAGAGGCGGCCGATGAGGTGATAGTCCTGGATTCCCACCTCACAAGCCTCATGAGTGAGCATGCTGCCGGAAGGTTTGTGGGCGTGAAGCCCACCGGGGTAAAGCTGCGATTCAAACAATCGACTCCAGGCAGGTATTTCGGAGACCATGGTTCAGGGTGGGGAGGGACCTCCATTGTTCATCCCAGGGAGGTCATCAAGGAACTGGACATGAAGGTGGCCTGGCCTGGCATGAGGATATTGGTCACAGAGACAACCGGGGAAAAGGCCGTGATGTTTCAGGTGAATGCCAGAGGCCAACTGGAGGAGGTGGAACTGACAGCCCTGGCCAGGGATGTCGTGGAGGCTGTGGCTTCCAGCTGCGAACCTTCCCGTGTGTCGGCCCTTTACATGGGGGGAGCAGGGGGAAGTGCCAGGGCCGGGGTGAGCCGGTATCCCATCAAGTTGACTCAGGCCGTACATGCCCGAAAGGCCAACCTGACGGTGGGAGGGGCTCCTACCTTTGTGCTTCCTGGAGGAGGCATAAGTTTCATGGTTGACGTAGAGAGGGTGAAGCAGGGGGCGTTTTACTGGACTCCCACTCCAGCCACCATCTGCCCCATTGAGTACACCATGCTTCTGAGCGATTACCAGAAAATAGGCGGGCATGTGGAGGCAATGAAGCCTTTTGAGGTGAAGATGAGGTAGACTTCAAGCACAGAGTGGTAAGCTCCTGGGAAACAGCTCCAGGCTATAAAGCACCTGAGAACTAAAAAAAGCAAGCTGGGAAGGACTCCCAGGAAAGATTTCTTCTGCAACCAAATGGGCTATGAGCAGATCAGCACCTTATTGGGGGATGGCTCGGTCTTGGCCGAGTGTGGCCCCATGCGGCTCAGGATTTGGGCCTGGGTGGGCAGGCTTGCCCAGCCCCAAGAGGCTATCAGGGCAGCAGGAGAGTCCATTGGCTTCTTGGAGCAGGTGTCAGCCGACCGCTACCTGCTCAAAGATCCATGGGGCTCTGTGTGCAAAGAGAGGCTGCAGTACCTGGGGAGGGCCATGTGGGAGAGTGTTGCCATGGTAGGGGATCCGGACCTGACACCCATGGCATCTGTGGCAGGCACCATAGCAGACAGTGTTGCAGACCTTCTGGCTGGGCGGGGAATGACAAGGGTGATCGTGGAAAACGGAGGAGATGTAGCCTTGAGACTTACCCAGGGGGAGACTGTGGCGGTGGGCATTCGTCCCAGAGTGGAAAAGGGCAGACTCACCCATCGCCTGAGGCTTGAGGGGTCAAGTCCCTCTTGGGGGGTGGCCACAAGCGGTCTTGGAGGCAGGAGCCTGACCCGGGGTATAGCCTGGTCGGCCACAGTACTTGCCCAGAGAGCTTCTGTAGCCGATGCGGCAGCTACTGCCGTGGCCAATGCCACGTGGGTGCCCTGCCAGCAGGTGGAAAGGGTAAGAGCCGAGCAACTGGATCCTGATTCAGACATAGCAGGGCTTGAGGTGACCCTCAGGGTTGGGGAGCTGCCCAGGGAGGTGGCCTCAAAGGGGCTAGAGCAGGGACTTGCCAGGGCCGAGAGCTTGAGGGCCAAGGGGGTGATAAAGGGAGCCTTCTTGTGCGTTGGATCCCTTTGGGGTTCTGTGGGGCTTGGAAAATTGCTGGAACAAGCATGAGATGGAGGAGGTAAAGGAGATGGACATAAGGAAAATAGTCACCCTGTTGGAAGAGATTCGGGAAGAGGGAGGCGCCACAGTAAATCCTCCGGTCAAGAGGGCTGCGGCCATAGCCGTGATCAGAAATCCTTTTTCAGGGAAGTTTGTGGAGGATCTTACAGAGCTCATGGAGGCAGGCGAGGAGCTTGGGGAACTCCTGGGCAGGAAGGCGGTGGAAGCCCTGGGGGTGCCTCCTGAAAGAGTAGAAAGCTACGGAAAAGCCGCCATCGTGGGCAGCAAGGGGGAGCTAGAGCATGCTGCGGCCATCCTTCATCCCAAACTGGGCACGCCCTTCAGGGCAGCCGTGGGAGGAGGCAAGGCCATCATCCCCTCGGCCAAGAAGTTCGGTGTGCCTGGCACGGAGATAGACGTACCGGTGCACTTCAAGGATGCAGCCTTTGTGCGCTCACATTTCGACGCTATGCCCGTGAGGGTGTACGATGCGCCCAGGGAGGATGAGATAGTGGTGGCCCTGGTGGTCACTGACTCAGGCCGGCCGCACCCGAGGATCGGCGGATTGAAAAAGGAAGAGGCCAAGAAGGAGGATGGGCTGAGATAAGGAAGTGCAGATGGATAGGGCAGGGCTTCTCATGAGGCTGGAAAAGGCCTGGGAAGAATTGAAAAACTCCTATGGAGGTCTGTCAGAGCAGGAGATGCTGGAGCCTGGAGTGGCAGGCACCTGGTCTGTCAAGGACGTCATAGCGCATGTGACCTGCTGGGAGGAGGAGGCCCTGACCCATCTTCCCTTGATCCTGAAAGGCGGGAGGCCGCCTAGATACTCGGTTCTTTACGGAGGCATAGACGCCTTCAACGCCAGGATGAGCCTCAGGAGCCAGGCTTTTTGCCTATCCCAGGTGATCGAGAGGCGCGATTTTGTCCACAGCAGGCTACTGGATTTCATAAGGGGGGTGCCCGAGGAGCAGATTGTGAAGGAGACTCGCTTTAGGAGAAGGCTTCGCTTGGACACATACGGTCATTATCTGGAGCACGCCAGGGCTCTTCGCAACTGGAGGAAATCCAAGGGGCTAATTCCTGGAAATTCAGGACTCGAGGCTTGAACTCCCAATGTTCGGTGGGTCTTTCAAGGGCCTTCCGAATACATATGTTTGAGGTAGCGGGTACGGCCACAGAGTTCCTCAGGAAGCGCTGGCCACGCTCTGGGTGATGTCCCGGGGTTGGCAGAGGGGTTTTACTGCTTCTGGCACCAGTACCCTGAAAGTGCTCCCGCAACCGGGGATGCTTTCCACCTCCACCGCCCCCAGATGGGCCTCCACAATGGCCTTCACGATGGGGAGTCCTAATCCGGTTCCAGGCACATGGCGAGTTCGCTCGTCCTTGATCCGGTAAAAGCGATCGAAGATACGCGGGATGCACTCAGGCGGGATTCCAACCCCAGTGTCCTTAACCTCCACGCACACATAGCCGCCCTTTCTGGCCGCGCAGATCTTTACGCTGCCCCCTTCGGGAGTATAAGAAATGGCGTTAGAGATCAAATTGGAGAAAACCTCCATCATTGCTCCCGCATCTCCCACCACCCACAAGGGACTATCATAGGGCTCCAGACTCAGGGACAGCCCCTTTCCACAAGCCATCTCCAGGTAACCCTCTACCACCTCCCGAACTACAGAGCCCAACTCCAAGGCCTCCCTCTTTTCCACTATCCTTCCCGACTCGATCCTGGAGAGATTAAGCAGATCCCGGATCAGGTTCATGAGCCCTTGGACCCTGCGGCCAGCCTTTTGGAGGAGCTCCTTCTGTTTCTGGCTCAGATCTCCGGCCATACCTGCAAGCATCACGTCCAATTGCTGCTGGATGGCTGCCAGTGGTGAGCGAAGCTCGTGGGACACCAAGGCCACAAACTCTGATTTCATCCTGTCTAGATCCCTCAGGGGGGTTATGTCTTGAATCACGGTGACAACCCCCAGAGACTCGCCCTCGGACAGATGAATGGGACTTGCGTGGGCGCGCAAGTCCACACCCCTCTCCATGCGCAGTTCCACGGATCTGGCCGTTGCTGGAGGAGCCCCAGTGAGCTCCATGACCATGGAGGCCAGCTCTGGTGGTGCCACCTCTGCTATGGGTCTGTGAAGAAGCCCCTGGTTTCCAATTCCCAAAAGCCTCGTGGCTGGTGGGTTATGAAGCACCACTGTACCTGTGATGTCTGTCACTAGCACCCCATCTGCCATGGAATGTATTATGGTTCGAAGGCGGCTCTGTTCCTCGGCCACATCTCTGAGGCTGCGAGTTCGCTCTTGCCTCAATCTTTCTGCCTCTTGGGCAAGAGCCCTTCTCTCCAAAGCCCTTGCCACCACCAGTCTGAGCTGATCGGGTGTGAAGGGCTTGGCTATGAAGTCGTAGGCACCTCTTTTCATGGCCTGGACAGCCAGCTCCACCGTAGCATAACCTGTTATGACTATCACAACGGGAGCCGAATCATCCCCAACCAGACGCTCCAGGATCTCCATACCGCTTATGCCAGGCATCATGAGATCCAGGAGAAGCACGTCCACGGAGTTTTCCCTGAGGAGCCTAAGCCCTTGCTCTCCATCCTGGGCTCCCAATACCCGGCAGCCCATGGCCTGGCAGATGCGGGCGCAACCATCGCGCATCACGCCCTCATCATCCACGACCAGAAGAAGGGGCTTATCTAAGGAGTGTGCAGTTTCCATGCTCTGTTCGCGGAGCCCTTTTTCAGCGAGCCAGAAGCTTTTCCACGCGTTTTGCTATCTCCTCTGGCTTGACGGGCTTGTCCACGTAATCATCAGCCTCAGTCTCCATGGCCATGCGAGGGGTAAAGCGAGTCTCGCTGATCTTGGATGCCACAGAGGTGAGAAGCAGCACTGGGATTTCCCTGAGTGCCGGATCGCTTTTCATTTCCTTGCAGACCTCGAATCCATCCTTGTCCGGCATTATGACATCCAATACCACCGCATCCGGTTTTTCTGCCCTGGCCTTCTGGAGACCCTCCGTGCCTCCATAGGCAGTAAGGACCTCATGGCCCTTACTCTCAAGCATCATGGTGACCGTCTCCACCTGATCAGGATCGTCATCCACCACAAGGATCTTGGCCATGGCTCTCCTCCTTCCCTGGGATCTTAGGGCCCCCAGCATGCCTTCTGGCAAGGGCCTCAATCACTGTTACTAGCAAGAACCGGGCCTCAGGTGGAATCTCCATCCAAACCCGCAGCCCTGAGTATACTTGGAACCACCTCCTCCTTGCCTATGGCCATCACGTGCACACCGTCGCAGAGCCTTTTCTCCTTTATGGTCCTTATCATTCGGCCCGCTATTTCTATTCCCACCTTCAATGCCTCTCCAGTGGGAGCTGCCTTGAGCTCATCTATGAGGGGCTGAGGCACGTAAACTCCCGGCACATTTCGGTTCATGTATTCGGCCATGCGCCAGGATGTGAGAAGTATGATGCCTGCCAGGATCTTCACTCCAAAGGGCCTGGCGTAGTCCATAAATCTTTCAAAATTCTCCAGGTCGTATATGGCCTGGGTTTGAAAGAACTCGGCTCCTGCCTCCACCTTCTTCTCGAACTTGATGAGTTGGGGCTCCAGAGGCTTTGCCTCAGGGGTCACTATGGCTCCAGCACACAAATCCACAGCGCCATCCAGGTCATTACCCCCAAGATCCTTTCCCCGTTCCATGGTGCGTATGGCCATGAGGAGCTGGCTGGAATCCAGGTCAAAGACCCCTTTGGCCTCCTTGTGGTCCCCTACAATCACCGCATCTCCGGTGAGGCACAGCACGTTGTTGATCCCGCGGCTGTGGGCCAGAAGCAGGTCGGCCTGAAGAGCCAGACGATTTCTGTCCCGGCAGGTCATCTGCACAATGGGCTCTCCTCCTCTCTCCTTGATGAGCATGGCTCCACCCAGGGAAGGGTAGCGCATCACCGAGCTTTGGTGATCCGTCACGTTGAGGGCATGGACCTTATCCTTTAAGAGCTCTATGTGGTGCAGCATGGGCTCCAAATTTGTTCCCTTGGGAGGGCCGATCTCGCTGGTGACCACAAACTCTCCGGATTGAAGGATTTCCCTGAATCGAGAAGCCATTTCAATCCCCCCTTTCGCCGACGGGGATGCGGATCTTTCCTGGGCTAAGGCTCACCTGGTGGTTCCTGGGCGGATGGAGCTTGCGCATCCGATCCAGCCTTCCCTGTTCCTTGAGCCTCTGGTAGATCACTGTCCAGGCACAGTCCTTATCAGGGTCTATCTCGCACTTGCCCTCTCTGGTGCCCCCACATGGGCCATTGACCAGACCCTTGTGGCAGCTCGTGACAGGGCATATGCCACCTGTTTCCCCCAAGATACAGTCCCCGCACTGGGTGCATATCTCCTCAAACAGGCCAACTCCACGCTCCTTGCCAATGAAAAGGGTATCCAGGGCAGGAATCGCCGGGATCTGGATCTGACGGCCCAGAGTCTGGACTCCAAAGGCGCAGGCCAGGATCAGGACTGCCTGGGATTGAGAGATCTGATCACTCACCTGTTCCATGGCCTCGTGGGAGATCTCGTCACAGGCAACGGGCACTACAATGGAGCCCGTGACGAGTCTTCCGGCTTCCCTCAATCTTCTGGCCATCTCCTCGACCTCCTGCGCCCCTCCTGTCCGGCAAAGGGTGGCGCAAGTTCCACAGCCAACGATGAAGATCCTGTCCAACTGGCTCAGCAGAGCCGTGATCTCTTCCTGGCTTTTTTGTCTAGTTATGGATCTTATCATCTCACGCCCCCTTTGGTGGAACCCCCATGGGCTCGGTGCCTGGCCAGCACAGGAGACTCAGCCTCGAGCCGTTCGATCCCTTGAATCCCTGTCGCACCTCAGACACCTGCGAGCTTCCTCCATGGCCTCCTGTTCGGAATAAGATTGCTCCACCTCCATGAAACCCCTCAGGCGCTCCCCTGGAGGGACCAGGGGAATCTCCATGCGTTTCCTAGGGGCCCCTTCTTCCGCAAGAGGAGCCTCCTCGGATTCCTGGACAAGCTTCTCGTCACGGATCTCAACTCTGGTTCGATCTCCCCTCATGTACTTGTCCATGGCGATGGCGGCCCGCCTTCCCGAGGCTATGGCCTGTATCACCGTGGTGGGACCGGTGACCAGGTCCCCTCCTGCGAAAATCCCAGGCACATTCGTGGCCAGTGTGTTGGGGTCTATTCTGAGGGAGCCCCACTTGACTCTCTCAAGACGCGTGTCCTCCATCAGGAAGGATAAATCTGGGGCCTGCCCCACTGCCGGGATCACAGTATCAGCCTCCACGAAGAACTCGCTCCCCTCTATGGGCAGGGGTCTTCTTCTGCCGGTCTGGTCTGCCTCGCCCACCTTCATCCTAACGCACTCTATGCCTTTTACCTTCCAGTTCTCGTGCACTATTCTTGTGGGGCTCACCAGACAGTGTATCCTGATGCCTTCCTCCATGGCCTCCTGGAGTTCCCTTGGGCTCACCGGCATCTCATCCTGGGTCCTCCTGTAGTATATGTGTACCTCATCTGCTCCAAGTCTCCTTGCGGTGCGGGCCGCATCCAGGGCCGTGTTGCCACCCCCGATCACTGCCACCCTGGATCCCACCTCCACTTTCTTGCCGACCTTCACATCCCTGAGAAAACGCAATCCATAATGGAGTCCATCTATGCCCTCGAGTTCCCCAGGGATCCCTATGATCTGGCTTCTTTGTGCTCCGGCAGCTATGAACACCACGTGGAAGCCCTCTTGGAGCAGATTCTCCACGCTTCTCTGGGTGGTCACAGGGGAGTTGTACTTGATCTCAACTCCTCTAGCCTCTATGTACCTGATCTCTCGCTGTATCACCTCCTTGGAGAGCCGAAAATCCGGTATGGCTATTCCCATCATCCCTCCACCCACAGGGAGTGCCTCGAAAACGGTCACAGGGTAGCCCATCTTGCGAAGAAAATAGGCGCAGGTGAGGCCCGCTGGCCCGGCACCCACAATTGCTGCCTTCTGACGGTAGCGTAAAGGGAATGGCTCAGGAGTTCTCTCCACATGCTGGAAGTACCAGTCAGCAGCGAATTTCTTGAGAGCCCTGATGGCCACTGGCTCGTCCAACTCACCTCTTCGGCACTTGGTCTCGCAGGGGTGATGGCATATCCTGCCGCAGATAGAGGGGAAAGGATTTCTCTCCCTGATGAGATCTACTGCCTCTGCAAACCTGCCCTGAGCTATGAATCCTACATAATTGGGCACATCTATGCCCGCTGGGCATGCATGCTGGCAAGCAGATATGATCATGTGCTCGCAGGAGGCCGCCGGGCATCGCTTCTCGTTTATGTGGGCCTCGTACTCTTCTCTGAAATGGGCTATGGTGGTCATAACCGGATTGGCGCAGGTCTGCCCCAGGCCGCAAAGGGAGGAGCGCTTGACCACTGTCCCGATCTCTTCCAAACGATGGAGATCCTCTGGCCTACCCTCTCCCCGGGTGATCCTGTTGAGGATGGAGAGCATCTGAGTTGTACCCAGTCTGCAGGGGGCGCACTTCCCACAGGATTCTGACTGAGTGAAACTCAAGAAAAATCTGGCTATGTCCACCATGCAATTGTTCTCGTCCATCACCACCATGCCACCCGAGCCCATGATGGATCCCACTGACTGAAGGGACTCGTAATCTATGGGCAAATCCAGATGGCGAGCAGGCACGCACCCACCCGATGGACCGCCCATCTGCACTGCTTTGAACCTGCGGCCCTTGGGTATGCCCCCTCCAACTTGGAAGATCACATCCCTCATGGTGATCCCTATGGGCACCTCCACCAGGCCAGTGTTGTTCACCTTCCCAGCCAGGGAGAAGATCTTGGTGCCCTTGGAGGATTCGGTCCCCACCGAGGAGTAACTCTGGGCCCCTTGGAGAATGATAGACCTGATATTGGCGAAGGTTTCCACATTGTTGATGCAGGTGGGCTTTCCCCATAGGCCTGCCTGGGCGGGAAAGGGGGGCCTAGCCTTTGGCATACCGCGGCGGCCCTCAATGGAGGCCATAAGAGCAGTCTCCTCACCGCAGACAAAAGCTCCGGCCCCCTCCTTGGTGTGCATCCTGAAAGAGAAATCGCTTCCCAGTATCCTCTCCCCCAGAAGCCCCAATTCCTCTGCCTGGGAGACCGCTGTGTGCAGGTGTTCCACAGCTATGGGGTACTCGGTTCTCACATAGATGAAGCCCTCCGTGGCTCCCATGGCATAAGCCCCTATGAGCATCCCCTCGATCACGCTGTGTGGGTCTCCTTCTAGCACTGCCCTGTCCATGAAGGCGCCAGGGTCCCCTTCGTCAGCATTGCATATGATGTACTTGGGCTCCCCTCTGGCCTCCCTTGTGATTCGCCATTTCCTGCCCGTTGGGAATCCAGCTCCTCCCCTTCCTCGAAGCCCGGAGAGCTCTACCTCCTGGATCACCCTCTCCGGACTCATCTGCCTGAGCACCTTGGCCAAGGCCATGTACCCGTCATGGACCAAGTAGTGTTCCACATTTCTGGGGTCCACCAGCCCGCAGAGGGCCAGTACTTTCCTGTTCTGGCCCTGGTAGAAGGGGATCCTGTCCCAGGTGGCGAACCTCTCGCCAGTTTCCGGATCCCCGTAGAGGAGCTCCTCCATGAGCCTTCCCCCCAAAAGGGTTTCCTCCACTATCCGGCGGGCATGCTCTGGCCTAACCTGCTGATAGAGCCATCCCTTGGGATCCACTGCCACCACAGGTGCCCGGGCGCAGAAGCCATGGCAGCCAGTCTCCCTGATCTCCACAGAGCCTCCTAGCCCTGCCAGGTTAACCTCCTCCAGGAGCGCATCTCGCAGCTCCAGTGCCCCGTAAGCCCTGCAGCCCGTCATGCAGACCCTAAGACGGATTGCCCCTGGATCCTGCCCATGGCGAAGGCGTTCTCTGAGTCCAGCCAGTTCCTCCACGCTACCCAACCTGGCCATGGCCTGAGCCCTCCATCGGGGTTACTCGTATTGTCGCAGGATGGACTGGACCTGGGACGGAACGAGCTTGCCATAATAGTTGCGGTTCACCATCATCACCGGAGCCAGGAAACAGGTACCCAGACAGGCCACTGTCTCCAGGCTGAAGCGAAGGTCTTGTCTTGTTTCGCCGTCCCTTATTCCCAGTTTCTCCTCGGCCACTGTCAAGATAGATCTCCCACCCCTCACGTGGCAGGCTGTTCCCCTGCACACGCGCACTATGTTCCTGCCCTTGGGGGTCAGGGAGAATTGGGCGTAAAAGGTCACTACACCCTGCACTTCTGCTGGGAAAAGCCCTAGATAGAGGGCAATGGGCTCCAGGGTCTCGGGTGGCACATAACCGTAATGCTGCTGCACCCCCTGTAGAAGCGGGATCAGAGATTCCCTACATTTTGAAAACCCCCCCATGATCCCATCCAACTGCTGGTCTTTGCCCATTTTGAACCCTCCCTGCCTGAGCTTTTCGCCCCATGGTTCACGAGGGCTGTGAAAATCCTGGGGCGCAGGTCCTCATACTTCCTGCCCCGGCCAAGAATCCTTGTCAGGGGACTCCCTCCACTCTCACCCATGCCCTGAAAGTGGGGATTGATCCAGAGGAGGGATCCAAACTCCAAGGAGCCAAAGCAGCCATGGCCGGGCCACCGGCCCCAGGTACAACCCACAGCAACCCGGGGTGAAGCTCTTCCCTGGGATGTGCTGTGGCCAGCAGATTGCCTTGCCTTGAGACCAGGCGAACCTCCTGTGCCTGCTCCAAGCCCAGTGAGGCCATATCTGCCGGATTCATCCAGACCTCCCCCCTTGCCTTGAATGCCCTGAGCCTGGCAGATCTACTTGTTCGGGATGCTCCCCCTGCTCTGAAAAGACACTCCCCCTCCACTGCCAGGAATGGGAAATCCGGGTCCGGGTTCTCCATGGAGGGAGTCCAAGACTCCTCCAAAATTGCATGCGAGGAGGGAACACCACCCCGAAACAGGATTCTCTCCCCAGTGGCACCAGCTTCCGTGCAAGGCCAAAATACGGGCTCAGTCTCCAGCAGAGAATATCGCACCCCCCTCATCTGGGGCACCACCTCGGAGATTTCCTTCATGATCTCAACGGCCGACTCATGTTGCGGGTTAAGACTCATGCGCGCCAACAACTGTGTGAGGATCCAGCAGTCTGGCCTTGCTCCTCCTGGTGGGGACGAACAGACCCTCAGCCTCTGGATTCGTCTTTCCAGGCTGGTGTACGTGCCTTCCTTCTCCAGGAACCCCGCTGCGGGAAGCAAAGCATGAGCCATCTGAGCAGTCCTGGTGGGGAAGATATCCTGCACCACCAGAAACTCCAGGCTGGACATGGCCTCCCCTGCCAGTGCGGGCAGCAATTCCAGGGGGTTCTCGCCCATTACGTAAAGGGCTTTTAAATCTCCCCTGAGGGCCGCTTCCAGCATCTGCGGAAGCGTCAAACCCCTTCCCTGTGGGGGATCCTGGCCCCAGAGTTCGCCCAGCTCAGCTCTGGCTTTGGGATCCGAGGCCTTCCTCCATCCAGGCAAGAACTCTGGCAGGGTGCCCATGTCGCATGCCCCCAGGGTGTTGCAACCCCTATCCAGGGGATAGATCCCTCCTCCACTGATCCCGAGACATCCCAGCTCCAAGGCCAGTTGGACCAATGCCCTAACGGCCTGCTTCCCACCTGGCAGCCCGGACAGTCCGCGACCGAACACTATGCCCACCCGAGATGTGGAGCAAAGGATCTCAGTGGCCTGCTCCATGTCCTCGACCTTCACCATGGTGCCATCCAAAAGGGAGTCCGGACCCATGGCCTCCATCCACTGGGGCAAGGCCCTGCCCTTTGCCCTCATCACTCTGGCCAGGAGCCACAGTACAAGGCGGTCCTCAGAACCAGGCCATGGGCAGAGCCAGAGCCTGGCCATACGGCTCAAGGAGTCCCTCAAGGGTGAAGCGTATATGAGCAAGGCCCCCCTTTGTCTCACGGCCCTCTTTATGGCGTAACCAGCAACTGGATGGGATTCCAGGGGCTGGGCTCCCAAGGCCAGTATCACATCGGCCCGCTCCAACTCTTCCAAGGGGTGGGTTGCACCTGAGGTGCCGAGGCTTTCCTGCATGCCCAAGAGGCTACCTGCGCAGTGGAGCCTTGCCCCGTTGTCCACGTTGGGGGTGCCTATTCCCACTCTGGCCAGTTTCTGGAACAAATAGTTCTCCTCGTTGGTGCAAAGGGTTGAGCCGAAGAAACCCACTGAGTGCGGCCCGTAGCGGCTGGATATCTCCATGAGCCTGGATGCCACCTCGTCCAAGGCCTGCTGCCAGGACACCTCCACCAGTTTTCCATCCTTCCTGAGCTGAGGGTGCAGAAGCCTCTCTGGGTGGTGCAGGTAATCGCTTCCATAGTGTCCCCTCACGCAGAGGGCGCCCTTGTTGGCAGATCCTTGGGCCTTGGGCTCAACCTGCACCAGGCGATCCTCCACTACGTAAGCCCATAGAGAGCATCCGCTCCCGCAATAGGAACAGGTAGTGGCGGTCCTGATTCCAACGGTTCCCAGGTGGGGACGGCCTCGCTCTGTCAAAGCGCCTGTGGGACAGATGGCCACGCAGGTGCCGCAGAAGGTGCACTCGGAACGCTCCAGGGGAAGCTCCATCAAGGTGGCTGGTCTGGTGTTGAACCCGCGATGGAGATAATCCAATGCTCCCACCACCACCAGCTCCTGGTCTGCCCTTATACACTTGCCGCAAAGGATGCACTTGCTCAGATCCCTTTGAATAAAGGGGTTGGCCTCTTGAATTCCCACCAAGGAATTCATCCGGTCGTAATCCACCAGCCCTATACCAAAATCGCTGGCCAGTTGCCTCAATCTGCAGCGATTTCCCTTGTCGCAAACCAGGCAGGATTCCGGATGGTTGGCCAACATGAGCTTGAGGATCACCTTGCGGGCCTCCAGCACCATGGGGGAGCGAGTCTGAATGCGCATGCCCGATGCGATGGGTGTAACACAGGAGGCCACCAGTCTATGGGAGGTCTCATCTTCTACAACACATATCCTGCAGGCCCCTGAGGGCTTGAGACTTGGGTCATGGCACAAGGTGGGAATGTAAATGCCCACTTCCCCGGCCAGCTCCAGTATGGTAATCCCCTGTCGCCCGCTTACCGGGACCCCATCTAGTGTAATGGCCACGGTTTCCAAGTCGTCCTCCTATGTGGAAGATGTCCCTGGGAGATGGATAGATCCCGTCAACCGCCACGGTGTGTCCGGCTCGGGCCCAACTCGAGCCTAACTCATGTGCATCTAAGACCTAAATCCAATCCTGCGGCTGGGCAACCTGAGACGAGCGAGTAGAGCCTTTGGGGTAGGACCGAGTGAGAATCCAAAGGAGCATGCGCCATTTCCACCCTGCGCAACCGAAAAAGAGCGTGGGCTTCAGGCACGAGAAATAAGGTTGCCCCGAGCTGTAATCGAATAAAAGCACATGGATTCCTCAGCTGTCAAGTCATAAAAGGGTTTTCCAAAATGAGATCCTTCACCAATGCTCTGGAGGAAGACACATGGTTTCTTAGCCATGGTGGTGGAGCTGATTATCTATCCCTGTTCCAGGCTGGCCACAATTGGGCTATGGCATAACTGCGCGCTGGCTTATGATCTGGATGTGGGTGATGCCCCAGGGCGTATATTGTCTTGGCCTCGTTATTTCATAGCCACTTCATACCATGTCGAGATGAGAAAGAACTAGGACCAGCATTCCAACCCCACAGATGCTTACACACTCAACCCTTGGAATTCAATAGGGTCTGATTCGATTCCAGCAAGACAATGAGCCTCTCGGCCACGGCTTCTATAAACCCCTCGGTTGACTTAAAAGTCTTAGGCCTGGGCTTGATCAAGGGCACCAAGTCCTTGGTCACTATTGCATCCTCCACACAACCCAAGGTGGCCCTCTCCAAGAGCTCTGCGAAGAGGGTCACAGCCTGGGAGCCGTCCAACTCGCCCCGCTTCCTGATGGCTCCGCTCCACGCAAATATGGATGCCACGGAATTGGTGCTGGTTGGATTTCCCTTGAGGTGTTCGTAATAGTGGCGCCGGACCGTGCCATGGGCTGCTTCGAATTCATATTTTCCATCAGGCGAGACCAGAACCGAGCTCATCATCCCCAGACTCCCAAAACCAGCGGCTACGACATCAGAGAAGACATCTCCATCATAATTGCTGAGGGCCCATAGCACATTGCCATCCTTTTTTATCATCTGGGCTGCAGCGTCATCTATCAACAAGTAGCGATACTCTATTCCAAGTTGATGGAACTCATTTCGCCTCAGAGAGACTTCTTCTTCGAATATGTTCTTGAAACAGCCGTGGTAGGTCTTGCTTATGGTGTCCTTCATGGAGAACCAAAGGTCTACCTTTTCGCCCAGTGCATAGTTTATGCAAGATCTGGCAAAGGAGCGAATGGATTTCTCCAGGTTGTAGATGCCCATCACAACACCTGGGGTCCTGAACTCATTTAACAAGATGCGCTCTTTCTCCCCTTGGGATGTGCTGTATACCAGTTCCACCTTCCCAGGTTCCTGCACCTGGAGCTCCACGGCCCGGTACATGTCCCCGTAAGCATGGCGGCCTATTATGATGGGCTTCTTCCAGCTGCGCACAGCAGGACGGATGTTCTTGACCATTATGGGTTTGCGAAAGACCGTGCCGTCTAGGATGGAACGGATGGTAGCGTTGGGAGAGGCCCAGGCCTTCTTGAGTCCATACTCGGTCACGCGCTGTGAATCGGGGGTGATGGTGGCGCACTTGACCCCTACGCCATGGCTCTGGATGGCTCTGGCAGCGTCCACTGTGACCGAGTCTTCTGTTTGGTCCCTGTTCTTTATCCCCAGATCATAGTACTTAAGCTTGATGTCCAAAAAGGGAATTACCAGCTTCTCTTTTATCAAGCCCCAGATGACCCGGGCCATCTCATCTCCATCCATCTCCACTATGGGATTCTTTACCACGATCCTCTGCATTCAGCCTCCCCTAAATCATTTGGTTTAGTCCACTCGATTCCCCTATGGGCCAGCTATGACCCAACTGAGGAAACAAGGTGTGTTTTTAAGCCCAGGTCACCGCACTTGAGCTCTTTTTGAAGGTCCGCCTCATGGGCCCAGGACCTACATCATCCCGCCCAAACTCCAATATCTGGGCTGCCTCTTCCATGCAGGATCCTGGAGTGGGTTCCTTGAAGGGCTGCAACAATTTTTGGCATCCAAGGAACATGTTGTCCTCCAGCCATGGGCTCTTTGGTTCCTGCACCCGGGGCTGTGGGATTGACTTAAATCTGGGACCTATCCGCCTTCTGGTCAAAGTTGCTGCAAAGCTTAGGGCGCTAAAGCACACAACTCCCAAGGGGGCTTGGGCACCATGCTGGTACAGGCCATCTCCCATGTTGTCTCATCCACATACATGCAAGCTGTGCCCGGCTAAGAGCACAGGCTTTTCTGAGAGACATGCTCCTGAAAAAAGCGCATGAGCCAAGCCACTTGCCCCTGCCCCACATGGCGAGCATCTTGCGGCCATTTACAGGGCCTCTCCCTGTGTCTTCATGGCAGTATGGACCCATACAACCGGCCTCGGGTCAGGTCTCTCCATGCCCCCACTCCCCAAGATCCATGACCATCTCCATTTCGGGCTCAATGGCCCTGGAGGTGAAACGAAACCCTGCCTTTTGGAAGCACCTTATTGCAACCGTGTTGGTAGACTCCACCGTGAGCCATAGCCTACGGCATCCCTCCCTTGCCAGCAGGGACCCCACGTGGCGAAGGGCCCTACTGCCGATCCCCTTTCCCCTATACTCATGGCGGAGAAAGATTATTACCTCCTCCAGGTCCGACTCTCCAAGGGTCACCCCTACATGGCCTACTACCTGATCACCGTCCAAGAGCAGGAAGTTGCGCCACCCACCCATCAGGCCTATTACCCATTTTCGACGCTCCCTCTTGGCTGCAGGCGGAAGGCCCTCAAAGGCGCCCTTGGGTTGGAAGGCATCATAGAAAGACAGAAGTCTCGTGAGGGTCCTTTCACCCGCCAGCACCACCTGTATGAAGCGGCCATCCTGATCCCTTATGCCTGCCACCCCCTCCTCCACCTCGGCAGGAATTTCCGAGGCTGGCTCCAGGGGGAAACGAAGGTGGAAGGTGGTTCCCTCTCCTGCCCGACTCCTCACCTGAATATCACCTCCCAGCCGCCGCACGATGCCGTACGCTATGCTCAGACCCAGACCAGTGCCCTTGCCCACCTCCTTGGTGGTGAAAAATGGATCAAAGATACGGGGCAGATAATCCTCTGGTATGCCACTGCCTGTATCCGAAACCTCGGCATGGAGCTGTGCTGGGCTTCCCTCTGCCCAAGTTCTTATGCGAAGGGTGCCTTTGCCCTCCATGGCGTCCACGGCATTGACTATGAGGTTGGTGAATACCTGGCTCAACTGATCTGGGTCTGCTGCTATGGGAGGAAGATCCGAAGGCAATTCGCACTCCAACTGGATATTGAGGAACATGGCTTGCTTGCTCATGATAGCTATACACTTCTCTATCACATCTTTGTTCAGGTCCACCCGGACCCTTTCTTCGCCTCGGCGTCTGGCAAAATCCAGTAGACCCCTTACTATTTCTTTGCACCGCAGAGCCTGCTCAACAATCACCTTCAAATCTTGGGCCATGGGGCCATCTGCCGCCTGCTCCAGGAGCATGTTGGCATACATGAGTATCCCACCAAGGGGATTATTCAGTTCATGGGCAACCCCTGCTGCCAGCTTTCCCAGGGAGGCCAGCTTCTCAGAGTGGAGAAGCTGGCGGTAAGTGTCTTCGAGTTGCTGTTGCATCTTTATGCGCTCTCGAAGGTCGCGGAAGATTCCCACAGAGGCTATTTCCCTTTCACCCTCGTAAACTATGGCCGCAGAGATCCTCACAGGAATGTGTTCGCCCGTCTTGGCCACTATGGTGGTGGGGGTTGTGGGCAATTTCCCCCTGGGTCCATAGGTGTCGCTCCTGAGCCTACGCATTATCTTCTTGGCCACCCCAGGGGGGTAGAGCTGAGTGATGTGAATCTTTCCGATCACCTCTTCTGCTCTGTAACCCAAGAGACGCTCAGCTCCCTCGTTAAAGATTATTATGTTGCCCTTCATGTCTGCGGCTATTATACCGTCCACAGAGCTTCGGATAACGTTCTGCAGAAACTCGTTGGTCTTGCGAAGCTCCATCTCCATCTGAACCCGCTCGGTCAGGTCCCTCAGGTAAGCGTAGGTGTGGCTTTGGCCCAAAGGGGTCCTGATCATGGAGAGACAAATCTCTACCAGCTTTTTCGTGTTGTCGGGCCTCTCCAGTGGCATCTCCATTCGAACCCTTCTGGGACCATCCGGGTGCAGAGGAGAGTGAAGGTCCTTTAGCTGTATTCGGTGTATTCGGCCCAAGAAGCGGGTTATCTCCATTCCCAACAGAGAACGAGAGGGAAGGCCTAGGATTTCTCCAGCCATCTCGTTGGCAAACTCTATGCGGAAGTCCTGGTCATAGATGAGAATTCCAATATCACCCATCCCCGCTATCTTTTCCGCCCTGTCTGCAGCCTCCTGGGCGAGCCTATGTAACCTCTTGAGTTCCTCCTGATCCCATAGAGCCACCCAGGTCTGGCTGGAGCCCGAAGAGCAGCAGATCCCTACTGGCACCTTTTTCCCCCGGGCAGTTATCAGATCCGCCTGCGTGGACCCTGGGGGGCTGCCTTGGCGCAAGCAGCGTGTTATGTTTTCTCGATCCTGGGGTTGGAATAGCGAAAGAAAGTCCAGGCCAAGAATTTCTGCGGGAGAGAAACCTGTCAATTGGGAAGCTCCTTGGTTGGCTGTGAGCACTCTGCCCGATGAATCCAGGAGCATGAGAGCTGGCTGATCCAGCCTAAGCAGGAGATCCAGGCTGGAATTGATGAGGCAATGGCTGGTGGGTTCCTTAGGCTCCGGGCCCATGAGCGCTCCAGCTTGGAAATGACCTTGACGCTTATCTAGCCTTACTTTATAGCTGAATCCTCAAGTCCTTGCAAACCTCAGACTGGCTTTATTGGGAATCAGAAAAGGCCCAGGGATCCTGGGTTAGAGAAGTGCTTGGCCCAGACCATTTCAGAAGTCCAGAGCCTGCTCTTGGGTTTTGCGCCACAGGCCCTCTCAGGGCTTGTGGCAAGAAGAAATGCTGGAGATGGCCCCAAAGCCCGGGATCTGGTGGAGTGTGTTGGGATTGCTGCCCATGCCGGAGCTTTGCCTTTTTGGAGTCCTTTGGGGAACCAGCTGGCCTGTACAGAGCTTTCCCATCCACTGGAGCCGCAACAGGTGTGGCCTTGCACTCAAAAAACGGGCTTGCAGGGCCCCAAAGGCCACAGGCCGGGGGAGGCTCCTTGAGGGGCTTCCCTGGCGGGGCAGCCTCCAGGGTGAGGCCTGCTGGGGTTGATTTTCGGGGGGGGCTGATCTATTCTGAGTTCACTTCCGCCTGACAAAAAAGGGGGAGCCAAGATCTGAGGAGAGCTTCAGGGTTTCTCACCGGGGCCACCATGGATAGGCCGCAGGAGATGAGGGATGAGGATTACATGAGGATGGCTCTTCAGCAGGCAATGGAGGCCTTCCAAGAGGGCGAGGTCCCAGTAGGTGCAGTGCTGGTCATGGAAGGGGAGGTTGTGGCAAGGGCCCACAACCGTTGTGAGGAGCTCTGTGATCCCACGGCCCATGCAGAAATTTTGGCCTTGAGGGATGCCTGCTCCAGAAAAGGCAATTACAGGCTCTTGGGGGCCAGGCTCTACGTGACCGTGGAGCCTTGTGTCATGTGTACGGGAGCACTTCACCTGGCCAGGCTGGAGCGGGTGGTCTATGGGTGCGCTGATCCAAAGGCAGGGGCCATGGGCTCCAGGTACTCCATACACTCCGATGGAAGGCTCAATCACAGGCTGGAGGTCAACTGCGGAGTGCTGGAGGCCCAGTGCAGAGGCCTGATGAGCTCCTTTTTTGAGAGGTTGAGACAGAGGCAAAAACTGCTTTACAAGACGGAGAGATGGCCGAGTTTGGCTGAAGGCGGCTGATTCGAAATCAGTTGTCCACCGCGAGGTGGACCGGGGGTTCGAATCCCTCTCTCTCCGCCATGGAAAAGCATGCGCTTTCATGGAGAGATGCCCGAGTTGGCTGAAGGGGCACGATTGGAAATCGTGTGTACATCCAAAAAGGTGTACCGAGGGTTCGAATCCCTCTCTCTCCGCCAGTGTTTTCAAGCAAAAGGCCGGCAATTGCAAGATCCTCGTGCCGATTCCAGAGATTGGGCTTTGTAAATGGCCCATGATCTTGAGACTGTGAGCTCATGGGCCGGTCTCTGAGAATGCGGTGGGTGGGTCCGGAAAGCCGACCGTGCAGAAGGCAGCGGGTGGGCAGAGTTGATAGCTGGGTCCTGTGCGACGAGGGGTTACCAACCCCGTCAGGTCCGGGAGGAAGCAGCGGCCGTAACTTCCTCGTGTGCTGCAGGGGTGCCTAGCTATCAACCCTGTCCACCCGCCCCACCTGGAAGGATCCTCTGAGGGGCCCCAATGGCATGGGCCGAAGGGTCATGGGGGACTCGAGGTCAATGCAAGGGCGGCCCCGATTTTGCTGGAGGCTTTGGAAGACCTTATCATCACTTGGGTGTGCAGGGTCACCTGTACCGGCAGGGTCTTTTCCCTGTTTGTCTTCCTGGTTAAGGCTCACTGTTGGGTAGCGAGGAACTGGGCCATGGCATACGTGGTGTTGGCCCGTCGTTGGAGGCCGCAGACCTTCCAAGAAGTGGTGGGACAGAGTCATGTCACCCGCACACTCCAGAACGCCATCCGGCAGGAGAGGATCGCCCACGCCTATCTGTTCAGCGGGCCCAGGGGAGTGGGCAAGACCACGGTAGCCAGAATACTTGCCAAGGCCTTGAACTGCGAGTCTGGTCCCACTGCAGAACCATGCGGGAGCTGTACATCCTGCAGGGAGGTGGCCCAAGGGATCTCCATGGATGTGCAGGAGATCGACGGGGCTTCCCACACCAGCGTTGAAAACATAAGGGACATAAGAGAGGGGCTTCGTTACAGGCCGTCAAAAGGGCGGTTCCGAGTGTACATCATCGACGAAGTGCACATGCTCTCCACCCAGGCTTTCAATGCGCTGCTGAAAACCCTGGAAGAACCACCAGCCCATGTGGTCTTCATGTTTGCCACCACAGAGGTGCACAAGATTCCGGCCACCATTCTCTCCAGGTGCCAGAGATTCGACTTCAGGCGGATATCCCTAAAGGAAATAGTGAGTCACCTACAGCGAATCTGCACGGCGGAAAGCATAGATGCCCCCACCGAAGTGCTGGCCACAGTAGCCAGAGAGGCCCAGGGCAGCCTGAGAGATGCTCAAAGCCTTCTGGATCAGCTGGTGGCCTATGCAGGCCAGAGAATAGAACAGAGTGCGGTGATGGAGGTGCTGGGAGTGCTGGATCGCAGATGGCTCTACCGTACCTCCGAGGCCCTGATTAACAAGGACCCTAGGGGGTGTCTCTTGGTAGTAGAGGAGCTTTTTGATCTGGGTCACTCCCTCCAGCACTTCTACTATGAGCTTGTAGAGCACGTTCGCAATCTTCTGGTGGCCAAGGTGACTCCTGAGGTCTCAAGGATCCTGCCCTTGGCGGACCACGAGGTGGCTGCGCTCAAGGAGCAAGCAGATAAGCTCTCGGCAGAAGACCTGCAGCTATGGTTTGACATACTTGCCAAGGCAGAGGAGGAGATACGCCGCTCGGCCTTCCCACGGTATGTGCTGGAGATGCTATTGGTCAGGATGGCCACCTTGGAGCATGTGGCAGACATGGAGGAGCTCTTAGAGGGGTTGGCCAAGTTGAGCTCAGGCTTTCAGGCCAGCCTGAATGCTTCCTCAGGCCCCGTGCAGGGGACCGCTGGCGGAGAGTCTTGGGAGAAATTGCAGAGTCCCTCGAGGGATATCAACAAGGAAACCTGGGGGGCCTTTCTGGAGCATGTGAAGGTCCTGAAGCCTGCATTGGCCTCTGTGCTGGAACAGGCCAGTTTCATGGAATGTTCCCAAGGCGATATGGTTCGCCTGGGCTTTCCCAGTAGATTTCATATGGACAGGGTCTCCCAGGGGGAGCAAACTCGCACCCTTGAGCAGTTCTGTATGGAGTTCTTCGGCCGGAAATTGAAAGTGGTGGCTGTGCTGGATTCCCAGCCTCAATGCAGAGAAAACCATCTCAGGCAACAAAGGATGGCAGAGTTGGAGGCAAGGAATCATCCCATGGTCCAGAAAGCCATAGAGCTGCTGGGAGCCAAGGTGGTGGAGGTGAGGCAGGCTTCAGGGCCAGACAAGGAGCTTTCCCAATGATCAGGGTGGGCTTGGGCCGTTAAGCCGTGTTTGTCGGCCCAGGGCATTGTTTGGGTTATACTCTTTGAGGAGACCTGCAAATGAGCCGGCAGTGGGAAGGAAGGCCTCCTATTGAGGTCTCAGAAAAAGCAAAAGGAGAATCTGCGTGAAAGGCTTTGGAGATTTGGGCAAGATAGCCAAGATTCAGTCGGAGATAGCCCGTATCCAGGAGGAGCTTCAAGCCCAACGTATTGAAGCCTCTTCAGGGGGGGGAATGGTTACGGCGGTCATGAACGGCCACGGTGAGCTGGTGGAGATCAGAATAGACCCGCAGGTGGTCAATCCCCAAGAGGTGGAGATGTTGCAGGATCTCATTCTGGCGGCCATCGGGGAGGCTAAAAATAGAGCTCAGAGGCTTGTGCAGGAGGAGATGAGCAAGATCATCCCGGCAGGCTTGGCAGGCCGAATTCCAGGCCTTTTGGGCTGAGGAATTCCAGGGGGAAACTCATGAGTTCTTATGCCAAGCCTGTTGAGAACCTGATTCGCAACCTGACAAAGCTTCCTGGCGTGGGGGAGAAATCTGCCACAAGACTGGCCCTTTTTATATTGAGATCCCCCACAGAAGAAATGGAGGCATTGGCAAGAGCCATCATGGAGGTCAAACGCAAGATCCGGACCTGCTCCCTTTGCTTCAACTTCACGGACCAGGAGCTTTGCAGCGTATGTCAGGACTCCTCCAGGCACACAGGTCAGCTTTGCGTGGTGGAAGATCCGGGTGATCTCATGGCCATCGAGACCAGCCACGGCTTCAAGGGGCTTTACCATGTGCTTCAGGGGGTGCTATCCCCCCTGGAAGGTGTGGGGCCTCAAGAGCTTAAGATCACAGAGTTGATGGAGCGTGTGAAGGCCGGCGGGATTCGGGAAGTGATCTTGGCCCTGAACCCGTCGGTGGAAGGGGAGGCCACTTCCCTTTACCTGGCAAAGCTTCTCAAACCCTTGGGGGTCAGAGTGACGCGCATAGCTTACGGGCTTCCGGCCGGAGGGGACCTGCAGTATGCAGACAGGGTGACCCTGGGCAAGGCATTGGAAAACAGAAGGGATCTTTGAGAAAGCCCAAGCATTGTAGTTCATAAAGACCTAGGGAAGGTGTTCTCATGGCCTTGGCTCGCGTCTCGGTGGATCATTTGGTGGGCTCAACTTTGGGCACCTGCAGGATCATAAAGGAACTAGGCAGGGGCAGCATGGGCATAGTTTGCCTGGGCTATCAGACCACCCTCAAGCGACCTGTAGCCGTGAAGGTGTTGCCCAAGGCCCTGGTAGTAGACCCTGTGGCCGGGGCAAGGTTCAGACAGGAGGCTGAGACAGCCGCCATCTTGACCCATCCTCACATCATCCCCATCTACGAGGTGGGAGAGACCGAAGAGCTCTACTTCATGGTGATGCAGCTGGTCAAGGGCATGGCCCTCTCCCAGATCCTGGAGCGGGCGCGCAAACACCCGGTTCCCTCCAAGCGCCTCATTCCTATGGGAGAGGGCATCAGGATCCTCTTGCAGGTGTTAGATGCTCTTTCCTATGCCCATGAAGAGGAAGTGATTCATCGTGACATAAAACCCGCCAACATTCTCCTAGAGGCCAAGACCAGCCGGGTTCTGCTTTCAGACTTTGGTATAGCCAAAGAGCTTCGGGGTGAAGATCTGGACCAGGGCCGTGCCCTGGGCACTCCTCTTTACATGGCTCCTGAGCAGGCCATGAGCCAAGAGGTAGACGGCCGGGCGGACATATATGCCGTGGGGGTAATACTTTTTGAGATGGCAGTGGGAACTCTGCCCATTTATCCTGAGCCTGTGGGAAAGCTGCGCCAGAGAAAGGTAAGCGAGCCCCTGGGCATGTTCAGCAAGATGCCCTCCCAGTGCCATCCCAGGGTGGACAAGGAACTGGAAGCGATAATTCTAAAGGCCATATCCCTGAGGCCCGATGATCGCTTCTGCGACTGCAAAGAGTTTGCCAATGCATTAAAGGAGTACAGCTCCAAGCGCTTACATGCCATGGAGCAGAGGGCCCAACAGAAGTGAGAGGTTGGATGGGCGAGCAGGGGGAGATTTCTTATCCTTCCCCCAGAGGTCACGAAGGAGCATGGGGCTAGAGGTCACTTCTCCCGGTCAAAAGAGCGGTCTGATCCCAGGAGCCTTGTATGGGCGGATCACACCCACGGAAGAGCCCGCCACATGGAATTTCCTAGAAAGAGGCGGGTTGGGAAGGCTGAGTCATGAGCGATAAGTCACAACCAGGCCGGTCTCTTCCACCCAACGTGGCGGATCGTGTGGGCAGGATCTTCAACTTGCTTTTCAACCGGGCTAGCATGTACAGCATAGATCATCCCAGCACCAAAGAGACCTTGCAACTGCTGGCCGAAGCCTTGCAAGAAGGGCTCAGATTCGTATCCCCTCTGACCATTGTATTGGAAAGGGAGAGGATCTATGTGGAAGAGGAGGCGTTGGATCCTCGTGTGAGCGCTCAGCGGCTGATCTCCCACATGAAAAAGGCCGGGGTGCAATCTGTGTCATTTGACCGCGGCCTGAGCCAGAAGGAACTGGCTTCCTTCACGAGGGTTTTCGCGGACTCCAAGATCTATCCCACTGCGGAGCAGATGAAACAGGGGCTCGTCAGACAGGCTGTGCAGAATATCCGGATAAACCATGTGTTTTTCAAGAAGATGACCGCCGACGAAGAGGTGGTAGATCGTGAGGAGCTTCTGCGTTCCACGGGCGGGGCGGGCTTCAGCCAGATCATCATAGACATGGGCGATGCGGAGGGGTCTCCCAAGGAGGCTTCCCAGCAAAGGGTGCTGTCCGAGGAGGAGAGCTTTTTCGAGAGATTCTTTCAAGATCTGAGCTTGGCACAACTGGTGGAGGATCCATCTGCGGTGACCAGAAAGCTCCTGGGTACAGGAACGGAATCCTCGGCCTTACCCGAGCAGCCTGATGCAAGAGGCCAGGCCTTGATTCAAGGTATCCGGAAGCTAAGAGCCGAACTGGAGAAGCCCCAGGAGGAGTTGAAGAGCACCCAGGCCATGGGAGCCCTGGTGGAAGCTGTGTTCAAGTTGCGGGAGGAAGTCCAGGAAGGAGTGGAGGTCCGAACCAAGAAAGGTGAGATCTTGGCTGACCAGGATGCTCTCAGCCGAGAGATGGACGATCTCACAGATCAGGTCATGGTACAGCTGGTGAGGGAGGAATACAGAAAGGGACAGATATCCGTAAAGAGGCTTGCACAGATACTGAGAAGAATGATGCCTGACCTGAGGGAACTCAAGCGACTGTTGCCCAAGCTGAAGGAGGCTTTGCTGGCCGATGGTATGCCTCTGGCCGACTATCTACAGCTCATTCGGGAACTGGAAAGAGAGCTCCAAAGTGAGCACCTGGCTCTGATCCTGGAAGAGGGAGCCGAACAGATAGGTCTTTCGGCCGCAGACCTCCTGGCTGAGATGAGAAAGGACCCCAAAGGAGCTGCAGAGCTTATAACCTTGGCAGCTGAGATCCGATCCATGGGAAATCGACAGGATCCGGAGCTCTTGGTCAAGATCTTGGTGGAGTATGTGGAACAAGTAAGTGGAGGGCTCGCACTGGAGCAGGCACAGCTGGAAGGGCCGGAGGGGGGCGGGAGACTACAGGAAGTGGTCTCCAAGATTCAGGAGGAGTTGGTATCCAGGCTCAAAGCCAGGCTCGGTCAAAGCTCTGTTGTGCAGAGGGTGGAGCAGGAAGTCAGGGAGAGAAACCTGAGGAACCTGGAAGAACTCAAGAGACAATGGCTTTTCCAGCTCTTTGCCGGAGGCAAGGCTTCTCATGGCCGACTGGATGCTCAGATGATCATGCAGGCTGTGGGCGCTGCGTACTCAGACCAGGAAGAGCAGGCCGAGGTGCTGGATTCTCTCATACAAGCCATGGAAGCCAAGGGAATAGATACAGCCCCCCTTAAGACAGCGCTGGCCCAGAGGGCCAGGCTGACTGCAGGGGAGCCCGATCCCCACAAGCCCCCCAAAGGAGCTTACAACAAGAACACCATCCTTTTCTTGCTGAGGGAAGAGATCAAGCGCGGGCAGAGATATCCTTATGTTTTCTCAATTCTTTTTCTGAGCGTAAAACGGGCTGTGGCCCTCAGGCCAGTGCCCCTGGGCATGATCAAACCCCACGAGGTGAGAAATGCACTGGTGGAATCCCTTCTGCCCATGCTCAGGGACGTGGATCTGGTTGGGTGTGTGGAGGAAAACAAAGTGGCCTTGCTGCTTCCTTTCACAGGCAAGAGCGGTGTGCAAGTGGTCAGAAAGAGGATTCTGGATGGGCTGGATGGAAAGACATTGCAGGTCAGAAACGTTCCCATGAAGATCACTTTGGGCCTGGCCGAGGAGACCTTCCAGAGGGAAAAGGCCAAAAAGCCACAGCTGTTGTTGGCCCAACTGGAGAGCAAACTGGCTGCTGCCATGAAGCAGTGAGCATTGGCCAAAACTGATCAAAACAATACTGTCTTGATATGACCGAGCGGGGATCTGATTATCCCCTGGTGAGCTTGGCCGCTATCCTCTCATGAAAAGCCGAGGAATCGATTATCACCCGCTCGTGCTCTGCCTCACCTATCTTTTCCAGCTCATCCCAGGCCTGTACCGCAAATCTGAGCCTTCTGCCTCTGACCTCCACCAGTTTTGCCTTGGCCCGGACTCTCATGCCAGCCGGAGTCGCGGCCATATGGCGAAGGCTCACCCACGTGCCCACTGTCTGCTTGGAGGAAGGCAGCAGCGGCTCAACGCACAGCCTAGAGGCCTCTTCGCACAGGGCCACCAACATAGGGGTGCCAAAGACCCTTGCCAGTCCGCTCCCCCAATGGCTTGCCAGGTGTCTTTCCTCCACCATCCAGCAGACCTCTGCCTCCAAACCAGGCACTATCTGGGAAAGCATATCTTCAAGAGAATCCATAGACCCCTCCGTAGGTTTTCCGCAGGTAATCCAGGTACGGCTCTACTCTCAGGGTTGAACCTGTGGCCATCTTGAGCAACTCTGTTGGTTTAAACTTGCGTCCATGGCAATGAACATGCTGCCTCAACCAATTCAAGAGGCTGGACATGTCTCCTTGTTCCATGCGGGAAGGAATCTGGGGGTCATGCTCTAGGGCTGCTTGGAACATCTGGGCTGCGGCCAGGTTGCCCAAGGTATAGCATTGAAAGGCTCCTCCCACAGTTCCCGAAAACCAGTGCATGTCCTGGAGCACTCCTTCCCTGTCATCCGAGGGCTTCACTCCCAATTGTGTCTGGTATTTCTCTTCCCATAACTCTGGAAGATCCTTTACGGCCAAAGATCCTTCCAAGAGCTCCAGTTCCAGCTCAAACCTTATGATCACATGCAAGTTGTAGGTCACCTCATCAGCCTGTGTGCGTATGCAGCCCGGCTCCACCTTATGAATGGCCCTGAAAAAAGATTCCAGATCAACCTTTTCCAGGAATTGGGGGAATTTTTTTTGTAGCCGCGGGTAAAAGAATTTCCAAAAGGGCAAACTTCTGGCCACCATGTTCTCCCAAAGCCTGGACTGGCTTTCATGGATACCCGCCGAGGCTCCTTGGGCCAAAGGAGTTCCTTCCAGTTCTTCTGGGATACCCTGCTCGTACAAGGCGTGGCCGGCCTCATGGATGGAGCCGAAGATGGACTCCGCAAGGTAACCCGTGTGGACCCGGGTGGTTATTCTGACATCTCCCCCGGCCAATCGGATCATGAAAGGATGGGCTGAGAGATCCTGCCTGCCCCGCTCCAGGTCGTATCCCATGGCGTGCAGCAACTCCAAGGTGAATTCCAGTTGTTTCTCATCAGGAAACACGCCCTTGAGGCAGGAGTCTTCCACAGGAGGTCTCTTTCGGATCTCCATTAAGAGATTCACCAGTTCATCCCTCAGCTTGGAGAACATAGGCCTCAATCGGGATACTGTTTCCCCTGGATCAGCCAGGTCAATGAGGGGATCCGCTGGATGCTCCCAGCCCGAGAAGAAATCGGCCATCCTGCGGCTCAACTCCACGGTGCGCTCCAGAAATGGCCTGACCATGGAGAAGTCATTGACCGACTTGGCTGTCCTCCAGGCCTCATAGCATTGGGATACGTGGCTGTTTAAGGTCTCCATGAACTCAGGGGGAATTCTCAGAGCCCTCTTATGGTCTGTGCTGGCCACCCTAATGAGACTGGCCTCCAGGGATTCATAAGGAAGCCTTTCCTCCATGGGCTTGAGCTTCTCCAGGAGTTCTCCCAGGCCTGAATCCACCCACCTCTGGTGAGCCAGCCTGGCCAGGGTGGCCGTTTGTCTGGCCCTGGCCTTGGCCCCTCCCCGGGGCATGTATGTGCACTGATCCCAATAGAGCAAAGCCCCTGCTGCTTCCAGATCCGAGATCTCCTGAAGGCGAAGTCTCAGAGCTTCCAAGAGCTTATCCAAGAGTCTTCTCCTTAGAGCTTGAAGCTAAACATGGTGGCCAGCCCGAAGCCTGCGATGATGAGTCCAGATGTTCTGTTGGCCCATCTTAAACCCACCAGCCCCATATGACCTCTCATGAATCCCACGATGGCAGCCAGCACAATCCACCAGACCATGGAACCCCAGAAGACCCCTGCCACAACCAAAGAGGGGCCCAAGAGTCCAGCCTGAGCCCTTCCCAAATCCATGGCTGCGAAAACGGCTGCAAAGGAAACAATGGTCATGGGGTTGGTCAGTGTCAGCAAAAAGGTGGAAACCGCATGGCCCAGAAGGCCGGCCGCACTGCTGTTAAGCTCTGTGACCTGCGGCTTGGCCATGAAGGTGCGGTACCCCAGATAGCACAGCAGAGCTCCCCCCAACAATCGGAGCCACATCTGATGGCCCACCAGGGTCTCAGAGACAAAGTGCACTCCAAAGGCGGCTATCCATCCATAAACTGCGTCGGCCAAAGCAGCCCCTGCCCCCGAAGCAATACCAGAGAATCTTCCGTAGGCCAGAGTCCTCCTCATGCACAGCACGTTTATGGGGCCTATGGGAACAGCCAGAAAAAATCCCACCAAGACACCCTTAAAGAAAAGCTCCATCAAAAAAACTCCAGCAGTTCCTGGGGCTTGCTCACAAGCCTCCTGGCTCCTGCCATAAGAAGCTCCTGGGCGCTTCTGAACCCCCAGAGAGCCCCCACAGGGTACATCCCTGCGGCCACTGCTGTTTTCATGTCTGTGTCAGTATCTCCCAGGTACAGAAATCTCTCAGGCCTTATTCTTAGAATGGAAGCTATCTCAAGGGCACCTGTAGGATCAGGCTTTCTGGGGACCAGGGGCCTCTCCCCAAGCACAGGGTAAAACCTCCACGAATCCAGCATGGTTTTGACCATCTGCTTGGTGAAGTCGTCAGGCTTGTTGGAAAGAATAGCCATGGGAACCGACTTGGCGCAAAGCCCATCTAGCAGTTCTGCCACCCCTGGGTAGGCTCTTGTGCACAATGCCCAACTCCTGGAATACTCTTCCCGCATGGCGGCTACCCCTCTGGACAAGGTAAGGGGATCCCGCATGTTTTGGGGAAGAGCCCGTCTTACCAGGTTTTCCACCCCGTCTCCCACAAAGAGCCTGTATTCTTCCACGGCGTGGATGGGAAGCCCCCAATTCTCCAGGACACGGTTCATGGCATTGGCCAGATCCTGGAGGGTGTCCAGAAGTGTGCCGTCCAAATCAAAGATGATAGCCTCATACATGAAGGATTCTTCCAGCAGGCCATGGGGCCTACAATTCCTTGAGCTGCCCCTGGAAACACCGGGAGACTTCAGGGCAGAATTTCTATGGGGGTTCCGTCTGGGACCAGGTTCCAGATCTCCTCGATCTCCTCATTGGAGACCGCGATACAGCCATTGGTCCAATCCTTCTCCATACGGTACTTGTTCTTCACCCCATTGGGAAGTCCATGAATCATCACGTTTCCACCAGGCTTGGCACCCATGGAGTGAGCGTTTATGAGATCTATGGGGTCGGGGTAGGATATCTTTAGGGCCAGGTGGTAAGCGCTCTTGGGATTTCGACCGGATATGACATAGAGCCCCTCAGGGGTTCTGTTGTCACCCTGGCGCATCTTGGGCCCATTGGGGTTTTTCCCAAGGGAAATCTCGTACTGCCTTATGACCTCACCGCCTCTCAACAGGCGCATGATCCTCTGGCTCTTGATCACCACGATCCAGTCTGCCTGAAGAGCCTCCGAGGCGGTCTTACCTCCCAAATCCTCCGGCCTGAGGGAAGCCACCTGAACTGGCTCTGGGTTGGAAGAAAGATCTTGAGGAGAAGGGGCCTCAACTTTGCTGTCAGCTGTTTCCTCTTGAGCTGTGGGAAGGGCAGAGGGCCTCCAACTCCACATCCCCGGATTGCTGCAGGAAAGGCTTGTGGCAATGAATGTAATCCACAACAAGCAAAATGCACCTCTCATCTTCTCGGGATCCCACCCTCCAAAGATACTCGTTGAGCCTCCTCAACTCATCCAAGAGCTTCTCTGGGCTTTGTGCCCCAGGGCTGCTCCACGCGCCCCATGATGTCCAAACCGTGCTTGGCTGTCAAGACCGCGGCACATCTCTAAGGGTTTTTGGGGGCCATGGGCAACTTAGAGCACCTGGCTTCAGACATTTTGCTATTCATGGGGCCTTGCCCCCGTTTATTTCTCCACCCTGCAGGTACTTTCCCCTTTGTGGAAGGTGATTCTGAGCAGGTCTCCCTCTTTCAAAGAAGAGGAATCCATCACCACCTTCTGCTGGGGCAGCAGCCTCACGATGCTGTAACCTCTGGCCAGAACCTGAGCAGGGCTTAAGGAATAAAGAAGGCCTTTTTCCCTTTCCAGAGCTGCCCGGCCTTCCTGGAGACTGAACTTGAAAGAGGAGCTTAGTCTTTGGGCAATAGCCGCTAGCTCTGCTCTCAGTGCAGGTATGCTGGCCCTGGGATCCAGATGAGAAAGGCTTTGAAGCAGGTGCTGCCTTTCCAGTCTGGCTCTTTCCAGGATCTGCCCCATGGAATTCTGGAGTCTCTGGTGAAGCTCGTCTAGGCCGATTCTTTCTTGGGCAAGACGGCGTCTCAATTGGGGCGGCCTGCTCACCAATCCCTTTAGCTCCTCCCTTAGCCTTTTTATTTGTTTTCTCATGGCCGAGAACAACTGTGCTGCCAAATCGCTCAGATTTCTGTGAAGTTGGGCATGGACAGGAACTATCAACTCGGCTGCAGCCGAAGGTGTGGGAGCCCTGAGGTCAGCCACCAAATCGGCTATGGTGTAATCCACCTCGTGTCCCACTGCGCTCACCACGGGAATCCTGGAGGAGGCTATGGTGCGGGCCAGCTCTTCCTGGTTGAAGGCCCAAAGGTCCTCCAGGGAGCCACCTCCCCTGGCCACCACTATGAGGTCTACTCCTGGCCACTCATTCAGGTCCCTTATGCCTTGGGAGATCTCCTGGGCCGCCCCTTCACCCTGGACTCTGGCAGGCCTCACCAACACATGCAAATTGGGGAAACGCCTGCCCAGAATCTGCAGCATGTCCCTTATGACTGCTCCGGTGGGAGATGTGACTATTCCCACGCATCTAGGCAAGAAAGGCAGGGGTCTCTTGCGGGAAGGATCAAACAAACCCTCCAGGGCCAGCCTTGCCTTGAGCTGCTCCACGGCCAGGAGCATGGCCCCAACGCCTTTGGGCTCCAGGAAGTCAAGGTAAAGCTGGTATTCCCCTCTGGCCTCATAAACCCCTATTCTTCCAAGGCAAAGTACGTGCATTCCGTCTTCAGGCCTGAAACTCAACTCCTTGGCCTGGCCCCTGAACATGACGGCCCTGATCTGGGAACGTTCATCCTTTAAGATAAAATACATGTGGCCTGAAGAATGTAGGTGGAAATTCGAGATCTCCCCCTCCACCCATATGGAAGGGAACCTTCCTTCCAAAATATCCCTGATTTCCTGAGTAAGCCTGCTTACAGTATATATCTGAGGAAGGTCTGTCTGCGGTCTCTGGAGAGAAGACACCTGAGCTCCTCGATCTGCAGAAGAAATTTTCCCATAGGAAAAAAACCAAAGCACTTCTTGGATCCGCATTGTGAAACAGAAAGGCACGAGAAGTCAAGCAGGACAAGAGTTCCCTGGCGATTTATGTACAAACGGGGTAGAGTTTCATGAGCTTGACAAGTCAATGGTGACGGTGTACATATCATAAACCCATTTTGTCCCAAAACCCGATGCGACGGAATTGGGCCTTAAGGGGCGCTAAGGAGGCCCTATGAGTCGATCAGTGATGGAAGGAGCCAGCATCACTCCTTCGGGGGAATGCACACCCAGATGGTTCGTTGTTCAAACCAATCCCAAAGAAGAAGAAAGGGCCCTGGTTCACCTGGCCGAGAAAGGTCTGGAGTTGTTTTTTCCAAAGATTCGGGTGGTGCGTTTCAGGAGGTTCAAGGCCAGGGAGGCCATCAGACCTCTTTTCCCATCATACCTTTTTGCCCGTTTCCATTATCCCGATGAGTATCCGCAGGTTGTTTGGACCAGGGGAGTCAGGCGGGTGTTGGGCACCCAGGGGGAACCCACATCGGTGCCGGATGAGGTGATCAGCACCATCAGAAGCCAGATGGACTCTCATGGGCTTGTAAGGGTGGGAAGGCGTCTGCGCCCCAAAGACAGGGTCAGGATAGTTTCAGGCCCTTTCAAGGACCTTTTGGGGATCTTCGAGCGGGATCTGGACGATCAGGGAAGGGTTGAGATCCTCCTGGCTGTGCTAGGGTTTCAAGCCAGGGTGCATCTTCACGAATCTTTGATCGAGAGGGCTCCGTGATCTGCAGACCTTGGGTCAGAAAATGGTGCTCTTCCACGGCAAGATCCTTTCCAGGGGGCCCAAGAGGCCTTCTTTCCACGCACTTTAGGAGGTGGGTATGCTCTTGCGTTCTTGTTTTTTGTGTTCTCATCACAGAATGAAGGGGGAAGAAGGTGCCAAACACAGTTTCTGTGAAAAAGAGAACTGCTGGGCTCGCTACTCCAGGTGTGTTGCCAGGAAAGCCATAGAGAGATTTTTGGAGCAGGACCGTCTGGAAGTGGTGCGGGAGTTTTCGGCTCTTTCCCACGTGTACGGCAGGGAATGAAGGGAGCTGGGTGAAAGGGGGAGACAATGGCCCCAAAAGCCCTCCTGGTCGGAATTAACAAGTATAGTTTGCCTGGGTGTGATCTGCAGGGGTGCGTCAATGACGTGACCAACATGAGGGACGTGCTCCTCAAGTATTTTGGCTTCCAGGCCGAGCAGGTACGCCTTGTGGTGGATGAGCGTGCCACCCGGGAGGCCATCCTGGAGAGGCTGGAATGGCTTGTGAAGGATGCTGGCCCAGCAGACAGGCTTCTGTTTCATTTCTCAGGCCACGGCTCCCAGGTCAGGGACCGGGACGGAGACGAGCTTCGCGACCATATGGACGAAGTGATCTGTCCCCATGACATGAACTGGGAGGGTAAGTACATCTCAGATGATGACCTGAAAGGGATTTTTGCCAGGCTGCCCCAGGGAGCTGTCCTGGAGGTGATCCTGGACTGCTGCCACTCAGGGACCGGCACCAGGGAGATGGCGGCCCTGAGCCTTTTGCCCATGGAAATGGCCATGTACCCAAGGTTTCTGGAGCCTCCTGCAGACATACAGGCCAGGGTGGATGAGGAGCTGCCCGTCAGAAGGCTTCTCAGAGGCGCAAATCCCATGGGGCATGTGCTTTTTGCTGGATGCCGGGAGAACCAAACCTCGGCAGATGCCTTCATAGGCGGTGCTTTCAACGGAGCTTTCACATACTATCTTTGCAAACATCTAAGAGATACAGGTGGGGATATCCCCCGGGGCGAGCTTCTCAGAAGGGTGCGAGCCTCTTTGAAGTTCAATGGTTTCAGCCAGGTGCCCCAATTGGAAGGTCCCAAATCCTCAAGGACCAAAAGAATGCTGGAGCCTTTCCAGTGAGGTGGGAGATGGGACATGTAGGCAGTGGGAAAGAGCAGGCCATGATCCCCTTCGTTGACCTGGCTGCTCAGCAAAGACGTATCAAGGACCAGCTCCTACAGAGGATACAGAGGGTCCTGGAGCACGGCCAATACGTGATGGGGCCCGAGGTGGCAGAGCTTGAGGAGAGGTTGGCCTGCTTCGTGGGAGTCAAGCATGCGGTGGCCTGCTCTTCAGGCACCGATGCTCTGGTGATGCTTCTCATGGCCCTGGGTGTGGGCCCAGGCGACGGGGTATTGACCACTCCCTTTACCTTTGCAGCCACTGCAGAAGCAGTGATGCTGGTAGGGGCCATGCCAATCTTCGTGGACATAGATCCCAATACCTTCAACCTGGCTCCAGAGCAATTGGCCAGGGCCGTGGAGGCCTTGGAAAGAAAGGACTCCGGTATCCATCCCCTTCCAAGGGAAATGGTTGGCAAGATATCAAGGGCCCGCTGTGTCATAGCCGTGGATCTTTTTGGCCTGCCCGCAGAGTACGATGCCATCTGCTCTCTGGCAACATCCAGGGATCTTTGGGTGATCGAGGATGCCGCACAATCTTTAGGTGGTGAGAGGGGAGGCCGCAGGGCCGGAGGGCTGGCCGATTGCGGGGCCACATCTTTCTTTCCTGCCAAGCCTCTGGGGGCGTACGGGGATGGAGGCATGTGTTTCACAAGACATGATGAGATTGCATCTGTGCTTCGCTCCATAAGGGTTCATGGGGCTGGCAGGGACAAGTACGAGCATGTACGGGTGGGCTTAAACGGAAGGCTGGACACTATTCAGGCGGCTGTGCTCCTTGCAAAGCTGGAGATATTCCAAGAGGAATTGGCGCTTCGCCAGGAGGTGGCAGCGCGATACTCGGCTCTTCTGGCAGGATGTGCTGGAATAAGAGTTCCCAGGATACCCCAGCAATGCAAAAGCGCCTGGGCTCAGTTCTGCATCCTGGCTCAGGACCATGGGCAAAGAGAAAGGCTCAGGGGAAGGCTAAAGGAAGAGGGCATACCCACCATGGTCTACTACCCCAAGCCCCTTCATCTGCAGCCCGCCTTTGCCCATATGGGTTACCACGAGGGAGATTTTCCCGTGAGCGAGGATACTGCCCAAAGGATCCTGAGTCTTCCCATGCACCCTTATCTTAGCCCTGATGTGCAGGAGAAGGTGGCTACTTTGATTCAAAAAGCCCTGTGACAGAGGGCCCATGGCCAAGGCTTGAGGCCCGATTTCTGATCTGGCTTTTGGCTCCCTTGTACAAGGGAGGGAATCTCGAAGGAAGGAGGCGTGGAGATGAAAAAGAGGGCAAAGAGATTGACTTGGGCAATGGTTCTGGGAACGGTTTTGTTGGCCTCCACACAGGCCCTGGCACAAAGCATAACCTTCAACGTCTCATACAACAATGTGGCTGATTGGGCCAGTTGGGCGGCCGCAAACACCCCAGAAAGTACCTCATGGGCTCAGGATATTTACGGGAGGGCTGCCTTACAGCTGGCCAATATAACGGGCACGGTCAAGCTCACTACCACAAGAAATCCAGACAAGTTCAAGATAGCCGTCAACCTGAGCAGGGTTCCAAAGCTTCCGGCTACCATCACCAATTCCACAGGTACCTATCTTGGGACCTTGGGCCAATCCTATTTTGTCACCTTCATAACCAGGATGCATCGGGCAGGACAAACAGGGCCTTACATGTTCAATGCCACCTGGGACAGGTGCAACTGGATAGGATGTTTCGAGCCCCTTTGGCAAGTGGGTGGTTTTTGGGTTGATGATGTCTTGGCCAACAATTCGGGCGTGGTCAAGGTCAACAAGACCCTAAACGGCACGCTCAATCTTTGGGCATCGGGGGTCACACCTGTTCCTTCAGCACCTTATTTGGAGATTGTAGGAGTATTGGTCTACGCGGTTCAGGAGGACAACCAGGAGGCCACCTTGATAGCTGCATCTGCTGCCCCTTGAGAAAGTGCCAAGAAGACCGGGGGGAGTGGTCTCCTGGTGGGCTGTGATGGTTGAAAAAGGGGGGCACGGCTTGGGGAGTTGGCATTGGGGGATCCTTTGGAGAGGGTTCCTGCAAATTTAGAGGGATCAGGGGTGCTTCCATGAAGCTTTTGGGGAAGCCAAAAGTGGTGTCTGGGTTTTTTCAAATCTTGTTTTTCAGCATCTTTGCCTTAGGTGGAAGCTCCGTGGCTTTTCAGGCCGTGGAGATTCCCTTTCAAGGTCCGGGTGGAGGCCGTGCCTTACCCTCTGGTGTCCCAAGCAGCCAAGGCCTAGGGGTCACGGCCCCAAGCGGTAGCCCCCAGGCTCAAGCTCCAGGGCAGGAGATCCCTGCGGAGATTCTGGAGAAGGCCAGGGAGATGAGGGTTAAGCAGGCTCCGCCTGGAGCAGGCTCTGGCCTGGAACCCCTCAGGGGGCCCCAGGCTCCCCTTGGTGTGAGTCCCCCACCCGATGGGGCGCCCGAGGCTGCCACCGCGGAGTCCAGGGCAGCAGAGGGCTCCTTCAGTGAAAAGCCTGACACCTTTGGAGGCCGGGAGCTTCCGGCCTCGGCTCAGAAATGGGCCTCTATTCCCACAGAAGAGACGTCTGCCTTCGAACAATATGTGCAAGGCAAGTTTCCAGCTCATATAGACCGAAAGCTCACCCAGTTCGGATACGCCATGTTTGCCAGGGCCCAGGTGACGCCCTCTCTTCCGGTGGATGCAAGGGTGCCCGAGCCCTCTTACAGGATCGGTCCTGGGGACGAGATACAGGTAAGGGTCTGGGGAAAGATCCAGGGGGATTACATCCTCAAGGTGGACAGGGAAGGAAAGATTCACCTGCCCACCGTGGGGGATATACCCGTGGCAGGCGTTCCGTACGGCAGTCTCAAGGCTCACCTGGACAAGGAGATCCAGAAGTACTACTCGGGCTACTCTTTGAGCGTGGGCCTAGGCCAACTCAGGGGGATCAGGGTCTTTGTGGTGGGCAATGCCAGGGTCCCAGGCACTTACGAGCTTACAAACATGAGCACCATCATGAACGCTCTTTTTGCAGCCCAGGGTCCTTCCAAGACCGGGAGCATGAGGGATGTGAGGCTCCTCAGAAACGGTCAGACCCTGGCCAGGATGGACCTGTATGACTTCCTGCTCAAGGGAGACAAGAGTCAGGACAGGCTCCTGCAGGACGGAGACACGGTTTTCATCCCTTATGTGGGGCCTCTGGTGGCCGTTGCGGGTTCGGTCAAGCAGCCGGCCATCTACGAGCTCAAGGGGGAGAGGCGCCTGAGCGAGGTCCTGGCCATGGCCGGCGGCCCCACTGCTACTGCCTACGTCCACAGGGTCCAGGTGGAAAGGGTGTACCAGGGAAGGGCCAGGATGGTTCTGGACACTGCCTTGGCTGATCTGGTGGGGGAAAAGGACATACAGCTTCAGGACGGAGACATAGTGCAGGTCTTTGCCATAAACCCTTCCATCATAAACGAGGTGCGCTTGGCAGGCCATGTGATGAGGCCGGGGGTATACGCCTGGAGGGAGGGGATGAGAGTGAGCGACATCCTGGGGCGGCCTGAGGACCTCATGCCAGAGGCCATATTCGACTTTGGGCTGGTGAGGCGACTGGTGCCCCCTGATTATCACGAGGAGCTGCGCTCCTTTGATCTGGGAAAGGCCTTGCAAAGAGATCCTGAGCAGGACCTCCTCTTGCATCCCCAGGACACCATTTATGTTTTCAGTAAAGAAGAATTCAACATTCGGCCTACTGTGCGGGTCACCGGTGCGGTCTGGCGAAGCGGCGAGTACCGTATGAGGGAGAAGATGACCGTCTCAGACCTGATCAAGATGGCCGGAGGACTAAGACCCGAGGCCTCGGCCGTGGGGGAGCTAACCAGGGTAAAGATAACCCAGAAAGGCCCTGTGACAGAGAGGCTCACCCTGGACCTGGCAGCAGCCTTGAAACAGGAGAAGGACAAGGATTTGCCCCTGGAGGAGAACGACTATCTGTTCGTGCGCACGGTGCCCGACTGGCAGCTTTACAGGATTGTGCATCTCACCGGAGAGGTCATGCATCCGGGTGCCTATGCGGTGAAAAAGGGCGAGAAACTGAGCTCCCTTTTGAACAGAGCAGGAGGCTTCACCGACAAAGCCTATCTCAAGGGTGTATTTTTCGCCAGAAGATCCATTCAGGCCCTTCAACAGAAACGTCTGGAGGAGACCCTCTCCCGCCTGGAGGCACAGGTAGCCTCCATGAATTTGAGCAAGGCCGCAGGGGCCACCAGTAAAGAAGAGGCCGAAGTGGAGGCCCAGGCCGCCAGGAGGCGCATGGAACTGCTGGCCCGACTCAGGCAGGTCAAGCCAACGGGCAGGTTGGTGCTTCAGGTCTCCCACCCAAGGGCCTTGGAGGGAACACCTTCGGACGTGGAGATGGAGGATGGGGACATGATCCATGTGCCGGAGCGTACGGATGTGGTAAATGTCATGGGGGCTGTGTACAACCCCTCGGCCTTCCTGTACGAGCCGGGAAAAACCGTGGCACATTACCTGCAGCTGGCCGGAGGCCCCACTCCTCAGGCCGACACCAGCGAGATATACGTGCTCAAGGTGGACGGCAGGGCTGTTGGCCCCTCCAGGCTCTCCAGCCTGGTGACCTGGAACGCCGAGGCTTATCGCTTCCAGGTGAACGACTTCCAGGCCAGGTACCTGGATCCAGGAGACACCATCGTTGTGCCTGAGGATCTGGAGAGGGTTCCTTTCCTGAAAGGCCTGAAGGATGTCACCACCGTGCTTTACCAGATAGGTGTGGCCGCAGGGGTGCTGGTGACCCTCCTGTGAAGGCAATGAGGCCTCAAGAGGCTGGCGCCCCATGCATGGGAAAAGATGGCTGGCATTATTTGTGCTTACTGTGTTTCTTGGGCTTGAAGCTGGGGGGGCTGTGGAGGCCCAGGATAGACCATTTGTGTCTGCCTCCAACACCGGGATAACCGGCCTGATGGAGATCCCCACGGCCCGCATTCTGGAAGACGGTAGGATGCGCATCGGGGCCTCCAACGTGGATCCGTTTAGGACCTACTACTTTGGACTTGGTTTCCTCCCAGGCCTGGAGGTCAACGGGAGGGTCACAGAGGTCCTAAACCAGCCTATAACAGATCCAGGCTGGGAAGGTTACGGGAACACCAAGATCAGGGAGTTCGACGCCAAGTACCAGATCCTGGCCGAATCCCGACTGCTTCCTGCCATAGCAGTGGGGGCCAACGATCTTTTTGGCGACAACGTGACCTTCTCCACCCAGTATCTGGTCATGAGCCGTCAGATTTATCCCCTGGATTTCACCCTGGGCTACGGCTTTGGCCGCATAAGGGGACCCTTCGGCGGACTGGAACTCAAGCTCTGGGAGGATAGGCTTTCTTTGGTGGCAGAGTATAATCCCATGGATTATACAAAAGACAGGCTAAGCGGAGGTGTCAAGAACCAGCCGGACCTTCCTAAAGTGGGTTTTTATAGTCCAGCCCTTTGGAGATTTGACCCCAAGAGGATCAACCTGGGCGTGCGTTTCAGGCCTGTTAGCTGGATATCGGTGGAGGCATCTTTCCAAAGAGGAGACACCTTCGGCCTAAGCGTAAGCACGGACTTCACCCTGGGTAAGAGGCTCCTTCCTCCAAAGCCAGACGAACCCTATACTTCGCCAGTGGACAGAAGACCCTTGGGACAGAGGGATCCCCGGGAGGTGGAAGATCGTCTGGATCAGGCGCTTCGGGAACAGGGCTTCCTTCACGTGGCCGTCTCGGTGAGAGAAAACCATGTAAGGGTCCAATATGAAAACCCCAGGTTCCTCTCAGAGGCCCAGGCCATGGGAAGGGTTATGAGGACCGCAGTGGCCCTGGCACCTCTGGATGTGCCCAGGATACAGGTGGTGGCTTTAAGAAGAAGTGTGCCCACGGTGAAGATTGATTTCCAGGCCATGGACTTCATGGGGTTTTTGGCCGGCAAATACAGCAAAGAGGAGTTCCGCCGCATGGTGGAGATAAAAAAGGCCGGGCCCAATGACAGGGTACTTCCCTCCTCGGCTTCAAGCTCCAACACCCTGGAGCGCATGGGCCTGAATCCAGAGATCTTGGACTATGGTGTAAAGCCCGCCCTGGAGACTTGGCTGGATGATCCCTCGGGCTTCTTCCGAGCAAGGGCTGGGGTGGATGCCTGGGGAGCAGCCTCCCTGTGGGAGGGCTCTGACTTCTATGCCTGGTTCAATTACCCCTTTTACAACAACATAAAGAGCGCCATAGCGCCTTTGGGTGAACACCCTGTGCGGTCGGATATGGTGCTATACAAGAAAAGAAGCGATCCCAGGTTCAATTCCCTTTTATTGGATCAGGTTTGGAACCTGGGAGGGGGCAGCTTCGGCCGCATGACCGCAGGCTATCTGGAGACCCAGTACGCGGGGCTGAGCGGGGAACTTCTCCATGTAATTGGGGATGGAAGGTGGAGTGTTGGTGTGATGGGGGACTGGGTCGTCAAAAGAGATCCTGAATCCCAGCTGGGCCTGATGGATTTCCATGCTTACACCCTGCTTGGATCGCTCAACTACCTCCAGCCAGACCTGGGCTTGGCAGCCAAGCTGAGAGTTGGGCGCTTCCTGGCAGGTGATCCTGGGGCTAGGCTAGAGGTTGCACGCCACTGGGACACCGGAGCTTCCTTTGGATTCTGGTACACATACACGGACACCTCAGGCTTCAGCGATCCCTTCAACAAGGGTTACCAGGACAAGGGGATCTTCATCTCCATTCCCATGGCCATGTTCACCAGGGAAGAGACACCAGTGAAACACAGCTACGCCTTCTCCCCCTGGACCAGGGATGTGGGCCAGAGCGTGGCTCGCTTCAACATGTTGTACGAGTTTCTGGAAGATCTGCTTCCGACCCACATGGCAGAACACCTGGAGGACATGAAAAAATAAATGGCCTGGGCTTTATTTTGGCGTGTTTTGGTGGTAAAAACCCCATTGAACCCAAAGCCCTTCAAGGGCAGGGTTAGAACAGCAAGGAGGTGGCTCATGAGATCTCTGTTTTGGGCGGTAGGGCTCTTGGTTCTCTCAAGTTTCCTGCTTCCACCTCTGTGGGCTTCGGAAGCGGTTCCTGTGACACTTCCATCGGGAAAGCAGGTCCATGTTACGGCCGGCCAACTGGCAGCCATAAAGACCCATCCAGGCATAACTTTTTCGAGCCAGGTGCCTGCCTCGATTCCCGAGAACATGGTGGCTGTGCCCATACCTCAGGAATTGGGGGGAGGGGCTCTGGTGGGCACGCCTGCGGCTGTGGCAGCGGCTCTCAATTCCTCGGAGGTGACCGTGGGTGCTGTGGCAGCAACTGTGGCGGGCAGTGCTGCCTTGGCCGTGGGAGGAGTGGCGGCAGCAGCAGCCACTGCAGCGGGCACTGTTGTGGGGGCCGGGGCTGGCCCTGGTGGAAGCCCCATACATCACGGCACCCCGGCACATCACGGGGCTCCGGCACACCATGGTGCCCCTCCGCATCACGGATCCCGCTGAGACTCAAAGGCCAGGGGAAAGTGCCCTTGGGGCTCTGGAAAGAAGCTGGTGCGGGTGAGCCCGTAAGTGGGGGATTTTTTTACCCAGGTTGGGATACAGTCCATGAAGGAAGAGGATTTGCAGACAGAACAAAAGGGGGCAGCTTTTCCAGGGGTAGGGCTTCAGCAAGCCCCATGCCCCTATAGAGCTGGGGAATCGTCCTGGGCCGAGGAGGAAGGCCTGGACCTCCTGGAACTGTGGCTGGTGCTTTGGAGCCGACGCAGGTTTCTTTTTTGCCTTTTTCTGGCTGCCACCATCTCCACAGGGATTCTGAGTCTTTTCGTGTTTCCCAAGATATATCAGGCCAGGGCTTCTCTCATTCCCATGGAATCCAGAGAGGGGGGGTTTTCTTCTTACATTGCCATGCTGGGAGGTATGGGGCTTTCCTTGCCCGGAGGAAAGGCGACTCCATCCCAGACCCTGGTGGCCATATTGGAGAGCCGAACCTTGAAGGAAAAGGTCATCTCCAGGTTGGATCTGATGAGGATCTTCTTCGAGGAGCAATGGGACATGCTCAGGAATCAGTGGAAGGATCCCTCAAAGCAGCCCAGCCTGGAGGATGGTGTCAAAGCCCTAAGGGGGATCACCAGGGTAAACGAGGAGAGAAGAACAGGGCTTGTGAACATAACAGTGGAGTGGAAGGATCCCACTTTGGCCTCAGAGATAGCCAATGCCCACATCTTGGAGCTGGAGAGCTTCATAAATGCCAATGCCTTGAGTGTGGCCAAGAAAAAAAGGCTCTTTTTGGAAGCCCAGGTCTCCAAGACCAAGAGGGAATTGTCCGAGGCCGAGGAGAGATTCAAGGATTTCCAGCAGGAGAAGCGTTTTGTAGCCATGAACGAGCAGGCCGAGGCTGCCATAAGGGGACTTGCAGAGCTAAAGGGCATGGTGGCGGCCAAGGAAGTAGAGCTGGATGTGGTAAGAACCTATGCCACTGCTTTGAATCCCAAGGTGCAGCTCTTGGAGTCTCAGCTGAGCGAACTCAGAAAACAGCTGGAGCGTCTGGAGGCCAACCATTCCAAGGAAGGGGGGAGCAAGCTTTCCTTGGCCGGAGCCCCGGAGCTGGGCCTCATGTACGGAAGGCTCAAAAGGGACGTGCTTTTCCACGAGAAGGTCCTGGAGCTTCTGACCCAACAGTATGAGCTGGCCCGTATAGAAGAATCCAAAGAGGACGTGGCCTTCCAGGTGATAGACTGGGCTGTGCCTCCAGTGAGAAAATACAAACCCAAGACCAGCACCAACGTGCTTATGGCCGGTGTATTGTCCATCTTGGTGGGCACCATTGTGGTCTTTGGACAGCGCTACATTGGGAAGCTGCGCCAGGAAATGCAGGCCAAAGCACAAAGACAATGATCTGGGCAAGATCCCGTTGGCCCAAGGCCTCACGGCCGGGTGGGCTTGGGGCATGTGTGGGTGCCCAGGATTCTCAAAGGAGGGCCGGCCCGGCGAGCTGAACCTTGAAAAAGGCTTTGATAACAGGCATCACAGGACAGGACGGCTCCTATCTGGCGGAGTTTCTCCTTGATCAAGGCTATGAGGTACACGGTATAGTCAGGAGGGTGGCCATAGAGGATCCCGAGCAGAGGCTCTGGAGGATCCGTCACCTCTTGGACAGGGTTCACATACATGCTGGTTCTCTGGAGAGTTATGCCAGCATCTTCAAGGTCATAGAGCGCATACAGCCCGACGAGTGTTACCATCTTTCGGCACAAAGCTTTGTGAGCTATTCCTTTGAAGATGAGTTTTCCACCATAAACACGAACATCAACGGCACCCACTTCGTGCTGGCAGCCCTCAAAGATGCGGCCCCGGGCTGCAGGTTTTACTTTGCAGGCTCCAGCGAGATGTTCGGCAACGCCCTCGAGTCACCTCAGAACGAGAAGACCCCCTTTAATCCCCGTTCCCCATACGGTATATCCAAGGTGGCTGGATTCCACTTGACTCGGAACTACCGGGAGGCTTACGGGCTCTTTGCCTTAAGCGGCATTCTCTTCAACCATGAATCACCTAGGAGGGGACTGGAGTTTGTGACAAGAAAGGTGACCCGCACTGCTGCCCGTATAAAGCTGGGATTGGCCAAAGAGCTGCGGCTTGGTAATCTGGATGCCCGCAGGGACTGGGGTTATGCCGGGGACTATGTCAAGGCCATGTGGCTGATGCTACAGCATGAAGAACCCTCGGATTATGTCATAGCAACGGGCGAGACCCACTCCGTGAGAGAACTCGTGCAGATTTGCTTTTCTTATCTGGACCTGGATTGGAGAGAGCATGTGGTTGTGGACGAGGCTCTTTACAGACCAGCCGAGATATTTGAACTCAGGGGAGACTCTGATAGAGCCAGGCGCATTCTGGGCTGGGAACCCCAGGTGGGGTTCCAGGAGCTGGTCAAGATGATGGTGGAGGCAGACCTGCAAGCCCTGAGGGGGCAGCCTGGGCAGTAGGATGCCCCGATGGGATTGTTCCTGAATAAGGGGACTCAGTGGAGTAAGTCATGCAGCCCCGGGGTGATCTGATCCATGCCAATGATTGGATTTTCCCGGGGAACTGGATGGATGGAAAAGGCAGGGGGAGAGGGGTGTGTACATGAGCAAGGATTTGGGAGCCCAGGTTGAAATTGGATCAGCTCCAGTTTCGGTTTCACCGGAGGGGGAGGTGTTTCCCCTTCCTGACAAGGAAAAGGCTGTTGCAGAGCTCAAGCGTTTGGAGCTTCTGGTAGCTGAACAAAGGCTTTTGGGTCGTGAGGTGGTGGTGGTTATGGGGGTTGGCTTTGTGGGAGCTGTCATGGCGGGGGTGGTGGCCGATTCCGTGGATCCCTCCACAGGCAAACCTCTTTATTTTGTCATAGCCATGCAAAGGCCCTCCACACGTTCGTACTGGAAGATCGAGTACCTCAACAGGGGCCTACCACCCATCTCCGCAGAGGACCAGGAAGTTCCCAGGCTCCTGAGACGTTGCGTGAAGGAAAAGAAGACCCTAACAGCCACCTTTGCTTATGATGCCCTTTGTCTGGCAGACGTGGTGGTGGTGGATGTGCAGTGCGATTATCACAAGGAGACACTGGGGGATGTGCGAAAGGGCTATGCGGACATAAAGGCCCTGGAAGAAAGCCTCAGGATCATAGGTGAGAGGATCCAGCCCCATTGCTTGGTGCTCATAGAGACCACGGTACCTCCGGGCACCACAGAATACGTGGCGTACCCCATCTTGAAAAAAGCCTTTGAGGAAAGAGGGTTGGGGGGGCGGGAGCCTGTTTTGGCCCACTCCTTCGAGCGGGTCATGCCCGGGCGGCATTACGTGGCCTCCATAAGGGATTTCTGGCGTGTATGCAGTGGGATCAATGCCGAATCCAGGGATAAGGTGGTAAGGTTCCTCTCCAATGTCATCAATGTGCGGGACTACCCCCTCACGGTTTTGGACAGGCCCATAGAAAGCGAGACCTGTAAGATAGTGGAGAACTCATATCGCGCAACTATTTTGGCGTTTCTGCATGAGTGGAGCCTTTTTGCCGAACGCAATGGGGTGGATCTCATAAAGGTGGTAGAGGCAATAAAGGTAAGACCCACTCACTCCAACATAATCTTCCCAGGCCCGGGCATAGGCGGCTATTGCCTTCCCAAGGACGGTGGTCTGGGGGTCTGGGCTTACCATACCCTCATGGGGTTTGAAGACGAGATCTTCAAGATAACCCCCTTGGCCATAGACATAAACGATACTCGTGCTCTGCATGTGGCAAGGTTGGTGAGGGATGCTCTAAGGAATATGGGCAGAATAGTGGCCGCATCCAAGGTGGCCCTGCTGGGGGCCTCGTACAGGGAGGATGTGGGGGATACCAGATACAGCGGCTCGGAGCTGGTTGCAAGGAAGTTGGTGGAGATGGGGGCTGAGGTCATGGTGCATGACCCTTACGTGCAGCGCTGGTGGGAAATGGAAAAACAGGATTCCTACCCGGCTGACGGAGGCTCCAGATCCAGGTTTTTTAGGAATCAGGAAAGGCTTAAGGATCTAAGAGTGGAGAAGGATCTGGCCAAGGCCCTTTCGGGAGCAGATGCCCTGGTATTGGCCGTGCGGCACAAGCCTTATTTGGGCCTGGTGCCGGAGGAAGTGGTGCACATGGCAGGCAAGCCTCTGGCCGTGGTGGATTGTTTCGGGATCTTGGATGATCTTAGAATAAGAAGGTTCTTTGAGCTGGGCTGCGAGGTAAAGGGTTTGGGAAGGGGGCACATACAAAGAATAAAAGAAGAAGTGCGCTCCCGAAGGAAACTCTAAGAGAAACCGCCAAGGATCCCAAAGTTTCCTTGAGGGCCTTGCTCTTTAGGTCCCTAAGCCAGAACAAACAAACCGGATCAGGGCGAACAACTTCAACTCCAAGAACACCTCCACTGCTGCCTGTGGGTGGGAGCAAAGCCTGTGGGACCAGATTCAAATTCACCCCAAGACATGGGAAACCTAAGCTTCCCCGGCTGGCTTTCTTGGAAATCATTTCCTGGCCTCTCCAAGGAGCCCTGCACCTGCTCTTGTGCCCATGGCGGGAATGTGGTACATGGGTTTTGGGCCATTTAAAACCCCTAGAACCCATGGAGGTCAGCCATGAGCCAGGAAACAGGCTTTCACAGCGGGGAGTTCGAGGTCTTGGCCAAGGTCATAAGTCAGAAAGGCACCTGTGCGGCAGGGCACAAGGTGGGGGACGAGATCCTATTCGACGGCATGAGCGTCAAAGGCAAGATATGCATGAGCGCCATGTACAGCATGTTGCCCAAGGTCTTCGCCATGCGCTATGGCGCTCATTTTCCCTGGCTGAGCGATCCAGATGTTGCCACTCATGCCTGTCCCGACGCTCAGAATCCAGTGGTCTTTGAGATCAGAAGGCTAAGGACAGGGGGCTGAGCGTGGAAAAAAGCCCCTGAGCCATCCTGCATGATTTTGAAGGTGCAAGGGCTCTGCCAGTTGGAGTCTCAGGGGCAGAAGAGTTAGAGGATACCGCCAGCATGAGAATGAACCTTGTTTCAATCCAGGCATAGAACTGCTCTTGCAGCCTCAGACGGGAGTAAGGCAGGATGGAAGGCAAGATGAGGGCAGATGTTGCCTGGTGGATTCTGGGCAGCAGGCGCATTGCCTTGGAGAGCCTGGATATGGACATATCCCTTTCCCAGGAAGGGCAGATGCAGGTGCATGCCACAGCCATTCTCAAGGGAAGGGTCTCCGGAGTTTCCCCAGGGGATCAGGACTTGGAAATAGAGCTAGAGATGGAAGGGGTGAATTATAGAATCCAAAATGCAGTGGTTTTCGACATGGAGTTCCTATCATCCGGTAAATCGTCATTGCAGATCACGGGTACTTTGCAGCCTGCCCGGCTGTGAAAAAAAAGGGCATGGGGGAGGCCTTCCATGATCTCTGTGCAGGTGGATCGAGTGGGGCTTATTCCGGACAGCGGCTCCATGAGCGTCTTTCTCAAAGACCAGGCTGCCGGAAGGTTTTTAATAATTCAGGTGGGTGTTTTCGAGGGTACAGCAATTCTCCAGGGCATCAACAAGATCCCCACCAGAAGGCCTCTGAGTCACGATCTGATGGTGAGCCTCATCAGAACCCTGGGCGCTGAAATCCAGCACCTGGTCATTCACGACCTGGTGGACAATACCTACTACGGTAAGATCCTCCTGCTGAGGAAGGGAAGGCAGATCCTCCTGGACACCCGTCCCAGCGATGGCATTGCCCTATGTGTGAGAGTGGGGGCTCCCATCTTTGTGGAGGACAGGCTTGCAGAACATTTCGTGGATGAGATGGATCTTCTCATGGCCGTTTCACAGGGCGATGAAACAGTGCATTAGCCTCAAGCTGAGGCAATGGCTCCCCCAAAGGCGTCTTTTCTTAGAACTCCAGCCCGATTTCTGCCAGAGCGCAACGATTCAGGTTCAAAACGGGGAAAGGCCCCATAGGAGGAATCGGGCTTTATCATTGTGAGATCCATTGGGGCAGGCTACGAGTCCCGGCAGATGGCTCAGGTTGGGTACCTTGATGCGTGGAGAGGAGAGACATCATGGAGCTTAGAGCCTTCAAAGACATTCCCAAAGTGCCTGTAGAGGACCTGAGATGGAGGTGCGATCCAGGATGCATGGGGTTTCTTACCACTGATGAGGTCCAGGCCTCAGGCGAGATCGTGGGTCAACTCAGGGGAGTCGAGGCCCTGAAAATGGGCCTCGAGATAGAGGGGGAGGGCTACAATATCTATGTTTGCGGTGCCACAGGTACTGGCCGAAGCACTGCTGTGAAACGTCTCCTGGAGGATCTCAAGAAGCAGAGGCCTGTGCCGGATGATCTATGTTATGTCAACAACTTCAAAGATCCCGACTGCCCGAAAGTGCTGGATTTTCCTCCGGGTAAAGGAGTTTGGTTCAAGAAACAGATGGAGAAGCTTTTGGAATCCTTGAGAGAAAAGATACCCAAGCTTTTCGAGTCAGAGGTGTACCAGGAGAGGAGGAAGAACATCCTGGAGCGCATTCGGACTCAGGAGAAGTCCATTTACAAGGAGTTTGAGCGCAAGATCGCCGGAGAGGGTTTCAACATGGTGGTCATTCCCATGGGGGCGGCCTCCCGCACAGAGCTGCTGCCTTTGGTGGAAGGTCAGCCTGTGCCTTGGGAACAACTGGAGACCTTGGCGGAAACAGGAGGCTTCCCCCCTGAAAAGCTGGAGCAGATGAGGGTTCGTTACGAGGAACTGATGCGGGAGATGGGGGAGAGGATACTGAGGGTACGGGACCTGGAGAAGGAGCTCCAAGAAAAGATGAATAACCTGGACAGGGAGATGGTAGGACCCCTGGTTTCAGAAGAGATGGAGCCCATACGAGAACAGCTGGACAGGGCCAAGGCGGCCATATACCTGGAAGAGGCTCGCAATTACATTCTGGAGCATCTTGATTTATTCAGGCCCAGGCCCGAAACGCCTCCCCAAGGTATGCTTGTGGGGCAATCTGCAGAATCTCAGGACCCCTTCTCTGTGTTTCAGGTGAATTTGTTGGTGGACAATTCAGAGACCCAAGGAGCTCCTGTGGTCATAGAAGCTTACCCCACTTACAGGAACCTTTTTGGGAGCATAGAACGCACCTTTGATCCCAGGGGAGGGGTCTGGAGGACGGATTTCACAAAAATAAAGGCAGGCTCTTATGTTAAGGCCAATGGGGGATATCTGATCATACAGGCCCTGGATGCTCTGATGGAGCCGGGGGTTTGGCAGGCTCTCAAGAAGAGCATCAAGCATGGGGAGGTGGAGATCCAAAATTTTGATCCCTTCTCGTTTTTTGCAGCAGCTTCTTTGAAGCCTGAGCCTATAAAAACAGATGTGAAGGTGATCATGATAGGCGACTCAGAGGTGTACTACATCCTCTTTCACAGGGACGAGGACTTCAAGAAGGTCTTCAAGATAAAAGCCGACTTCGATACTGTCATGGAGAACAGCCAAGAAGCCGTACGGAAGTACTCTGAGTTTGTGCGCAAGATATGTCAAAAAGAAAACCTTCCTGCATTCCACCAGGAGGCAGTGGCAGCCGTGGTGCAGCACGGTGTTCGCCTTGCTGGTCGAAAGACCCGCATAAGTACACGTTTCCACCAGGTGGCGGACGTCATAAGAGAGTCGGCCTACTGGGCCAGAAAAGAGGGGGCCTGCACAGTCATGGCCTCTCATGTGGAGCGTGCAGTGGAGAGCCGCCACTGGAGGTTCAATCTGGTGGAGGAGAAGCTCAGGGAGATGATCGCAGAAGGCTCTGTGCTCATAGATACCGAGGGCTGGAAGGTCGGGGTGGTCAATGGTCTGGCTGTGTACGACATAGGAGACATATCTTTCGGCAAACCCTCCCGCATCACAGCCCAGACCTCCATGGGCAGGGAGGGGGTAATAAACATAGAGAGAGAGAGTGAACTGGGCGGCCCCATCCACAACAAAGGTGTCCAGATCCTGGCCGGGTATCTAAGGGGCCGCTATGCCCAGGACAAACCCCTGAGCATTAGCGCCAGCATATGCTTCGAGCAGTCTTATAGCGGTGTGGAGGGAGACAGCGCCTCTTCCACAGAACTCTATGCTATCCTCTCGAGCCTATGCGGGCTCCCCATCAGGCAGGACATAGCTGTCACAGGCTCAATAAATCAGAAAGGCGAGATACAGCCCATAGGAGGGGTGAATGAGAAGATAGAGGGATTCTTCGATGTGTGTAGGATAAAAGGCTTGAGTGGCACGCAGGGAGTGATGATTCCGGCGCGCAATGTGGGAGACCTGATGTTGAGACAAGATGTGGTGGAGGCGGTGGCCCAGGGGAAGTTTTCCGTCATTGCTGTGAACACGGTGGATGAAGGTATCCAGATACTCACAGGAGTTGAGGCAGGGCAAAAGGGGCCTGACAACATGTTCCCCGAAGGTACGGTCAACTACTTGGTAGACATGAAACTCAGAGAAATGGCAGAGGGAATGAGGCGGTTCTGGAAGGCCTGAGATATGCGTTCTTTGAAAACAGGAGGGTTTCTATGGAGAGATCCCAAATATGGCCCGCATCATTTTTTCCCTGAAAAGTGCGGGCTTCCAAGCTTTGCGGATTAACCTTTTAATGGGCTTTTTGGGGCGGCCTTGAGGTGAGGATCGGCTCCAAGAAAAGGAGAAGGCGAAATGCACAGGTTTGTATTCATGAAAGTAAAGGATGTGATGACCCATGAGGTGAGAACAGTTACACCCCAGACCACTGCCGGGGAGCTAAGAAAACTATTTGAGCAGTACGACTACAACTGCTTCCCTGTGCTGGAGGACGACAAGTTGGTGGGTGTTGTGACCAAATTTGATTTTCTGAAGACCCTGGTATTCCAACCCACATCCATGACCCCTGCGTACGAAGAACTCATGAAAGGGCCTGTTTCGGACTTCATGACCCGAACGCCTTTTCATGTGAGCCCTGAGCACCCCCTTACCAGGGTCTTACAGCTCATGATAGAAACCCGCAAGAATAGCTTCCCTGTGCTCGACGAGAAGGGGCACCTGGTGGGTATCATCACTTACAGCGATCTGTTGAAGCACGTAGGCTGAGGCAGGCTGAACGCTTCGATGCGCTCTTGGATGAAGGGGTAAGGAGATGACCATGATGAAGATTCGCATTTCGGGGCAAAGCCCCGGATCCTACAGGGGGCCTGTTTTGGTGGTGGCTACTGCCGAGAATCCAAGGCCCGACAAAGGAGTTCTCTGGGATCTGGATCGAGCTTCCAAAGGGTGGATAAGAAGGCTTTTGGCTTTGGGGGATTTCAAGGGCAAGCCAGGAGAGATACTGGTTCAACGTACAATGGGAGCCCTTGCACCAGGCAGGCTCATGCTGGTGGGCCTGGGAAAGATGGAGAAGCTCACTCTGGAAGACTGGAGGGCCGGTGTGAGTAAGGCGGCCCAGGCCTGCAGAAGCCTGAGTGTGGAGGAGTTCGGGGTGAGTCTTCAGGATCCGCCCAACTTGCAGTTGGGCAAAGAGGCCATGGCTTCTGCAGCCGTGGAGGGAGCGCTTTTGGGACTGTACAGGTTTAAGGGTTATAAGAAGGAGGCTTCTGAGGATACTGATCCAAGGCAGATGGTGCTTCTTGCTGGGGGGCGTCCAGGAGGCAGGATGGCAAGGGTTGTGGAAGAGGCGGTTTCGGTCTGCGAGGCGGTTTATTGGGTCAGGGATCTGGTCTCCCAGCCTTCCAATCATCTGACTCCCAGAGGTTTGGCCGAACAGGCTGCCCTTATGGCTAAATCCGAGGGAGTCCATTGCACGGTGCTGGAAGAAGACCAACTCCGCTCCATGAACATGGGAGGGATCCTTGGGGTGGCCTCCGGCAGTAAAGAACCCCCTAGGCTCATTGTCCTGGAATATGGAAAGGGGTTCAAGGCTTCACCCACCCTGGCCTTGGTGGGCAAGGGAATCACCTTTGACAGTGGTGGAATAAGCCTGAAACCTGCCGAGAAAATGGATCAGATGAAAGACGATATGGCCGGAGGGGCTGTGGTCTTGGGTGTACTGAAGGCTGTGGCCAAGTTGAAACTTCCTCTACACCTGGTGGGCGTGATTCCTGCCACCGAGAACATGCCTTCTGGCTCTGCATACAAACCAGGGGATGTGCTCACCACCTTTTCAGGCAAGAGCATTGAGGTCAGCAACACAGATGCCGAAGGAAGGGTCATCCTGGCTGATGCCCTCTCATACGCCCTAAGATACAAGCCAGATCTAATAATTGATTTGGCCACCCTGACCGGGGCTTGCATAGTGGCCTTGGGTGACCAGATAGCAGGCCTCATGGGAACCCACCAGGAGGCCATGGAACAACTCAGGAAGGCATCTGAAATCACAGGAGAGGACATCTGGCCCTTGCCTTTGAAGGAAGAGTACGAAGAGCTCATAAAGAGCGACGTGGCGGATGTGAAGAATTCCGGAGGCAGAGAGGCAGGTGCCATACAAGGGGCCCTGTTTCTTAAGAAATTTGTGGGAGAGACCCCCTGGATCCATCTAGACATTGCAGGGCCTGTCTGGACAGACAAGGACCGACCCTACAGACCCAAAGGAGCCACCGGATTCGGAGTCAGGCTGCTGGTGGAGTTCCTGAAGAATTATAGGAGGTAACTGGGCTTGATTCCTGGGAGGGCTAGCCCGGCCTATTCATTTTCGGGGAGGGATAAGGGCTCAGTGGGTGGAGACTCAGACCCTTGATGGAAAGTTCCGTGGCGGCCTTCTCCCATGGCAAACCTGGCTGCTCCCTTCAGGGATTCCCCGCTTTGAATTGTTTGCATGCCCAGGGCGAACTCGTTTTGCATGGCCTCTGAGAAAGAAAGATCCATGCCCTGATAAGTCGAGAGCCTATCATTTCTGAGACATACCTGGGGGAAGCTACTTATTTGCCTGGCCAGCAAATAAGCTTCTTCCAGGGCCTTTCCATTTTCCACCACCCTGTTGACCAGGCCCATTTGAAGGGCCTCCTGGGCTCCCACGGGTCTGCCCGTGAGGATCATATCCAGGGCCCTGGAAAGCCCTATGAGGCGCGGGAGGCGCACGGTTCCGCCATCTATGAGAGGTACACCCCAACGTCTGCAAAAAACCCCGAACACCGCATCCCTCTCGGCCACACGCAGGTCGCACATCAGGGCCAGCTCCAAGCCGCCGGCCACAGCATGGCCGGCAACAGCGGCCACCACAGGTTTGGAAAGAAACATCCTGGATGGTCCCATGGGCCCGTCTCCTTCTGGACTGAGCCTGTTGCCTTCCCCTCGACTGAAGGCTTTGAGATCAGCCCCGGCGCAGAAATGGCCACCAGTTCCACCCAACACAGCAGCCAACATCGTGTCATCCTGCTGAAATTCTCTGAAGGCCTCTGCCAGCTCCTCTGCAGTGGTTCTGTCAACGGCGTTGCGTACATGAGGGCGATTAATGAGAATGAGAACCACAGGCCCTTTTTTCTCTACTATCACGTTGTCCATGAATTCCCTTGCCACTGTCGGGTGTCAAACCTGGATCTTTTCTCCAGAAGATCCCCACCTAGCCCTGCCCAGCAGATCTTTGCCCAGGGGATCTCAGAGGTTATTGCGGGCAAAAAGTTCATAGGTTTCAACGTCCTTCTTGGATCCTATGATCAATGGCACCCTCTGGTGCAATTCCGTTGGCTGAATCTCCAGGATGCGCTCATATCCCGTGGAGGCGGCCCCGCCTGCCTGTTCCACTAGGAGGGCCAGGGGATTGGCCTCGTACATGAGTCTCAATTTACCCCTGGGGCTGCCTGGGTCCTTGGTGTCCTCTGGGTAAAGGAATATGCCTCCCTTGAGGAGGTTTCTGTGGAAATCGGCCACCAGAGATCCTATGTACCTGGAGGTCTTGGGCCTTCCAGTGGCTGGATCATCTTGCTTGATATAGTCTATGTACTGACGCGTGCCCTTTTTCCAGTAAGGATATCGGGACTCGTTGGCACTATAGATCTTTCCTATTTCTGGAATACGTATGTTGGGGTGAGAAAGGAAAAACTCTCCCACACTGGGATCCAGGGTGAAGCCGTTGACCCCCTTGCCTGTTGTGTAAACAAGCATGGTGGAGGAACCGTACACGATGTAGCCTGCGGCCACCTGCCTTGTGCCCTTCTGAAGTACGTCCTCCAGGGTGCAAGGCTGGTCCTTGGGGGTGATCCTCCTGTAGATCGAAAAAATTGTGCCGATGGAGACATTGGAATCTATGTTGGATGACCCGTCCAGGGGGTCAAAAAGAATGGCATAATCACCCTTGGGGTACTGCTCGGGGATGTGCACCAGGTCTTTTTCCTCCTCGGTGGCAATGACGCAGATCCTGCCTATGTAACTCAAGGCCTGGATGAAGGTGCGGTTGGCAAAAACATCCAGTTTCTGAACCTCGTCACCTGTCACATTGACCTGGCCTGTGGGCCCCAGGATGTCCAGGAGGCCTGCCTTGGTGACCTCCCTGGAGACTATCTTGGCCGCCAGGATGATCTGGTGAAGAATGGCCGAGAAATCTCCCCTGCCTCCCCACTCCCTCTGACCCTGTAATATGTGCTGCTCCACTGTGACTATTTCTGCGGCCATCTGCTACCTCCCAGTTGCCATAAAAGGTTTTACTCAGGGATTGGTCCCCTTAGTCCTGTTTTCTTTCTGGGTGGTCTGACTCTGGGGCTTCTTGGATGAGGAGCCTCCAGCGGTGACCTTACCACCTGAAGAACTCTTCTTTGTAGGCTTTTCTGCCTTCTGACCTGAAGCGGGGCTTGATTTCTTGGTCTTTTGGGTTTGGCTCGCAGTCCCTCCGGTGGAGGACTTGGGAGCTGGGCTCTTGGAAACAGAGCCAGCCTTGACATTTTGTTTCTCAGAGGGCTTTACAGTTGTCTTTTTCCCCTCATCTGAAGCCTTGGCAGGCTGTGAAGCTTCTTCTTCCATTTGCCCCAAAGGCAACCCGCCTGCCATATCCACAACAGACTTCCACTGTGCGGTCTGAAAGGCCAGGTAATTCCTTTCCTCGGCAAGGGCCTTGGCCAAGGGCCTGCCTCCTTCCAGTAGAAGTTTAAAGAAATTTCCCAGGTTGGAGTGCTTCTCCCCAAGCTCCTTTTTCATGTTGTCCGCACGCCTGCGAAGCCTTTCCGCCTCAACCAGAAGCAGTTCTGTTCGGGTCCCCAGATGCCTCAAACGAACCAGGGAGTCTTCTTGAAGCTCTGCCAATGCCCTTAGTTTCCTTAAAACCACTTGGCGCTCCACAGGAGGGCCTTGCTCTTCCTCGGCCAGAGATCTGGCCAAAGACTCCAGCTCCAGATGCCTTCTGTCCAGTTCTGTGCGTAACTGTAATCTTTCAATGGCGGTCTCTTTGAGACATCTATCGATCTTGGCCGCCAGCTCATGAATCTTCAAGGGCAGATTTCTAAATCTGGCAGCCATCCAGGCAGCCCAGTCCGCTTCGCTCCTTTCGTTCAATTGCCTTGACTGAGGCGGTGCTTCCAGAAACTCCACCTCTGTCTCCTGCTTGGCTGCCAAGGAGATCTTTGCCCCCACACCTTCGATTTGGGCTTGCCCTCGCCTCATGCAGATCATCAGCCCCAGATCCTCGGCCAGCCCAGCTTCCAGTTCTCCTGACCGGAAAAGAGCTTTGAGATGAAAGGTCTCTAACACGACTCCTGGGCTCTTGGAGTCGGTGGGGATCTTTACCAGCACACGACCCCTTTGCAAGAAAAACGAAGAAATCCCGACCTTGGGGTCCAAGGTGGGATTGATTCTTATGATGGAGCCGCTTGTCACAGACAGCAATGAGTCTTGCCCCAATCGGATTTCCGTGGCACCCCCAGCTTCTGTACTTACCATGTCTCCGCCAAAAAGGGGATCTCCCATATGCAGGTGCACCACATCTCTGGCCCCGAGGCGAGTTACCAGGACTTCCCCATCCACCTTTTCCACCTTGCCCATGGGATCCGAGGAAATCTTCTCCTGCGAATCCTGAGATGGGGAACAGGCCAAGAAGAGCCAAGAGATGATCAAGCACTGGGAAAAAAACATCTTTCCCCGTAAGGCCCAAGACCTCTCAAACCCCATCAAAGAATTCAAACTCCTGAACCTAGGGGATCCTGCCATTGAAACCTCACTTGCCCACTCAAAGCCAAGTCACCCCATCCTAGACCAGATGGGTTTTCTGATCAACCAGTATCAAAGCTCGGTCTCCAATGGACCCATCCGGCTGCTTTTGGGGCAACAAGGAGGCAACGTGTTCTGTGCCATGTTGAGCCTGTATGAATCCTTTTGTATCCGGATCTTGGAGCCTCTCGCAGAAAAGGCCTGGTGCATTCAAAGGAGCTGGATAGCAAAACCCCTGGCCCCCCCAGGGGGCTTTGAATCGGCTTGCTGCACCAAGAAAAAAAGATAGAGTCAGCCTAAGGTGCATGCCAGGTATTTGACAAGGCATTGGCACACTGTATAATCGGGAATGATTCTGCAAGACCGCGTGACCAAAAGGGAAATATAGAGTACAGCTGGTCATGCCTCTTGGGAAAGCTGGATGGCATGGCTCGAGTTTCTGAATCCATCCTGGAGGTCGGTGCATGAGAAGGGTCTGTGTGATAGCCGGCGGCATGTGCAAGTGGGGTGTTAGAAACGCCTCGCAGAGGGACATGTTTCAGGAGGCAGCAAGAGCCTGTTTCCTGGACAACCCTCGCATCAGCAACAAGGATGTAGACGGTCTCATAGTCTCATCGGCTTACACCGAACGCTGCTCCTTTCAGACGCATCTTGCGCCCCTTGTGGCCGAGCATGTGGGCATTAAACCTAGGAGCGTTTGCATGAGGGTGGAGTTGCTCTGTGCCAGTGGCAGCTCAGGAATAATAACCGCTTACGGCCTAATAAAGGCGGGGGTGGCAGATGTGGTGATGGTGATCGGAGGGGAAAAGCTGTACATGCCTCAGAAATGGGAGGTTTTCTACAGCGAGATGGCCTCTGTGGACCACGACTGGGATGGAGCCCAGGGATTGGGCCTCCCACCGGCCGCCTTTGCCATGGTGGCCAAACAGCACATGAAACAGTTCGGCACCACCGAAGAGCAGATGGCTCTGGTATCGGTCAAGAACAGGCGAAACGGGCTAAACAACCCCAACGGCCAGTTCCAGGAGCCCATCGACCTGGCCACGGCCATGAATGCCAAGGCCATCGTGCGTCCCATGAAGCTCTATGATTGCTGTCCCATTACCGATGGTGCAGCAGCAGTGATCCTGGCCTGTGAAGAAAAGGCCAAAGAGCTGACGGACAAGCCCCTGGTGTACATAATGGGAACAGGTCAGGCCTCTGTTCATAACATGTCGGCCAACATGCCTGACTGGACCACCTGGGTGGCTCTGCGCACGGCTGCTCAGCAGGCCTACAAGGCTGCTGGAATAGGTCCGGCTCAGATCAATGTGGCTCAAACCCACGACTGCTTTACCATCTCGGAGATCATAGAATACGAAGACTTGGGTTTCTGTGAGAAAGGCGAAGGGGGGCGATTCATTCAGGACGGTCAGTCGGACTTCGGAGGAAAGGTGCCTGTGAACACCGACGGCGGGCTTCTTTCTTGCGGCCATCCTTTTGGTGGCACCGGGATAAGACAGGCCATAGAGATCACACGACAGCTCAGGGGAGATGCCACCAGGCAGGTGCAGGGGGCACAGTTCGGGCTCACGCACAACTTGAGCGGTTTTATAGCGGCTCACACGGTGTTGATATATGGGAGGGAAGCCTGATGCAGAGCATGGACCTGTTCCAAGGCAAGTATATTGGCACAATGGATCTGTATCCTCAACAGGCACCGGAGTTTAACCGGGTACATCCTTTTTACGAACATTTGAGGCAGGGTAGGTTCACCACCACAAGGTGCAAGAAGTGCGGTTCAAAAGCATTCCCGCCTCGTGTGGTCTGCCCAGAGTGTCTCTCCGACGAGTTGGAATGGGTGGATCTGCCCACAGAGGGAACTGTGCTGGTAGTCACCGAGGAGGAGGTGGGCGTGCCTCTGGGATTCGAGACCCCTCTCATACACGCCCTGGTGGATCTGGACGGTCAGCTCAAGATTTTTACCAGAGTGGTCAACGCCCGGGTGGGGCAACTAAAGGAGGGAGATCGCGTCCGCCTTTATGTGTTCCCAGTGCCCCCTGTGCCCATGGAAAAGGGAAGGGACCTGGTTCAGGTAGAGAGGGTGTATTACGCCTTTGAGCCTGTTCCTTGAGGCTTGGCCCGCGGGGGCTTTTTCCCGGAGCTGCCCGCGGGCTTGGCCTGCCCTGATCCAGGCATGAACTCTTGAAACTTGGCCCACAATTCCTCCAGCTTGTGGAGATAGTATTCCACGTTAAGATCAGGCCTGGAAGGGTCATACTCCGAAGCCAATTTGCAGTTTTCGTAAACCCGCACGGTCCTTCGCGTGCCTGTCACATAGTAGGAAACCTGGTCTCCGGCCCTATAGGTGCGTCCAGATGCAATGGCCAACTCGTAACTGGCCGAAGGGTTACGTTTTCCTGCAGCCACCTTCTGACGATAGGTCTCGGGCGACTCGGTAAGGGTTTCTGTCTTGGCCAGCCACGAAATGTCCATCTGATGTGCCTTTATCCTTTCTTTGAACTCATCCCGGAGCAAGGCAATCTCCTGGGCCCTGCCCTCCAAGAGTAACCGCAACATGGAGGAAAGGAATTCCCTCAAGTACTTCTCCATGCCCCTGGAACGCAGAGCACTGCCTTTTATCATGACCTGTCCCCTCTCACCCAAGAGGGCGTAATTCTTCCTCTTGTACGAGAACATGGCCGGATAAAGGCCTGCCATTTCCACCTGAATTCCCTCTGGGAGACTTCTGGAAAGTCTGGCCACCAACTCGGAGGCCTGATCCCTGGATTCCACACCAGGAGGGGGTACAAAATATATGCCGTCTGTGTCCAGTTCCACGGGCTGGCAGCCCTCCTGTTTTAACCAGGCCAGCATGCTTTTGATTATGTCTCTGCCCAGGCTGGTGACACGGGCCGCTGCCCCTGGGTCAGCGAACTGGTGCAACTCGGTGCCCAGGTATCCGTAAAAGGAGTTGATCAGGACCTTGAAGGTCTGCTGCAAGGCCTGGTAATAGTCCCTGAGGTGAGGATCAGTGGAATGCTGGGCCTGTTGCTTTGCCCGCAGTCTAAAGGCTCTCAGCTCTCCAAGCAGGGGTAAGAAAACTCCCAGCGTATCATTGGAAGGCCTAATTCCATAAGAAAGCATTATGGAGGGGTAAAGGGATGCCACATCACAGTGGATCACGTTTTTCACCACGCCCGTACAGAAGATATCCGTATAACCTCCCTCAAAATTCTCACTCCTTCCAGGGGGCTTGGGCACCGAAGCCCTTCTGCGCAGGTATTCCCTCAAAAAGAGGGAGTTGATCTTGGTGGCATTGCCCCTCACAAAGATGTTCTGATAGGAAAAAGGGAAAATCCTGGCCTGCAGGAAAAAGGAATGTGCCAGAAGCTCCGACAGTGCCAGTGTCTCCTTCACATCGTCCAGGTTGTATTGTTTCAGGCCCTCTGGGTCGTTCTCAAAAAACCATTGAATCCGGTCTCTATCGATGTACTTACGGTCGGGCTGGGCAAGCCCAAAATGAATGGCCGCAGCCTTGAGCCCGTAACTTTCCATTTCCCTGGCGCTCACATCATAGTACTGAAGCAGAAACATGGTATCCACCACGTGGCGTCCGAAAACCTCCATGCGGGTGTAATCTATGACCCTCTCGGCCACTGTAAAACGTGACCTCCTGACCTTGACCTCTTGCGCCTGCCTGCCCCACATGAGTCTGATTCCATGTCTTTGGGCCCTGGCCGCTATATATTCGAGGTCGAAGTTGAAAAGGTTGTGGCCTTCTATGACATCCGGGTCCAGGCGCTGGATGCGCTCTTCCAGGGCCCTCAACATTTCAGGCTCAGACATCTCTGCTGCGAAAAGCACCTCGCCATAGCCCCTGTTGTCCATAAGAGCGATGGACAAGATTCTGTCTTCCTCCCTCTGAGGGTTTGAGAACTCATAGCCAGGTGCGCAAGCTGTCTCTATGTCCAGGGCCATTCTATGCAGATCCCTGAAACTCATTTCTTTGAAAAGAGTCTTTCCCGTGAGGAGCAGATGCTGGTGGACGGGATCCGAGAGGAAAAGATAAGGAGCCTGGGGGTCTGAGGGGGGAATACCGCTTCTTCGCTGGAGATGATCGCGAGCTCTCAGACAGTCGCTCCAGCATTTGAAGAATGCCAGGAACTTGTAAGGGTTATCTCCGGACAACTGCTCCTGGGACCAATCACCCTTGAATCCCTCCAACAAGGATGGATCCTCTAGGAGCAGAAAGGGCCTGAAGGGCTCCTCCTGGATCTCAAGCCTTCCTTCACCATCCTTTAGAAAGAGCTTGATGGTCCGGTCATCGGCAGGCTCCACTGCCACGATTCTGGGAGTTGGGTCTGCTCCAAAAAGCATAGGGCTTTGTTCCATGAGGACATCTCCCATGAGTGCACCTTAATTCAGGAGAAAGAAAGAAAGGAAGGTCTGCCAACATAGCTTAATGCACGGGCCTCTTCTCAGGCACCCAAATAAGCCTTTTTCACGTGCTCGTCTTTCAGGAGATGCTCTGAGCTTCCTTCCAGCACCATTCGACCGGTCTCCAGCACATAGGCCCTGTGGCTGTGGCGCAGGGTGCGCACTGCATTTTGCTCTATGAGAAGCATTGTCACACCCTCTTGGTTGAGCCTTTTCAGGACCCCGTAGATCTCTCCTGTGACAACCGGGGCAAGGCCCAAAGAGAGTTCGTCCAGCAGAAGCATGGAGGGTTTGGACATGAGGGCCCGGCCTATGGCCAGCATCTGTTGCTGTCCGCCGCTTAGGGTGCCGGCTATCTGTTTTTGTCTTTCTCTTAGCACGGGAAAGAGTTGGAAAATCCGCTCCAAGCTTTCTTTTACATGGCTTCTGGCCCCAGGAGCATAGGCGCCCATCTCCAGATTCTCGTAAACCGTCATATCTTTGAAGATCCTTCTTCCCTCAGGAACGCAGGCCATTCCCATGCGGGTGATGCGAAAAGGTGGTTCATGGGTTATATCTGTGTCCAGAAATCTTATGGAGCCCTCTGCGGGGTGGTGAACTCCCAGTATGGTCTCGAAAAGGGTTGTTTTGCCTGCTCCATTAGCCCCCAAGACCGTGACCACCTCGCCCTTGTGCACCTCAATGCTCACATCCCAAAGCACCTGGGCATCTCCCCTGAAGACCTTTATGGCATTGACCTCAAGCATCAGATTCCCCCAGGTAAGCCCTCACCACCACAGGATCTGAAATGACTTGTTGGGGTAAGCCCTCTGAGATCTTCTGCCCCTGATCCAGGACTATGACCCTGTCACACGCTTTCATGATAGCTCCCATTACATGCTCAACCCAGAAGACCGTGATTCCTCTGACACTTCTGATCTCTTCAATGAGCTCCAAAGCCTGTAGCACTTCAGAAGGATTCAACCCTGCCAAAACCTCATCTAACAGGATCACTTTAGGCCTGGTGGCCAGGGCCCTGGCCACCTCCAGTTTTTTCTTCTGGATCAGGGTGAGCTCCCCGGCAGGCTTATGGGCCCAGGGGGAAAGCCCAACGAATTTCAACTCTTCCATGGCCTCTTGCTGCCTTTGGCTCTTGTTGTGCTCACCTGCTTTTGCCCACAGCATTGGTACCAACACGTTTTCCAAACAGGTCATCTTTAGAAAAGGTCTGACTATCTGGAAGGTTCTACCGATTCCCTTGCGGCAGATTTGGTATGGCTTGAGACCTGTTATCTTCTCACCTTCCAAAGACAATTCCCCCTGCTCAGGAGGGAAAACTCCACTTATCAGGTTGAAGAGGGTGGTCTTCCCAGAGCCATTGGGGCCTATGAGCCCCACTATCTCTTGGGGCTTGACATAAAAACTAACGCCCCTCAAGGCGCTCAGGCCTCCAAAGGACTTGCTTAGTTGCGTTCCCTCGAGCAAGAGCTTCACCTTCTCCCCCCAATTCTAGTGGCAAGCCCGGCTATACCCTCGGGTGCGAAGCGCGCTATGATCAGTGCCACAAGTCCAAAAAGCAAGAGGTGATACTCCCCATAGATCCTTATGTACTCGGAGAGCACCTCCAAGGCAAAGGCTCCCACAACGGGACCGGCAAAACTTCCCATGCCCCCTATGACTGCCATTGCCAGGACCAGAAACATCTGTCCCAAAGAGGGAATGTCCGGAGTTATGAGCATCAGATAATGGGCGTATAGTCCCCCGGCCAGTCCGGCCATGGCGCTGGAAAAAGTGAAGGCCAGTAGCCTTACTCTCACGGTGTTTATGCCCGATGTGGCCGCTGCCAGCTCGTCGTTGAGAACAGCCCTGAAGGCCAGGCCCATGTCAGAGGCCAGGATCCTCCTTATTAAAACCAGAATCAGCAGGGTCGCTATTAGAAAAAGGAAGTAGTAGCTGGTCTTGGAGTAATGGGTGAAAAAACCAGGCACCTGCAACCCCATGGTACCTCTGGTCCATTGCTCTTCATTGGTTATGACTATTCGAAGGATTTCGGAAAAGCCCAAGGTGGTGAGGGAAAGGTAGATTCCCCCCATGCGAATGCAGAGCCCTCCCAGAGCAGCCCCCAGAAGGCCGGCCAGCAAGGTACCTGCGAGAATCCCCAGGGCAGGATGAACCCCCCAGTAGAGCGCAAGCATTCCTGATCCATAGGCCCCCACTCCCGCAAAGGCGGCATGTGCGAAGGACACCTGCCCCGTGTATCCGGCTATGAGGTTCCAGGATGAGGCCAGCATCACATAAAACAGGCTTATTATGGCCACATGAAGCCAGTACTGGTTCAGAACAAAAGGTGGTAACAAAGCGGCAAGTATCAATGCAGCAAGCCCGATGCGCTTCATGTTCGCTGTCCGAAAAGGCCCCAGGGCCTCAATACCAAGACGCCTATGAGGATCAAGAACCCGAAGACCTGTCTGTAATCAGTTGATATGTAAGCTGCTCCTAGATTCTCCAGTATGCCCAAAACAAGACCCCCCACCACGCAGCCTTTGAGAGACCCCATTCCACCCAGTACCACCACCACGAAAGCCGTCAGGCTTACTGCCGAACTGCCTGTGGGCGTGACAGGGAAAATGGGTGCTATTATTACGCCCGCTGCTGCGGCCAAGGCTGCTCCCAGCCCGAAAGAGAGCATGTTGATTTTGAGGTGGTCTACTCCCACCAGGGCGGCCATGGAGCGATCCTGGGACACGGCCCTGACACTCTTTCCGAACCATGTGGTGCGAATGAGGTACATGACCGATCCCAATACGGCCAGAGCCAAGAAAAAGGAAACAAGCCTTTGATTCCCATAATGGAAAAGACCCAGGATGTTGGAGGCACCAGAGACCAGGGCCGGGGGTTTAGTGGGATAGGGTCCAAAAAGCAACAGGGCTGCATTTTGCAGTATGATAGAGAGAATGAAGGTGATTATGAGGGAGTACATCTCGTCCCCATAAGTGGGGCGAATTAAAGCCCTTTCTATGATCAAGCCCACCAAGAAAACCATAAGCACGGCCAAAGCCATGGAGACCACAGGCGAAACCCCCAGCATTTGGCTCAAATGGTAGCTGAAATAGCCGGCAAAGATATAAAGTTCCCCGTGGGCAAAATTTACTACCCTCATTATGCCCACCACCAGGGACACTCCTATGGCAGAGATGGCGTTTATGACGCCCATCACAATGCCGTTGGTCAAATACATTAGGAACTCTGTCACTTCAGCATCCTTATTTTCTTGTTTTTCCAGCCTCCGTCATCCTAAAGGGAGTCTGGTCAGGTGTTCCAAGTCCTCCACTTGGCCCCTCCAGGCAAAGGAATTGTCTTGTCCTTTACCCTCCCAAGAGGCTTCTTCAAGCATGGCCCCTCCCAGCAACCAGGCCTTGGGGGATGATTCTCCCGTACCTGATGGGTTGCCAAAGCAATAGAGGGCAACATGAAGCCTTTTGGGGAGCCCGATCTTCCTGCCAGCTCCAAGACCCGCTGACTCATGGAGGGGTAAGACCGGGGCAAGGAGTGAGGCGATCTTGGTGCCTTGTGGGGTGAGGCACCGGCAGGTCCGATCCGGAGCCTCACCCCAGTGTCCCAATGCCCCAGGTGGTTCACTTGCCTCTCATCAGTGCCCCTGTGGCTGCTTCCTTGGGGTACACCACAACCTGCTTCTTGTTCTGCCATTGCACCACCAGCATGGGAGGCATCCATTGGTGGTACTCGTAGGAGCCTTGATTCAACCCGAATTTGACCACTCCTGTTGTGACCTCCAGCTCTGTCTTCTCAAGGGCCTCCACCAGTGCCTTGTTTTCTGTGGATTTTGCCCTGTTGATGGCGTCAGCCGCTATGAGGATAACGTTGTAGATGGAGCGGGTCTTGTAATCTGTGGGTTCCTTACCAAACTTCTTCTTGTAGTCTTCCCAGAACTTGCGGCTTGTAGGGGTAAGATGCACTGCCTCATGCATGCTGGACATGAAGAGCTCCAGCTCCCCGGCCTCTCCTACGTTTTTCCAAAAACTGTCCCAGAGGCTGGGTGGGCCTGCACCGTCCAGAACCAAGGCCTTGGGGGCCAAGCCCACCTCATGGGCTTGGGCAAGGAAGAAATGCAGGCCGGTCCCGTAAATGTAAGCCAGAACAATGTCAGGGTTTTCCCCCTTTAACTTTGTCAATTCTGTGTAAAAGTCCTTCCCCTCCCTCTCCACCTTCAGGGTGAAGAAGGGCAGGTTCATCTTCTGAAGATTCCACTCGGTGCGCTCTGCTATGCCCACTCCCCAGTCTGAGTTCTCCCTTACTATGGCCACTTTCTTGAATCCCATGTCCTTGACAAAGGGAGCTATGTAAAAATCCACCACTCCGCTATTGGCAGGCCCTGCGCGGAAGACCCACTTGTAATTCTTCTTGGTGATATCGTCGTGCCAGGCCTCACATATGATGAAGGGAACCTGATATCTGTTGGCCACCTCTATTTCCGCCAAAGCCGATGAGGAGTGGCTCTCACCTACCACAATGGGCACCTTGTCCCTGGTCACCAGCTTCTCAAAGCCGGAAGCCGCTTTTTCCGGGACCCCACCGGTGTCCTCAAAGACCACTTCCAGGGGTTTTCCCAGCACCCCCCCTGCCGCATTTATATGGTCAAGGGCAAGGGCGATACCTTCCTCGAAAGCTTTCCCAGTGGCAGCCGCAGGTCCGGTTCGGGGTCCCACCACCCCGATTTTCACTGCTTCGGCAGCCCAACCCACCATGGACCATCCCACCAAGCACAAGACCCAAAAGCCCAAAAGAACCTTTCGTCTCATCTAACTTCCTCCTTTCTTTTTTGCGGGCCTGGATGAATCCTTGAGATTCCTAAGTAAAGCAACCGGTTCTGTGCGCGAGGAGTAAATAATAAAACGGAACTGAAAGCTTCACAAGCTCCAAAGCCTTGCTCTTGCCGTAGACCCATCCATGCTGAGCCAGCCATCTGGCTCCATGGCCCGCGGCCTCCCGAGGGGTGAAATGTGCAATTCTTAACCAGGCATCTAATGTTTTGGCCGTCTTTGCCGATAAAAAATAAGGTCTTTTTGCACAGCTTTTGAAACCTCCAGGGGGGTTCGGATGGAGATCCTATTGGCAGAAGATGATCCTACTTCCAGGCAGATCCTGATAGCCTTGTTGAGCAAGTGGGGATACCAGGTAAGGGTGGCCTGTGACGGGGCTCAAGCCTGGAAGGAACTCCAAGGACATGAGGCTCCCAGAATTGCCATACTGGACTGGATGATGCCCGAGATGGACGGAGTAGATATCTGCAGGCAGCTCAGGCAGGAGGAATCCTCAAGACCCCATTACACCTACATCTTGCTTCTTACTGCCAAGGGAGCCAAAGAGGATCTTGTCCGGGGCATGGAGGCAGGTGCCGATGATTACCTGATAAAACCCTTTGACCCACAGGAGCTCAAGGTAAGGATAAGGGCAGGCCAACGCATCGTGGAGCTGGAGGCCCAACTTCAGGCAGCCAAAGAGGAGCTCAGGCTGCAGTCCATGACAGACTTCTTGACCGGCGTACTCAACCGCAGGGCAGTCCTGGAAAGGCTGGAGGCCGAGATTTCCAGGACCAGCAGAGAAAACGGTTCTCTCGGGTTGGCAATACTGGACATTGACCATTTCAAGGCAGTAAACGACACCTGGGGACATCTGGCCGGAGATGATGTTCTGAAAGAAGTGGCCCGAAGAGTTCACGGCTCTCTTCGTGCATATGATGTCTTCGGAAGGGTAGGGGGAGAGGAGTTCCTCATAGTCCTGCCGGGCACAGCCATCAGCAGTGTCAAGGGTGTGGGTGAGCGGCTGCGCAGTGCTGTGGCTCAACCTGCTGTGAACACCCAGAAGGGCCCAGTAAGGGTGACCGTTAGCCTGGGTGCCACGGTCTGGAAAATGGGAGAGGGGATAGATTCCCTGATGGAGAGAGCGGACCGGGCTTTGTATCTGGCCAAGGAAAAGGGAAGGAACCGGGTTGAAGTCCTGATGCCAGGGGATCTTGGAGAGGAGCTGACCCTGAGCGCAGAGGAAATGGAAAGCTCAGTGCAGTGGAGGTGATCTTTATGGAGCTTTGGATCATTCTCCTTGGAGTTGTTTCCTGCCTGGGCCTGGGACTGAGCAGATGGCTTGCAGGCCAGGACCAGGCCAGGGAACTTCCGGGGATGAACCCTAGGGATATGGAAGAAATCCTGGATGCCCTCCTGAATCATTCCAGGGATGCCATAGTGGTCCTGAACTCCCAGGGCAGGGTGGTGATCTGGAGCAAGACTGCCCAATCTGTTTTGGGCTTGCAAGAGGATGAAGCGCTGGGGAAGAGACTGGTTGAGATCCTTCCATGTGAGGAGCTGGATCAGTACGGAAAAATTGGCCCCAAGGAGGTGGTGGAGATATCTTACAACTCCAACAAGGCCGGTCACATACCGCTGGAGGTCTCCGCTTCCAGTATAAGCATAGGCGGGGAACCTCATGAATTGATTATCCTAAGGGATGTAACGCAGAGGCGTCGCAATGAAACCGAGCTTTTGAGAGCCAAGGAAGAGGTGGAGAGTTTCAACCGGGAACTGGAACAGGCCATAACCAGAGCCAACTCCATGGCCATGGAAGCGGAGCTGGCCAATGCAGCCAAGAGCGCTTTTCTGGCCAACATGAGCCACGAGATCCGCACCCCCATGAATGGGATCATAGGAATGACGGGCTTGCTCTTGGACACCCATCTTACTGCCGAGCAAAGAGAATACGCCCAGATCATACGCAACTGCGCCGAGTCTCTTCTTTCTCTAATCAACGACATACTGGATTTCTCCAAGATAGAGGCAGGGAAGCTGGATCTGGAAATTCTGGATTTCGACCTTCGAGAGGCTCTGGAAGAAGTCGTGGAAGTCCTTGCTTTCAAGGCTGAGGAGAAGGGATTGGAGTTCGTATGCATGGTTGAGCCCCATGTGCCTTCCCTTCTCAGGGGAGATCCTGGGAGGCTTCGCCAGGTCTTGTTGAATCTTGTGGGAAATGCCATAAAGTTCACTCTCCATGGGGAGGTCATGGTGCGGGTGAGCCTGGAGGCCGAAGACAAGGAAAAGGTGACCCTGCTCTTCCAGGTGAAAGACACAGGAATAGGGATCCCCAAAGACAAGCAAAGGCTCTTGTTCCGCCCTTTCACCCAAGTGGATGGTTCCACCACCAGGAAGTTTGGAGGCACGGGGCTGGGCCTTTCCATCTCCAAACGTCTAGTGGAGCTCATGGGAGGAACCATTCGTGTGGAAAGTACGCCTGGAAAAGGCTCTGTTTTTTCTTTCACTGCTGTAATGGAAAAGCAGCCTCTAGGCGAAAAACCCCTGCAGCCCGCTGTACTAAAGCTGCAGGGCAAACGTGTCCTGGTGGTAGATGACCATGCCACAAACAGGCTTCTGCTAAAGGTTCTCTTGGAGGGCTGGGGCTGCATCTGTCAGGAGGCTCAGGGAGCAGAGCAGGCCCTTGCCATGTTGGTACAGGCTTACCAGCAGAACATGCCGTTTCATGGTGCCATACTGGACATGCTCATGCCAGATATGGATGGAGATCGTCTAGGAAAGGCCATCAAAAAAGACCCCAGGCTGAAAGACACTCTCCTGATCATGCTTACCTCCCTGGGCAGAAGAGAAGATGTCAAAAGGTTGCGGGAAATAGGCTTTGCAGGTTATCTCACAAAGCCCGTGCGTTCCAGCCAGTTGCTAAGATGTCTGGAGACGGTCTTGGTTCGTGGGGAGTCATATTTCCTAGATACACTTCCCACCACCACAGGCTGCCACACTTTAAGTGATAAGCCTGGGAAAAACCTCAGAATCCTTTTGGTGGAAGACAACGTAACCAATCAGAAGGTAGCCTTAGGGATACTTCAAAAAATGGGGTACAGGGCCGAGGCGGTAGCCAATGGGAAAGAAGCCTTGGCCTCTTTAAAAAGCCAACCCTATGATCTTGTTTTCATGGACTGCCAGATGCCCGAAATGGACGGCTACGAGGCCACCCGTCTCATAAGGGAGCCCACTACAGGAGTATTGAATCCCCACGTGCCCATAATAGCCATGACAGCCAATGCCATGGCTGGCGACAGGGCCAAGTGCATGGAAGCCGGCATGAACGACTACGTGCCCAAACCCGTTAGAGCCCAGGATCTTCAGGCCATGATCGGGAAATGGGCCAGGAATGCTTGCAACTCCGAAAGTGATTCTCAGAGGCCCCAATGTTTCAGGCCTTCGGTTCCCGAGGTAGCTAAGCTTTCCATGGAAGAAGATATGCCGCCTGTGTTCGACAAGGAGGCACTGCTGGAGAGGCTCATGGGGGACCAGGAACTGGCCATGAGTATATTGTGGGGCTTCTTGCAGGAGACGCCCCGGCAAATAGACTCCCTGCGCAAGGCCTTGGCTCAAGGGGATGCACAGGCAGCACGCAGATGGGCTCACACGATTAAGGGGGCTGCCGGAAACGTGGGTGCCATGCTGCTTAGAGAGAAGGCCTCATTGCTGGAGCAGGAGGCCAAAGCAGGAGCCTTGGACAGAGCCGTTGAATGTATGGAGGCTCTGGAGAGCTCATGGGAGACTTTCCAAGAAGCCTGCGGCCTGGCTACCCATGAGCCTGGAGGCTGATGTGTCCAGCCTGCACCACTTCCCAGGATCTTTGAGGTTGGGGCCCATACCCCAGCCAGTACCTTCTCAGGCCTGGATCGTGTAAGCACTTGATAGGGAGCCAGGCTGCACTAAAAGCACAAATGGATTCACGCCAGTATATGATGGTGTCAGCCCCCATTGTCCCAGCAATGCAGGCTAGAAGCAATGGGGAAAAGGGTATGAGGACTACTTTTTCCCATTGATACCTCCCTTGGAACCTCTGCTTGGCCTACAATAACCCCATGTCCGGAGAAAGCTCAGGAAACTCCAAGAATGAAAGAGCGGCCTCTGGCCCCATGTCAAAGCCAGGGATGAGGCATTCTCAAAGGGAATTGACCCGTTTTTTTGTGCCTCTGGCCCTTCAGGCTGCCTCCCAAAGCCTGACCTATCCCCTGGTGGCCATGGTGGCCTCAAGGGGGGAGGCCGGGCCTCTGGGCCTTGCAGGACTGGCCCAGTCTAACCTCGTGATGTTCTTCTTGGCCATGCTGGGGGCTGGGATACCGGCGGCCGGGATGGTGTTCGGAAGAAACAAGGAGGGTTGGAGGAGCTTTGCAAGGATGAACCTTTTCATGGGCCTGGTGGTGGCAGCTCTTCAAGGGGTACTTTGTGTGCCGCCTGTGGCGCATCTGCTATTCGGAGAGGTGATAGGGCTGCCTCCATCCATCGAAGCTCCTGCCAAGAAGGCCCTTTTGGGCACAGTGCTCCTCCAATTTCTTTTCTTTCTTCGCAATCCCTACCAGAGCGTCCTGCTGGTGGCCAGAGCCTCTGGGAAGGCAAGTGCGGCCACCTTGGGCAGAATATTGCTGACAGGTTTCATGACACTTGGATTCACCCTCGCAGGTTGGGTCGGGGTGAATGCAGCAGTGGTATGCCTGACCCTGCCTGTGGGTCTTGAGGTGGTCTGTTCCATGTTCTTGGCAAGACCATATATCAGGTCTCTTCCCCAAGAAGCCGTTGAACCCCCGAGCCTGGGGCAACTGCTGAGATTCGCGCTACCCCTCTCGGCCAGCGGGGTTGTCTTGGCTTTGTCAGGTCCCATGCTTGGAGCCTTCATGGCCAGGGCAGGAGAGCCAGAGAGAACCCTGCCGGTTTACTACCTGGCCATGGGTCTTGCCAGTCCCATGGCTTTTAGCGCATCCAGGATCCAGAGTCTGGTGCTGGCATTTGCTCCTGCTAAAGGGGAGTTGGGCAAGGAGATCCAGAAGTTTTCTTTGAAGGCAGGGGCTTTATTGGGGATCTTACCCCTTTTTTTTCTGCTGCCTCCATTGGCCGAGACCTATTATGTCTTGCTCCAGAAGCTTCCCCTGGGGGATCTGCCCATGCTGCGGATCACAGCACTGGCCCTTGCAGCATTGCCTTTTTGTGTGGCTGTGCGTTCCCGTGTGGAGGGGCTGGCCGCATGGACTAAGAGGCCCATGGTCGTGCTGGTGGGGCAGATCACCCAGCTTCTTACCCTCTCCATGGTTTCGGCCCTGGCTCTGAGTGCAGGGCTGCCAGGTCATTTGATAGGTCCCGTGGGCCTTGTGTCAGGCAACTTGGCTGCTGGCCGGGCCATGGGTCTGATGCTGGAGCGCTGGAAAGGCAGAGCATGAGGAGAAAAGTGACTCGAGACACCACATGGCCCATATGAAAGAGAAAAAGATTCCCTGGAATCCCAATCAAAATATAGATTTGGGCCTCTTCAGATTTGAGACCAGAAGCCATGAGGAATGCCTTGGCTCAAAAGCAAGGGATTTCCCCCAATTATGCAGTAGCCTTGAATACCCAATGCCAGGCCAGAGAGGAATCAGCATGGTTTTTGGGGCCACAGAACTAGCTTTTTGGTAAGATTAAGTACCTATCACATTCCTCCACAAGAGGGAGCTTGGGTCATAATGAAGATCTGCTACGGTTGCGGACAATTGTTGGCCGAGGAAGTGCTCTTGTGCCCATCCTGTGGTAATCAGGTGGGAAAGGGACGCACCAGGGTAGATGACTACGAGATAGAGGAGATCCTTCACGAAGGCCACTCCAGCATCCTGTGCAAGGCAAGAAGACAAGGCGAGCAACAACACGTCATGATAAGGATCTTCACTCCCAATTCGGGTGTGGATGAGCAAGTGGCAGCCCGACTCAAAAGAGAGCTGGAACAGCTCAAACGGCTTCCTGAAACCCACTTTGTTCAACACCTAGATATCAGGCGCTCTTGGGATGGAATTTGGTACAGGGTCAGCGAATGGATAGATGCAGAGAACTGGGGGGATCTTCTTAGATCCAAAGCCTTTGAAGACCTAGGGATTGTCTTGGAGCTCTTCGGCCAGGTGGTAGCCTCCCTCGAAAAGCTTCACGAAAGCGGGTACCTCGTTCCCCACCTGACCCTCAATGACATCATAGTGATCAAGAAAAAGGAGGGAGGTTTCCAGGTAAAGCTGGACTACAAGCTATCCAGATTCCTGAATCCCAAACTGGATCGTCCTCCACCCATGTTAAAGCATTTGCTTTCATGCCATCCGGATATCTTAAACGGCCTGCCTCTGGATACCAGAAGCGATATTTGGTCCTTGGGGAAAATCTTTGTGGAGATTCTCTCCGGGGAGTTCGAGATAAAGGACATCACTGGGAAGCTGGAAGAGCTGCAAATTCCCCAAACCTTGAAGCTGCTGTTGAGGACCATGTTGGCAGCCGACCCTGACCTGCGACCCCGATCGGCCGGGGAGGTACAAGCGATTTTGCGTTCAATCCCCAGGGAAGAGATCCTGCAAGCCCCCAAAAAACCCATCCAGGCACCACGTGGGGTTCCCTCCCCATGGTCCTGGATGACATGGCTGGTGTTACTCATTGTCATGGCTTCAGGCTTGGGGTTTGTGGCATATTGGTTCCTGATACAGCAAGGCCGGGAAGTGGACTTACTGGAGAAACATGCCAACAACTATGCAGGATCCATTGCCTTTGTCTTGGTGGACTACAGGTTAAGGGAAGGTGAAAAAACCCTGTACAGGAACCGGGCAGAGGGGACAGCTTTCCTGGTAGATTCGGCCGGCTATCTCCTCACGAGCAGGCATGTTGCCTGTCCCTGGCTGGAAGATCCCCAGCTCCAAAGCATGGCCCAGGAGCTGAAGGTTAGGGGCGGATCCCCTGACCTGGAGTACAGAATGTACCTCTGGTTTGAGGGGGCCAAGGCTTTCAACCGCGCGGCTGCCCTTTTGGATACCAGAGATGTCACGGACCTCTACTATCTGGGATCTGCCTTTCAAAGCCACGGCTTCCCGAGTGTAAGAATAGAAGGCGTGGCCAAAAAACCTACTGCCACCAGACAGCTCATCTTTTCTCCTTTGCGGGACGACTTTGCAGTACTGAGGGTCCAACCCGTTCCCGAGAACCTGAGGCCATTGCCCCTGGCAGCAGAGATGGATCCCAGAAAAATACCCAAGCTTTCCAAGATCATCACTCTGGGATTCCCTCTGGGCAGCCGAACCCAGGTGGAACAAGTAAATGTGAGCGTAACCAGGGGAAATGTGAGGCGCTCCTTTGAAGAAGCAATTCATATAGATGCTGCCCTGTACGGAGGCAACAGCGGCGGACCTGTCATAGACGAGAGGGGAATGGTCATAGGCATAGCCTCAGGCGTGGCCACCGAAAGAGCACAAGGGCTTCTTCCCACGGTGGTGCCCTTATGGAATTTGGCCATGGCTCTACCCATAGGCAAGGCAGCATCCTTTGTGCAGGAACTGCGCAAGGGGCAGCCCAAGTGGAAAGGAGTGCAGGATTTTCTATTGGATATGAGGCTTGAGAGGATTTCCAGAAAAGCCGCTGAGGGGCGTTGGGCCGAAGCTGCACAGGAAGCAGAAAAACAAAGGCAACAGAGTTCTGAGCCCATAATAACTCTGGCTGCAGCTGTTTTGCATTGGTGTGCCAAGGATCATCATAGAGCACAACAGCTCTTGGCAGAGTATGTCTCAATGGATCCAGATGGGGCTATAGCCAAGTTGCTGGCCCTGGTCTTGGAGTGGTTTCTTGACCGGATCCCCATTACTGCTTACGCACGTGAACTGGGCTCAGCTGGCTGGGGATCTCCGTGGGAGTTTTTGGGCCATCTGTACCGGATCTTGCAAGGGGCAGTGGAGGAGAGCCAGGCATTGCAGAGCTGGGACACAAGCTCCGAGAGGAGCTGGATAAATTGGCTCATAGGTATGATGCGCCAGAAAAGAGGTGAACTGGAGAAAGCAGAAAGACTCATGCAGGAGGCAGTGCTCAGTGCCCCTGCTGATTCATGGGAAGCATGGCTGGCACAGGCAGGGCTTGAGTCGGTGCAGCAATCCAGATTGGAAAAGCTTCTGGCAGAGGAGCCTAGGTCAGCTTACATGAATGAGGTTAAGAAGTTTCGCCAGAGGTTTCTGGAGGCCAGGAGTACGGTGCAAGAGAAGAAAAAGAAGATGGAGGAGCTTCAGGCCAAGGCCCAGGAAGAACAAGCTTCTCTCGCAGACAAGGTGAAAATACTTGTGGATCAGCTGGCCCTGGAGCCCGAAAACGGCAAGCTCTTGGAGGAGCTGGCCTTTCTTGAGGCAGCCCAAGGCCACTGGGATCAAGCCCTGAGTCACGTAAGGAATTTTCTTGGAAGGCCGGGCCGTGAAAATGCCAGGAGGCTGACAATGGGCATGCTTGAAGGCCTTTGTCTTCACCTCCAGGGTCGGACCCAAGAGGCTGTGGAAGTTCTTGAGGCTTTTCTTGCTAGAACAGCAGAGCCTTGGCACAGAGCCATAGCGGAGTGCGTTCTGGGCAAGCGAAGCAAAACTACTCTACTACCAGAAGCGGCCCAAAGCCCTGAAAAACTCCTCACCCTTCATCTTGTGATGGGAGCCTGGGCCGAGGGAGCCTCGGATAGGAAAACTGCCGAGGAGCAGTACAGGGAGGTCATGGCTTCTTTCTTGGATGACTGGGTTCAGTTTGAATTTGCAAGGGAAAGGCTGAAAGCCTTGAGACGATCCAAATGAGTTCTGTACCCTGTCCCCCTCCAAGGGGTTGGTACTTCTATGGGAACCTCCTCCGACCGGGTGAGGGAGCATGATGGATAAGAACTTGGCAGTGGGTGTTGTGGGTGAACTGACTTCAAGGGAAAGGGAATGACCCAGCCGAGGTCCACCGAGGGTAATGTCAATCATTTTGTGTAAAATTCTCCGGCCTCCAGCCGATGTCATATGGGCAGGTTTTTGGGCACTTTCCCCAGGGGGTTTGACCTCCAGTGTAATTCCATCCTAAGAGCAATAAAGGCAAGAAGGGTATAGCAATACTGATCTCCCTCCTTGAAAACCTTCTCATGTCAGACAGGTCCATCCATCACACCTCACACAAAAATCCTTGCCAATTTCATTCTCATACTGCTGACAACGAGGAAGCACCTGGGTCTGATACTCACCCCGGCGATCCCTGGGGACATTCACATGAACCTCTCCAATCCCCTTCAGAGCAAATCTTCGACCATAAGAACCATTACGA